>JAAURB010000001.1 GCA_012033335.1 Oscillatoriales cyanobacterium RM2_1_1
TGGGGCTTTGCCCCAGGAAGGGGGGCAGCGCCCCCTTCAACCCCCTACATGTATCTTCTGATTAATTGTGCCTAGCTACTTATCAACAACGGCTAATCAAACTTGAGGGTTGCTCCCAGCAACTTCGATAGCCAGACCTCGAAGGTACGGGTATGGAACATCAACTGCCCCTCCAGATTTGGATCTGGCATGGGCTCCACCAGAATCGTAAACATTCCCAGGCGATTGCCCGCTAGCACATCAGTAAACAGGCGATCGCCCACCATCCCCACCTGTTCAGCCGGATAATTAATCGCTTCTACCGCCCGCCGCAACTTACGGCGAGATGGCTTCCCGGCTCCACTGATGTAGGGTAAATTCAGGGTTCGGGCAATGCTACCAATCCGGAACTGACTGATATTGTTGCTAACTAACCAAATCGTCGCTACGGGGCGAATCGTCTCCACCCAATCCTGTAAAATCTCGGAGACATTACTTTGGGTAATGGGCACCAGGGTTTCATCCACATCCAGTACCAATCCCTGAAGCTGATGGGCTTGAAGCACCTCCGGGGTCAGCGCCAGAATCGAGTCACCTAAAATCAAATCAGGTTGTAAAAGCTTCCCCCAAGACATAATCAGACCAACCTATTCAGCTTTCTGATTCTAGCTGAAATTGGCTTGATCCAGGAAAATTCGGGGATTGATCTACTATTGGATCCCCTATTGGGTAGAGAGTTGCCATTCTACTTCGGCGATCGCAGCTTGATGTTCCGCTTCAGTTTTACTAAAAATATGGGTGCCATCATACCGGGCCATAAAGTACAGGTAATCTGTATCTTCTGGGGTGAGAGTGGCTTGCAAACTGGCCACCCCAGGACTGGCAATGGGGGTAGGAGGAAGTCCAGGATTCAGGTAGGTGTTGTAGGGAGAGGGGGTTTCAACCTGTTTGAAGGTCAGGGGTTGTTCAACGGTTTGACGAATTCCCAAACCATACTCCACCGTCGGGTCAGCCGCTAGGTTCATACCCTTGTCTAAGCGGTTGTGAAATACCCCAGAAATCCGATTGCGCTCCTGGGACACCACCGACTCCTTCTCGACAATACTCGCCAGGGTGACCCACTCCTGAAGGCTGAGATTTTGTTGATTCTGGGCCTGCTGATAAACCGGTAGAGCCACCTGCTCAAATCGTTGCAGCATTTGATTGATCACAGTCTCAGGGGTGATTTGTTCGGCTTCAACCTGATAGGTATCGGGATAGAGGAAACCCTCGAGGAGCGGCAGATTGGGCGGCAACCAGGAGAACTTGTCCCGGGGAACCTGGGAGGCCGCAGCGACAAACTTCGCTGCGGGAAAGAAGCCCTGCTGCTCAAAATATTCAGCCATTTGCTTGATTGACCAGCCCTCGGGAATTGTGAAGCTAAGTTGCATCACCTCTCCATCCCAAACTTTACCTGCTACTTCGCTCAGGGTTTGGGTAGGGGAAAGCTGATAGGTTCCGGCCTTGAAATCCCCTGCTGGATCCCGAAACACCAACCAGCGAGCCCAGAGCCTCCAGGCGTTGGAGGATCGAATCAACCCTGCTGCTGCCAGGTTCTCACCGATTTGCTGGCTAGGAGTTCCAGGGGGAATTGTGATTTGCACCCCAGAGGCCGAAGCATTCTTGGCATCCGCTGAACTCTCTGCCACCGGAGCCGAACTCGCCCAACTCCACCATGACCATCCTTGCCATGCGGCAATCATCCAGACCATGGGCAAGAGGGCAAGATAAAAGAATCGTTGGGTTATCCGTTTCATACCTATAAAGTTTGTCTTGAGTATTGAACAGGGGGCTGTTCAGTTCAGGTTTATGGCCGGAGGAGATTTGCAGAGGGTATCTGCGTCCTGGGAACCCTACATATCATCAAACAATTGATCTTCAATCTCGGCCAGAAAAGGCTCTAATTTCTCCAGTTCTTCTCCAGAAAGCAGGTAGGGCTTGCCTTCACTATCAATTTTAACCAACAGAAAAAATGGATCTAGGGGAACATAAATTCCATACTCCCGTTCTTCGTGGTAAAAACTGGCTAACCATAACATTTCCTCAGTTTCAGGGGCCTCGGACTCTTCCCCCAGTTCTAATTCAGCTTCTTCTTCAGAGGGTTCGGGCAGTTCTCCTTCGACCGTTAAGGTGATCGCTGTTCGCTTCAAAATCAGGTTTTGTTCCTCTAGCACGGCCTTGGCAATGGGAAAAATCTCATCTACCTCTGACTCAGAGTCAATAAAGATGGCCTCTTCATCGGTAGCGTCTTCATCGGGCCAGGTCAGCAGCTCTACCGGGGTATCTGATGGAATCAGTAGGGCATATTCTTGAGCATCGACCTGAATTGAAGACTGCACCAGACAATCCAGCGATCGCCCTTGCTCATCCGTCAGGGTTAGTATGGTTTCTGGGGACTGCTGACTTCCGTTGGCGGAAGAGGATGAATAGGTCATAGGAATTTGTTGTGGTGAAGCAATCGCTTTAAACTACACGTTGTAAATAGTACATTCTTTAACCTTCAGAATATCACGGTTGGATCAATCCTTTGCGAGAGCACTCTAGGACAGGGACAGGGGCAGGGCAACCCTGCCCCTACTTGAATATTCATCAAAAGATGCAAATCTTATGGCACAGGCATCTTGCTGTTGGGAAACGAGACGGCTGTTCTAGTCTGTTTAATCCATAATCCTTGGGAACCCCTATTTAGAACAGTCTGGATGAATCCCCCCCTGGTTGCAGATATAGGAAATCTGGCTGGGAGTCAGGTTTCTGGCTTTAGTAAAGTTCACCCGTTGCAGGCGATTGGATTGGGGATTGGTACCCGTCGCCTGAATAAAGCTATCCGTTGCTTCTCCAGGTAAAGTGACTGAAAACTTAGCGCCATTGAAATCCGTATTCTTCAGGTTCGCCCCCGCCAGGTTAATCAGGCTCAGATCGGCATTTTGTAAATTGGCATCCTGGAGATTGACATTTTTGAAGTCCGCTCCAGTCAACTGAGCAAAACTCAAGTCAGCTCCAGACAGGTCGGCCCCAGACAGGTCGGCCCCAGCTAGATCGGCTTCCTGCAAACCGGCTTCCTGCAGGTTTGTATTAATAAACTCTGCCCCTTGAGCCTTCACCTTGATTAACCGGGCAGTTTCCAGATTGGCCTGGGAGAGTTGAGCATTAGTCAAATCAGCCCCAGCCAGCTTGGTTTCTGCTAATTGAGCGTTTCCCAGATTAGCTCCTATCAACTGAGCGCTGCTCAGGTTAGCCCCGGTTAAGTCGGCATCGGTGAGATCGGCTTTATTCAAGGTGGCCCGAAGTAAATTCGTTCGCTTCAGATCCACTCGCTGGAGAAATGCCCCAGTCAGATTCGCCTCCGTCAGATCCGCTCCACTCAAATCGGTAATCCAATCATCGAACGTTCCAAATCTGCCATCATCCCCCGCGCTATAAAAATTACTATCGGTGAGGTTGGCGTGATCGAGCAGGCTACTTCTCAAGTTCAGTCCAGATAGGTCGATGTTGCTGAGTACTAGGGTAAACTGAGCGGTTCCTGCTGGGGTTTGACCCAGGTCAATGCGGCTCAGATCAACTCCTTCAATAGAGCCACTATGAATGGTTAAAAGCTTGGCGATCGCCCGCTGTACCGACTGTTGCCGCTTGGCCGTTAGTTGTTTGGCCGGGGTATTAGTCCCAAACTCCAGGGATTCCAGTTCGTTTTTTAAGGACTGGTTTAACTGTCGCAAGTAGGGAAGAGTCTCAGGCCCAGCACTGACCAAAGCCTGCTGAGTGACATCAAGTAAAGCGGGATTAGTTTCCTGAGCGAGAAAATCCACCAGTAGCGGAATCGCCCGGGAATCATTTAAAGTTCCTAGGGCCAGGATAGCAGCCTGTCGCTGGGCCACATCTTTTGTAGCATCAGGAGACAGTTTGCTTACCAGGGTGAGAAATACTTCATTGTCCTGGTGTTTGAACTCCCGCCGATTGGCCTGACTCTGAATATAAACCTGGGTTCCGGCGAAGGTTCCCAGGACGGCTGCCATACTCAAACCGCTTACCGTTACCAGGGTAATCCCTGGGTGCTGGCGCATCCAGGCCCATAGATCCACGGGAAAATTACGCCGTTTTGGCGTGAACACTAAAGTTCGTACCGCTTCGGGTTCATTGGCCCAATCGTAGCTGGTAAAGGGGTTATTATTGAACCTCAACCCCGCTTCTCGTACGGTTGTTCCCGCCAGCAGATCATGACCTGTACGACCTCGGAACCGTCTAGCCACTAGCCCATCTGCCAGGATCATCAACCCAGACAACCCAGTGAGAATCAATAAACTCGGAAAGGCTCCGGTCAGCCGCCAAATGCCATAGGCTGCCCCCAGGGGGATCCCCCAGCGGCCTATGGATTCCCGATAGAGTCCCTGTAGCAGGGTCGGTGGAACCCGATAACGGTTCACCACCTGAACTCCAAACCATCGCTTGGGTGAGGTTTGTCCGGTTCGAGACAATAGGAGCAGTTGCCATCCAGCAACCCCGAGGGGCAGTAACAATGCCCCCGACCAGAAAAAATTAGTCAGTGATGTCACCTGGGGACGGCGATCGCGCACCGGCAATCCCAAGGCTGCAGCAACCCCATTGGTAGTCGTTCGGAGGATGGGGTTCAGGGGGACTGACTGGGGAGGACGATTCACCATTGACCCCAGGGTGAGGGGAACCAGACCACTCACGGCCACCAGGGAAATTTCAACAGCCCAAGCCCCACACCGACGCATCCACAGCGGCAGTTGACGAACTTGAACTTGCCATTGAGAAGGTTGGGAGGGGTTCACGTCTCTACCAAGGGAGGGGCTTGCCATAGGAATAACTGGAATCACTACTGAAATGACTAAGATTTGGAGGAACTGAGAGATTTAAAAATTTTATATGCAAAGTATCCTACTACGCCGATTACTGCAAGACTCAAGGCTAAAGAAATTAATTGGATCAGAACTTTCACCAGGGCCAACCCTGCTGCCACTCCTATTACCCCCACCCCAATCTGGCCCCATTGCGGCAACCCTCTGAACCAGCTACGAAACTGCATAAAGTAAGTTTTCGTCGTTTTTGAGAACTCGGACTTGGAAGAACTCGAGGAGGTTTCCAGGGATTGAATGGGGTAAAGGTCAGCCTCCATCTCATCAAGCTTGCGTTTTAGCTCTGGATTGTTCTGAATGGGATCATCTTGAAAGTTCATAGCCATACTCCTTGCTGATTTAGTACGGTCTTCCGTACCCTAAAGTTAACCGCAGAATATCCTGCTTTACAGTTCTCCTGGCAGTATTGTAACTAAGGGCAGTGAGCTACAGTCACTTTTGGGTCGTAGCCATTTCTGAACGAGAAAACCCCTGGCATTTGAGCAGGTCTCAGGGCACTCTTAAATCAGCCAGATCTATTCTGAAATCTGTAGCGTACTAGAGGAAGGACGGGTGACCTACCTGGGGACGGGCTGGGGATGGGCTGGGTGACCCAGCCCCTACGACGGTTCTGTGAAAACCTCTGGGTCTCAACCCCAACCACGTGTGAGGGCCAAGATGTCCTGGAACATTACATTTTCATTTCATTATATATTTTGTTAGGAGGAGAGACATAATGATGAATTTACGAATGAATTTAAGCAATCTCACACTGAATTTAAGCAATCTCACACTGAATTTAAGCAATCTCACACTGAAACGATTAACGGTAATCGGATTAACTCTGGCGCTGATTTTAGCCCTACCCCAAGGAGCCTGGGCCGATCGGGAAAAGCTATCCGCCGGAACCCCCCTGAGTATCTCCGGAACTTCAGGAGGCACCACCAATAGTGGGGATTGTGGTTATATTGCCACCACTCCTAACCATGTGATTGATGTCACTGAAGATTTGACGTTCTGGCAAATTCGAGTGAAAACCGCTGGCTCCCCCACCCTGTTAATTGATGGGCCTGGAGGTCGATATTGCGTGTTACCTGAGGGAGGTCTGTTGCAGTTTTCTGGCTATGGTACCCCTGGCACCTATAAGCTGTTTATTGGCGATCGCGCTCAAGGTAAGCACCCCTATACCCTATCGGTTTCGGGTCGTCAGTAGGGGATAAATCCCCATCTGTATCCATCTGTTTCTCCTCAGGAATCTACCTTTAATTCGAGCAAATTGGTATAACTAGAGGGTGATACCCTACGAGATTTTGACCCGGTACATGAGTGTAGACACCTCAACGATTAAAAATCCTCTGCTGATTGGCAGAGGGTTACCTCCTTTCACCACGATCAAGCCAGAGCAAGTGGTTCCAGCGATGACGCAACTGTTAGCTGAGCTGACAGAGGCCCTTGATCAGTTTGAACAAACCCTAGAACCGACCTGGATAGGTCTGGTGGAGCCCCTGCAAACTCTACAGGAGCGTTTGACCTGGAGTTGGGGGATTATCAATCATCTGATGGGAGTCAAGAACAGCTCAGAACTGCGGCAAGCCCATGAGACAGTGCAGCCACAGGTGATTCAGTTTGTCAATCAACTGAGTCAGAGCCAGGCCATTTACAAAGCCTTCAAAACCCTGCAACAAAGCCCTAAGTGGCCAGAGTTAGACGCAGCTCAGCATCGAATTATCGAAGCTGCAATTCGGGATGCGGAGTTGTCTGGGGTTGGCTTGGAAGGAGACGCAAAGGCCAGATTTAATCAGATTCAGCTTGAACTGGCGGAGATCTCCACCCAATATTCTAATAACGTTCTGGATGCCACCAAGGCGTTTAGTCTAACCCTGACCACCCCGGAAGAGGTGAAAGGATTGCCCCCCAGTCTGCTCAGTCTGGCGGCTCAATCAGCTCGGGAGGCGGGAGATGAACAGGCCACCCCAGAAAATGGCCCCTGGCGGATTACCCTGGACTTCCCCAGTTTTGGCCCCTTCTTAAAATACAGCGTTCGCCGAGATCTGCGGGAACAGGTTTATCGGGCTTATATTAGCCGCGCTTCTGATGGAGATCTGAACAACTATCCCCTGATCGAACAAATTCTCAAATTGCGCCGGGAAAAAGCACATATTCTGGGGTTTGATAGCTACGCTGAGCTGAGTCTCGCCAGCAAAATGGCCCCCGGAGTTGTGGCGGTAGAAGCTCTGTTAGAAGAGCTGCGGGTGGTCAGTTATGCAGCGGCAACCCGAGAGTTTGAGGATCTTAAAGCCTTCGCGCGATCGCAACAGGCCCCAGAAGCCGAGGATCTGAAACATTGGGATATTGGTTTTTGGGCCGAACGACAGCGAGCCGCCAAATTTGCCTTTACCGATGAGGAACTGCGGCCTTATTTCCCTTTGCCCCAGGTTTTGGCTGGACTATTTGGTCTGGTTCATCGGATTTTTGGGATTGCGATCACGGCGGCAGATGGTCAAGCCCCGATCTGGCATCCTGACGTTCGCTATTTTCAGGTGGCCAATGAAACTGGGGAGCCGATTGCCTATTTCTACCTCGATCCCTATAGTCGCCCCGCGGAGAAACGGGGCGGGGCCTGGATGGATGAATGTGTCAATCGTGCCAAGCTAGTTCAGCAAGGAACATCCCAGGTGCGGCTGCCCGTTGCGTATTTACAGTGCAATCAGACTCCCCCCGTGGATGGCAAACCCAGCTTGATGACGTTTTCAGAGGTAGAAACCCTCTTCCATGAGTTTGGTCATGGGTTACAGCACATGTTGACGGTGGTGGATTATCCCAGTGCCGCTGGAATCAATAATGTGGAATGGGATGCGGTGGAATTGCCCAGTCAGTTTATGGAGAATTGGTGCTACGACCAGGCTACATTGTTTGGTATGGCAAAACATTATCAAACTGGAGAATCCTTGCCTGAACATTACTATCAGAAGTTACTGGCCGCTCGTACCTACATGAGTGGGACAACCATGCTGCGTCAACTCCATTTTGGGTTTACTGATATTGAGCTGCATCACCGCTACCAACCCGGAGGTCAGGAAACCCCCAATCAGGTTCGCAGCCGTCTGGCTGAGCAAACAACCATTCTCAAACCCCTGGCTGAAGATGCTTTCCTGTGTACCTTTGGGCATATTTTTGCTGGGGGCTATGCTGCTGGATACTATGGCTACAAATGGGCAGAAGTCTTGAGTGCTGATGCTTTTGCGGCTTTTGAGGAAGCGGGTCTGGAAAATGATGCCGCCATTATCAAAATCGGTCAGCATTTCCGGGATACGGTGCTGGCCTTAGGGGGAAGTATTCATCCGATGGAGGTGTTCAAAGCCTTCCGGGGACGGGAACCCAGTACTCAACCCTTACTAGTGCACAGTGGATTAGTCACAATTAGTTAGCAACAAATTCTCAGCAGGCAAGATGCCTGGCTCCACCAGATTCTCATTTGATTGGATAGACTTGAATTTACCCGCTATGTTTTACTCTGAACTCAGATTTAAGTGGGCCAGAAGCTCTGAGAGTCGATTGGGATTGGTGAGGTGTAGATAGCCAATCAGCGCCTCCAGGCTCGTTGCTTGCTGATAGATTCCAGGCTCTAAACGTTTCGGCCCCCGGGCGGCGGTGGCATTGCGACCTCGCCGAAGAATATTGCGTTCGGCCTCAGAAAGATAGGGTTCCAAGGATTGCAAATGGCTGGCTTGAGCCTCCGCCCAAACCTGGGCCACATTCATGCTTCACGGGATTGACGATCTCTGTATAAGTAATGGTTATAAGTAATAGTTATAAACAATAAGCACTCAGCCAGACATTTCGCTGGCTGAGTGATCAGCAAGAACTTGAGCGGGAATTTTGAGAGGGCATTGGGCGACCCAGGCCAACTGAATTCACCTCGAAATGTAGGGGTTCAAGCTGAACCGCCCAATCTATCAGATAATAAATCCGATATTTCAAACCTCCTACCTCCTTTAACCCCCTCTCATCTGGGACAGAAATTTGAATGGGCAAGCTTTTTTACAGAGGTTTGATTCAAAGATAAATGTCTGATCAAACATCTGATGCTCCATCCGTTGCCCAATCTATGACTCAGCAATTGCTGCGATCGCATCATCTACAGAAGGTTTCAAAGATAAGAACTTCTCCAGACGAACCAGTTTCACAGTTTGAGTCACCCGAGGGTTCGACACGATTTGTAGAGTCCCCCCCTCAGTTTGGGCTTTCTTCACCAGTTGAACCAGTGCCCCCAAGCCGGAACTATCTACAAAATCAATTTGAGATAAGTCCAGCACAATATTCTTGGGCCCGGTTTCAAGACAACGACCAACCACTTTACGGAATGGGCCTTCAGAAAAGGCATCTAATAATCCCGTCAAGCGAAACAGTTGATAAGTGTCCTTAACGTCACGAGTGCCTCTTAAACTAACGGTCAGGCTTAATTGCTCAGGAATGGCGCCCTCCTAATCTTTCGCTAGCGCTTACTTTGCGGATCTAGTGTAGTTGCTTTTGATCAAACTGTCTACTCTAGCTGCCGACTCTCGACAAAAACTGTAATATCCCTACATGACTACGGCAGTCAATTCTTGAACTCCTTGATTCAGGTTGGCGCAGGGATCAGCACAGGTAAACCTCTATTTTTCCTGCATTTTTTCTCATATTCATGCACCTTAGCGTATAACTGTAGCAAAATCACATTGGATTCGGCTGATGGTAGTGATACGGAAATAGTGACAGGGCTCAAACGATTGCTATCTGAGAATTGTCAGGGTGTATAAGCTACCAGACTACAATAACGATTCTCATCATTCCAGGGGCAGATGGTTGTTTCACTCACTCCCTTGGATTCTGGATGTTGCCCTCCAGGAAGACCAAGGCGGCTCAATCTCTGGCTACAGGGGTAAGAATTTAGCAATCAACTGACCTTTGACGGATGTTTATAACGAATGTTTAATCCGGTAAAGTCAAAATTTCGACCCCAGTTGTCGTAACAGCAATCGTGTGTTCAAATTGGGCCGAGAGCTTACCATCGGCGGTAACAGCCGTCCAGCCATCCTCAAGCATTCTGGCTTCCCAGGTTCCTTCATTGATCATGGGTTCAATCGTAAACACCATGCCGGGACGGAGCTTTTTGCCCTTGCCCTGTTGGCCGTAGTGGGGCACTTGAGGTTCGGTATGAAATGTAGTTCCGACCCCATGACCCACAAAATCTCGCACGACAGAGAATCCCTGAGCCTCAGCATGGGCCTGAATGGCTGACCCAATATCGCCAATTTTCCCCCCAGGTTTCACCGCGTCAATCCCTCGCATCAGACACTCATAGGTGACTTCTACCAATTGCTTGGCTATTGGGGAGGGGGTTCCGACCAGAAAGGTTCTGGAGGTGTCGCCGTGATAGCCATCCAGGATAGGAGTGACATCAATATTGATAATATCTCCTGACTTCAAGACTTGTCGGGCACTGGGAATCCCATGGCAGATCACATGGTTGACGCTGGTACAAATTGACTTGGGAAATGGGTTTTTCCCTGAAGGATCATAGGCCAAGGGGGCGCTGCGAGCCTGATGGGCCTGAGTCCAACGTTCAGCTTCATCATTGAGCTCTAGAGTGGTCACCCCAGGCTGCACCATGGGCTCTAAGTGATCGAGTAATTGGGCGGCCAGTCGGCCTGCTTGACGCATTTTTTCAACTTCACGGCGCGATAACAGCACCATTGATTCGCTTCCCATGGTCTCCCGCTTTAGATTGGTTTCTTCTTTCATGTCATGGTTCGTTTTGATCATGCTTTGCCCTGAATTTTTTGTCGTGGATCTAAGCTTGGGAAAATCGGCTATCTACTGCACAGCAGATCATTTAGCCCATGCTCAATCCCCATGTCTAATAAAAAATATATTCAAAAATTAATCGCCTTAACCTAAGGTATCACATGAGCCAAAACTCAGAGATTGGTAGCTCCCGTTGTCAGACGGAGAGGGAAATCTGAAAGATTCTCCGGGTCTTCATGGGGAGTAGTCAACTCATCTGATCGGGTTTTCTCGATTCTAAGCTTGCCCTTGGCATATTCTGCAACTGTTCTGCTCAATTCGCCTTAAACAAAATCTTCTGCGTCAATCTGATTACTGGCTAGAAAGGGGATGGCTGAGTCATTCCCAATATTCCCATTGAGTACTGCCAGAAGTTGACCCGTCTGCGCTAGTCGAAAATAACGTCATCAATAACCTCATCTGAAACGAGTGAAGCTTAGGTCTTCCATACTGCCAGGGCCAAGCAACCCCAGCCCAGAATTAAAGCGACCCCGCCCACGGGAGTCATCGCTCCCAACCCATTTAGGCCCGTCAGGCTTAACCCGTAAAGACTCCCTGAAAAAATTAGGGTTCCCAAGACAAACGCCCCCCCAGCGGCTACCAGCAACGATGGTGGAGATTCAGAATGCAGTAGCAACAACCCGATGAACAACAACCCCAGAGCATGATACATCTGATAGCGGATTCCAGTCTCAAAGATCACCAGGGATCCCTGACTCAATTGGGTTTTCAAGCTATGGGTTCCGACTGCACCTAAAGTCACCCCAACTCCCCCTAAAATTGCCGCAATACATAGAAAAATTCGGCCTATTTGATTATCTACCTTGATCATTTGCCTTGATTATTTGCTTTTGTGATATCAATCTACAGGGTTTCTGCTGCTAGAGTACGGAAGGTTATGATGCACCATGCCCCCAAATTCCAAATTTGTACTTGACGGGATCGAACGCTGGATTTCTACTCCATGGGGAACCAGTAGAGCCGTTCTCCGCTAGATTGCACTTCCACTCTGGCTGCAAATTTCTGGGCTTTTTCGTCCAGAAACCTCTGGGCTTCTTGGGCAGAAATCTGGGTGTAGCTCATGAGCTCAGACGGGGTAATTCTGCCTTCATACTCCCGCAGCACCCTGAGAAAAATCGAATGCAATTGCCGCTGTTGTTGCTGCCACTGCTGCTGTTTTAATCCACTCCAAACCAAGCCAATTCCCAGACCCATCGCTGGAATCCCCAGGAGTAAACTGCCAACCGTTATGCTTAGCTTACTTTCCGGGGTGGCATCGGGATTGCTCATTTCTGTGGCGATCGCCAACAAAAAAATTAACCCCATGGGAATCAGTAGGCTCGCAGCGATCAGCTTGACCAATGGCATAACTCACCTGAGATTGTGATTTCAAGCCGCTGTCTATAATCTTAGAGTTTTTTAGAGTTGTTCAGCCCGGATCAGCACCGGATTGCCTCTAGCAAACGCGAGTAATAAAACCGGGTACTGGTCATCGCGGATCGACCGACTGAAAAACCATTGTCCTCCAATATTTTAATGATATCTACTTCCCGGTGTTGATAGGCTCGGGTGGTTTTGCTGGGGCCTGGAAAAAATTCTCCGACTTTTTTTAAGAGGGTAAGCAATACAGTTTTGGGGGCAAAACTGAGAATTAAGCGACTTTCTGCCAGAGAGGCTAGGTAGCTGATCATTTCAACGGCCTTGTCTTGGGGATAGTGGATTAGCACATCCAGGCAGACAACGGTATGATACTTTCCCGTTAGCGCTTCTAAGTCCTGGGTTTTAAAGGTGGCATTGGCAGGATTGTCGAGCAGTTTTTGGGCTCTGGCTTGCGCTTCGGTTACCATTTTTTCAGAGATATCACTGGCAGAAACCATAGCTCCAGCCTGCGCTAGGGGAATGCTGAGGCTACCCACCCCACACCCCGCATCACAAATTGACAACCCTGGCAAATTGTTATCTGCCTGGAACCAGCCCAGAACTTGATTAACCGTTTGCTGGTGGCCGGAGCGAATATCAAGCTGAACTCTATTGACCTCTCCTGTACCGTAGATCCGGCTCCAGCGGTCAAATCCGGTGGAGTTGAAGTAGTCCTGGACGACAGCTTTATCGTCAATATTTTGACTGGTAACTTTCATTAATAATTATTTGAATCTCAACATCAATCTCAACGTTCCAAGTTAGCATGATTTCGAGTGGTAAGTAGCTAGGCACAATTAATTAGAAGATACATGTAGGGGGTCTGGGGTAGTGCCCCAGACCCCCTTCTGTTTGATCATTAAATTACAACCATCTACTTAGATAAATTGTGAAACGGGCAAATCCTAAAGAGAGCCGTTAAATCCAGGATTTTAGCAATCCTGATGATGGGTGAACGGGGTTGGAGAGGGCTTGCTCCTTCCTGGAGATCGCCCCAAACTCCTCTCTAGTTTTTCCAGAGGTGATGGAGAATCGCTATAGACCGTAAAAATTAGTGACTCTCTATTGAAAGTCACTAAAAAGACAAAAGGTTTAGCGGTTTTAAAAACGGCCCCGATGGCGTTTTGTCTGGCAGAATTCCGGAGAGAACCCTGGCAAAACTTGTATTATTGGGCTGGATTCATATTTTCAGGTTCCTGCCCTGCTTCAATGTCCAGATTATTAGTATCACCACTTTCATTCATCCCAGGCTCAACTATCTTGACATCTAGTTTTACCTGCTTAACACCCAGAATCTCTTTAGCCAAGGGTTCAATGGTGTCATATTCCTCCTGGTTGGGAACTGTTCCTACAATATCTACTAGTCCCTCATTCGCATCAATTGTCAGCTTACTTCGGGGAATATTGGCCTCTAGCTTGGCCCGTACCTCGCTTTCGATATCGGCATCCGCCCGCTCAGCCTGATCTCCGACGATATCATTGCGCTGTTCTCGAGCCCGAATGTCAGAATCAAGTTGGGCCTGACGAATCGGATTGTCCGCATCGTCCTGAGTTGCCTCTACAGTTTGAGCATCTTCAACGGTGACTTCTCCAGCGGTAGAACGGGGAGCATCGGCGCTGGTGCGGGCCACATCACAGGCCACTGCACCTGTCAAGGCCACTACACCCAGTAAAATTGGGGTCAAACTTTTCATGATTAATTTCATCGTTAACATTCTCCTGAACTTTCTTAACAAACATTTCTCAACTAAGATTGCTGAGCTAATAACTTGAGCGATCGCTCCTGAAGCAATCATTAGATCTCTCTAAGATCTATAACTATCGTCCCGGTGATCAACAATCACAACTTTCGGATCGGTATCTGCTGTTCCTTGCTTGACCACTTCTGCCTGCTCAAACTGACGAGAATCCTGAGTTGATACTCTCTGCGGATCATCTACTGCGCTAACTTCAACATTATCTGCCGCATAAACTTCCCATTCCTGAACGCCTTGATGCTTCAGAATCCGTTCAGCCTGGTCGATAATTTCTGGACTACCAGTAACCACAACCAAGTAATGGCCCTGAGTCAAGCGCTCGTTGTAAACTTTGGCCCGCTCCTCTGGAATGCCCAAACCGACCAAACCCCCAACAATTCCTCCCGTTGCTGCCCCAATCGCCGTTCCAGCCAGGGTGGTTGCAAGGGTAGTTGCCCCAGCACCCGCCAATAAAATTGGCCCAATTCCTGGGATTGCCAGAGTTCCAAGCCCCACTAATAGCCCGGCAATTGTTCCCAGGGCACCTCCCGTAGCGGCTCCTGTAGCGGCCCCTTCATCCGCTTTATTACCATGGGTCTCACCTTGTACTTCAAGCTCAGCGTCCCGAGTCGCCGGATCAGAATCAGGGGCGATTACGGTGATTTGATCCAGATTAAACCTGTCATCCCGCAGCTTATACAAAGCTGACTCTACTTCATGGCGAGTATTAAATACTCCGATTGCTCGCCGATAAGAAGTTCTTGTGTCTACATCTGTGTAAGTTGTCATCTTTCCTCCGTAGGGGTTACATTGTTACCTCAGTTCAAACAGCCTTACCTTACAGAAAAATTCAAAGCCATCTGAACTGAATCATTATTGTCTAAAAAACTGATAGAATTTACGTCTTTCAAAAGACTGATCCGTTAAACATATCCTTAGCAGGATTGAAATAAACTATTATTTTGGCAAGATATAACTGAACAAGTTGATGGAGTAAAAAATATGACTTTAGTCAAAATCAAAGAACGTTATCCTGACTATTCCGAAGAGTTTTTGAATGGTAAGGACTTCAAAGGCTACAGCGTTTATGCAGATACGAGTGATAACAAAGTTGGTACTGTAGAAGATGCTCTGGTAGATGAAGCCGGACAAATTCGTTACTTTGTAATTGATACCGGTTTCTGGATCTTTGGTAAAAAAGTTTTGTTGCCCGTAGGTCGAGCTCGATTAGATTTCAACAATGAGAAATTGTTTGCCTTGGGATTGAGAAGCAAGGATCAGGTTGAGGCACTACCAAAGTACGACAATGATACCGTGGTTGACTACGACTATGAAGAGCGGGTTCGCACCGGCTATCGGACTCAGCAACCAAAAGCCTCCTACGATCGCAACAGTTATCGCTATGAGAATGACCGGGATTTGTACGACATGAATGAGCAAAACCACGGCATGATGAAGCTTTATGAAGAGCGATTAATTGCAAATAAAGACCGCCATAAGACTGGTGAAGTTGTAGTTAACAAAAGTGTAGAAACTCAAACCGCAACGGTTTCTGTCCCGGTTGAGACTGAGCGGGTAGTGATCGAAAGAAGAACTCCAAGTGATTCTGGTCAACCCGTAGCACCGGGAAGTGCTACTTTTCAGGGGGGAGAGGTTGCTCGGATGGAGCTCTATGAAAAGACTGCCGATATTCGTAAAGAGGCATTTGTGCGGGAAGAAGTAGCAATCCGGAAGGAAGTGGATCGTGACACAGTCACGGCGGAAGAAACTATTCGTCGAGAAGAGCTAAAAACTGACACAAACGGGGAACCTATCGTCAAACGATAGAGTTCGGTCAGCCTATTTAATTGGTAAGCGAGTTACTCAACAAAGCAACCAAATCTAGATAAATGGAGCAGCTCAACTACAACGACAAAGCTCACAGAAATCAACCCGAGAGATGGTAAGTAGCTAGGCACAATTAATTAGAAGATACATGTAGGGGGTTGAAGGGGGCACTGCCCCCCTTCCTGCAAAGCCCCAGACCCCCTTTCCTTGTTTGTATCATTAATTACAACCATCTACTTAACCTGAGCTTGAGAACACAAGCTTAATCACAGATAGTCGATGAAAGGAACTCAATGTCAAATTCCTTTCATCGACTTTTAGTATTTGGTAATTCAGGATATTTATTAAAAGACTCTGTTATAAAACTAACCTAATCTCTCGATCGACAGAGGAAGCGTCATCCTGATCCAGCCTAATATTTAGATTGGGGATTAAATCATTCAGTTTAATCTATATTTCAAGGAGTTAATGATTGTGGCCCACTCTGCTACTCTGATTTTTAATCCCGTATCTGGATCAGGAAACTCTGACGAGGATTTACGAACCATCAAGCATTGCTTGGGATCAAAGATTGCCCTTGAAGTTCTATCAACCACCGAGGAACAGAGCGCTAGGGATTTAGCAGAAATTGCTATCAATCGAGGGGTAAAGTGTGTGATCGTTTCTGGGGGAGATGGCACGGTTTCCCAGGTAGCGGGTGCATTAATTGGGACAGAGATTCCTCTGGGTATCATCGCTCGAGGTACTGCTAACGCTTTCGCCAATGCCTTGAATATCCCTACAACAATTGAACAAGCTTGTGAGGCCATTGTACAGGGCTTAGAGCACGACATCATACAGGTAATAGATGTAGGCCGATGTCGGGATGAGACGATGCTGCTGCTCACTGGCATTGGTTTTGAGGCAGATACGGTAGAAGATGCGGATCGGGAAGCAAAAGACCGGTGGGGAATGCTAGCTTACTTTTTTTCAGGATTAAAGCAGCTCCGAAATCTAAAATCCTTTACCGCTGAATTAGAGACCGAAGATAAAATAATTAAGGTTGAAGCTGCTGCCATTACCGTTGCCAACACTGCACCTGCTTCTTCTATTTTGGCTCAGGGGCCAGCAGGAATTATCGCTAATGATGGCTTACTAGACATAACAATCGTTGCTCCTCAAGATCGAATAGGAGCGATCGCTGCGTCATACCATTTATTACAGTCAGCATTTCATGAGGATGGAGCCCAGCGAGACGATATTGGCTACCTCAGGACTCGTTGGATTAAAATCACAGCTGACCCTCCTCAAAAGGTTGTTTTGGATGGGGAAATTATCGGAGAAACGCCGATTGAGATTGAATGTATTCCTCGACAGCTCAGATTAATTGTTCCAGGTCAAGTATCCCACGAGCAAACTGAAAAGTTGAACCATTTACCGGGTGTCAAAATCTGTCCAAAAACTGACCCAGGTGAAAGTGATGGTGGAAGTTCTGAGAAATCTTCTGATTCAGTCCAGACTAAGCCGGATGTCATCATTATTGACTATAGAATTCCAGATTGACTGACCTTATATCAGAAAAGTTCTTAATAATATCACTAGAGGAAAATTCGCTAGAATTTACAGGTAAAGTCAGACTCAAATCACATCAGTTGAACTCCTCCAGAGCTTTGAGTAGGACTTCTCCCATTTCCTGACATCCTACAGGTTTCATGGCCTCAGACATAATATCTCCCGTGCGGTATCCCCAATCAAGCACCGTCAGCACCGATTGCTCAACTCGACTCGCTGCTTCGGGTTGATCCAAACCATAACGCAGCATCATCGCCACACTCAAAACCTGAGCCAGAGGATTGGCTTTGTCCTGTCCGGCAATGTCAGGAGCCGATCCATGAACCGGTTCAAACACCCCGGGCCCCGACTCTCCCAAACTAGCAGACGGCAACATCCCAATACTTCCAGTCAGCATGGCAGCGGCATCAGACAAGATATCCCCAAACAGGTTCCCCGTCACAATCGTATCAAACTGTCTGGGCCAGCGTACCAATTGCATCGCGGCGTTGTCCACATAGAGATGGGAAAGCTCCACATCCGAATAACTCGTTGCCAGGGCGGTGATGCGATCGCGCCACAACTGAGACACATCCAAGACATTAGCCTTATCCACCGAGCACAGTCTACCCTGACGTTTTCGAGCGGTCTCAAAGGCAACCCGACCAATCCGGTCAATTTCTGATTCAGTATACGCCATGGTATTCACCCCCCGCTTTTCCCCGGTTTCCAGGGCGAATACTCCCTTGGGCTGACCAAAGTAAATTCCTCCCGTCAGTTCCCGCACCACCATAATATCTACCCCTTCTACCACCTCCCGCTTGAGGGAAGACGCTTCAATTAGATGGGGCAAAATTGTTGCCGGACGCAAATTGGCAAACAACCCCAATCCCGCCCTCAATCCGAGCAGTCCTGTTTCCGGACGTTGAGCTCGAGGCAGGTCATCCCACTTGTACCCGCCAATCGCGGCCAGTAAAACGGCATCGCTCTGAAGGCAAGCCGCCAAGGACTCCCCTGGCAATGGTTCCCCGGTGGCATCAATCGCTATCCCTCCAATTAGTGCTTCCTGAAACTCAAACTGCAGATTATATTGCTGACCAATCCGCTGGAGCACTGACACCGCCACCTGCATAATTTCGGGGCCGATCCCATCTCCAGGAAGCAGAGTGATACGGTAGGTTCGGGTAGTATTCATGGTAGAAGCCGGGAGAATATCAAGAACAAGACAACTCTAGTGATCCGCTCTAGTGATCCGCTCTGGTAATCCGGTCTAAGGATACAAGTTAGAGTTTGCCCAACTTCCAATAGTATCTCAGTTTAATGACGGCTACCTGAGTTTGGCTGAGGCAATCTTCAGCAGAATGAGAGGATTTCTTTAGAATTCTCTCATTCTGGTCTCAACCCTGAACCTGAGAATGCAAAGTGTTGAGTTCCAAACCTATTTGAAGGGATACATTCGATGAAACCAAATCACCTGCTAGTCCTTGGCACCACCACCATTTTGTTTTCTACCGTTGGCTAAGAGCCAATGCTGAACTCAATCGGCAGCCATCTGGGTTCCATTCCCCTGAGACTATTCTGGCCCAGAGTTCAGGGGCGATCGCAGCGGGCAAGTTTGTAGCCGGAGAAGCTCCCACCACCGGAACAGCCCGAATCATCACCGAAGACGGTCATCGCTATCTGGAGTTTGACACTGCATTCAGTACTAGCGACCAGGGGCCTGATCTGCATGTTCTGCTAGATACCGCCGCAAAACCAGGTCAGTCCTATCAAAATCTCGGGCAAGTCCTCAATCTGGGCAAGCTGAGAAATGTTAAAGGGGCCCAGCGCTATCCTCTACCTGATTTTGTCAACCCCTCCCAGTTCAAATCCGTTGTCATCTGGTGCCGTATGGCCAACGCTACCTTTGGCTATGCAACCCTGACACCGGGACGTTAGGACTCTGGATTAGACAGGATCAGTAGGGGGTTGTAATTAATTGTTCAATGGAAGGGGGCACTGCCCCCTTCATCCCCGCATTAATCTTCTAATTAATTGCGTCAAGCTACTTAGAACAGCCGAGACGGTTGTTCGCCAACTTCCCAGTAGATCAACGCGACAGCCATGACTTACCTGAGGGTTTGAACCTTCGGGCTCGAACGATACCCGCCATAACCCAAAGAATGCCCTACGATCTAAAATCGCAGGGCTTCTGCGTTGGATCTGAATCACTCTCTTTTGGACAAACGGCATGATTGTGTTGACAAATGATGATGGCATTGATGCCCCAGGAATTCGAGCCCTGCTGGCGGGGGTGAATTCTCTAACGTTTGGAAGAACCCCTGGAGAGGTCAGGGAAGATAGCAATCTATCTAACAATAAACCGGGCCAGAAACCGGACGAGAAAATTATTATTGCTCCCCGAGATCCCCACTCCGGTTGTGGTCATCAGGTTACAACAAAATTCCCCATTCAAGTCCAACAGCTATCCCCTGGAGAATATGCGATCGCCGGGACTCCAGCAGACTGTACCCGGATTGCGATTCATCATCTCTGTTCCCAGATTAGCTGGGTGCTCTCAGGGATTAACTCTGGGGGAAATCTTGGGGTTGATGTCTATATTTCAGGAACCGTAGCAGCGGTGCGAGAGGCCGCATTTCATGGAATTCCAGGGATTGCCATTTCTCAATATCGAGCTGGGGGAAAACCCGTGAATTGGGAGCGAGCCAGGGATTTGACGGCTCAAGTCCTATTTACCCTGCTCCAGCGCCCCTTGGAACCGGGACATTTTTGGAACGTCAACCTGCCCTATCTGGAGCTAGAAGCACCGGAACCGGACTTTATCTTTTGTCAGCCCTCAACCCAACCCTTACCCCTGGACTACCAGATTGAAGGTGATGCTCTCAGCTACATTGGCAACTATAGTCAAAGGCAGCGGCAGCCGGGAACTGATGTGGAGGTTTGTTTCGGAGGCGATGTGGCGATTACTCTCCTCAAACTTTAAGACTCCTGTTAGAGTAATTTGTACAAACGTTAACCTTTTAAAAAAATAACTATATGCGGGTACTCCTGCTCTATCCTAAGTTTCCCAAGACTTTTTGGTCATTTGAAAAGATTTTAGAATTAGTCGATCGCAAAGTTTTGCTACCCCCTCTGGGATTAATTACTGTTGCTGCTATTTTGCCCCAGGAATGGGAATTTAAGCTGGTTGACCACAATGTCCGAGGAGTGACAGCGGAGGAGTGGGATTGGGCCGATCTGGTGATCTTGTCTGCCATGATTGTGCAGAAACAGGATTTACTCAGCCTAATTCGGGATGCCAAGCAGCAGGGAAAACGGGTTGCGGTAGGTGGCCCTTACCCGACTTCGGTGCCGGAGGATTCTCTAGAAGCCGGGGCGGACTTTTTGATTCTCGATGAGGGGGAAATTACCCTGCCGCTGTTTGTAGATGCGATCCACAGAGGAGAAACCCAGGGAGTTCTGCGGGCTCCTAACGGGGAAAAGCCAGATGTCACCATCACCCCCGTGCCCCGATTTGACCTATTGGAATTGGGGGCTTATGATTCTATGTCGGTTCAGTTCTCTCGGGGTTGTCCGTTTCAGTGTGAATTTTGCGACATCATTGTTCTCTATGGTCGTAAACCCCGCACTAAAACCCCAGAACAACTACTCGCCGAGCTTGATTGTCTCTATGACCTGGGATGGCGACGGGGGGTTTTCATGGTAGATGATAACTTCATTGGCAACAAACGTAATGTCAAGCTGCTCCTCCAGGAATTAAAAGGCTGGATGGCTGACCATCAATATCCCTTTGCCCTGAATACTGAAGCCTCCATTGACCTAGCTCAAGATCCCGAACTCCTGCAACTAATGGTGGAGTGTAACTTTAATGCCGTATTCCTGGGAATTGAAACCCCTGATGCTGAGAGCCTGCAACTGACGAAAAAGTTTCAGAATACTCGAAGCTCTTTGAGTGAGGCGGTTGATACTATCAATCGGGCCGGTTTGCGAATCATGGCGGGCTTTATTGTGGGCTTTGATGGGGAGAAGCAAGGAGCGGGGGATCGGATTATTGAGTTTGTTGAGCAGACTGCCATTCCCACGGCGTTGATTGGGATTCTTCAAGCCCTACCCAATACCGCTCTGTGGCATCGGTTAGAGCGAGAAGGCCGACTCTTGGGCAATGCGGGAGATGGCAATCAGATGACCCTGATGAACTACATTCCGGATCGTCCGGTGGATCAGATTGCTCAGGAATATATTCGGGCCTTCTGTACCTTGTATGAACCCAAGCGATTTCTGGGTCGGGTTTATCGCCACTTTCTGAAGATGGCTCCACCCCCCCATCAGGCTCCAGCTCAGAGCCCTGACCCCGTTGAAATCAAGGCTCTGGCCAAAATTATCTGGCGACAGGGGATCAAACGGGAAACTCGCTGGCAGTTCTGGCGGCAACTCTTAGGGATTCTCAAACACAATCCAGGGGTCTGGGATCACTATCTGACGGTTTGTGCCCACGCTGAACACTTTATTGAATTTCGTCAGTTGGTTCGGGAGCAAATTGAGGCTCAACTGGCTGAGTTTTACGTTAAAGAGGCAGAAGATCGGCAAAATCTGGAGGAAGTTCAACCCCTAGAACCTGCCTTGAAGCGTTAGAGTCAAACCCTCTGCTGAACTCGCTGCCTCAACCCTTCCATTTAGACTGGCCCATACTCCTATGATTGAAGTCGAAAATCTCTGTAAAATCTACGGCACAACCTCAGCCCTGAAAGATATCTCCTTTGCGGTCGAACCAGGAGAGATTCTGGGGTTCTTGGGCCCCAATGGAGCCGGGAAAACAACGACTCTGCGGATTCTATCCGGCTATCTGCCTGCCACCAGTGGCACAGCTCGAATTGCAGGCTACGACGTACATGAACAGTCCATGGCCGTTCGCCAGAAAATCGGTTACTTACCGGAATCCCCACCCCTTTACCCGGATATGACGGTGGAGGGGTTTTTGCATTTTGTGGCCCGACTCAAACAAGTCAATAGCCGCGATCGCCGGTTTCGGGTAGATGCCGCCATCAAGAAATGTGGCCTCCTGGATCGACGCAAGTCCCTGATTCGCAAGTTGTCCAAGGGCTATCGACAGCGGGTGGGGATTGCCCAGGCGATTGTCCATGATCCTCCGGTCATCGTCCTGGATGAACCTACGGTGGGACTCGATCCCCGGCAAATTATTGAGGTGCGGAACCTGATCAAAAGTCTGGCGGGGGATCACACCATTATCCTTTCTACCCATATTTTGCCGGAAGTCACCATGACCTGCAGCCGAGTCACGATTGTCAATCGGGGTCAGGTGGTTGCCACCGGCTCTCCGGAAACCCTGGTGGAAGAGTTGACCGCTGGAACTGGATATGAACTTGAGATCGATGCAGGGGTTACTCTGGGGCAATTGCAGGGCATTGCTGAGATTCCAGGCATTAAGTTCCTGGAATACACCGCTGGCAAATTTCCGGAACACCGCCAGGGTATCAAGGTGGTGTGCGCGCCGGAGGTTGAGGTGGGGCCCGAATTGGTTTTGGGGTTTGCTGCGTCAGGTTTGAATCTGTATGAGATGCGTCGCACCCGTGCTAGTTTGGAGGATGTGTTCTTGCAGTTGACTCAACAGGGAAATTCAGAGGTTGAGGAGCCTGACCATGAATCTAGAAACTTGACTCAGCCCCAATCCGGGGAATCTGGTTCTGCCCCAGAGTCGGAAATTCTAACGGTTGAGATTGAGCCTGTACCTGAGCCGACTCAGGATTTAGAATCTGAATGTTAGAAGTTGAGGCTTGAACATTAATTGTTGAAGGTTGAAACCTGAAAGTTAAGACTCAAAAGTCTCCAGGTTCTGACGCTTCTATTTGAACATTATCTGCACTCTTAGAGGTGATTGAATCAATCGTGTTAGTGATTCTAAACAACATCTTAGCTATTTACCGCCGGGAATTTCAGAGCTACTTTACTTCCCCCTTGGCCTATGGCATTGCCGGAGTATTCTGGCTACTCATGGGATACTTTTTTATTGCGATTTTGTTGGGGCCTCAAGGATTAATTCAACAAGTAGGAAATCTGGATCAAATGGGGGCGACTCAGGACTCTCCAATTGACTTACCCTATCAGTTTCTCCAAACTTTTCTCCAAATCCTGGGGTCGATGTCTTTGTTCATTTTGCCCATGTTGTCTATGGGGCTATACACGGAGGAGCGCAAACGGGGAACCCTGGAATTATTAGCCACTTCTCCGATTACCAATTGGGCCGTTGCCGTCGGGAAATTACTCGGGGTTTTGACTTTTTTCCTGACTATGATGATGCCGTTATTTGTTTTGGAAGGGTTGGTCTTAAATGTGGCACAACCCCCTATGTCTCCAGCAATTTTTCTGGTGGCCCATGGCGGATTAATCTTACTGGCAGCGGGAGTTCTATCCCTGGGAATGTTCATTTCTTCCCTGACAGATAGCACCATTTTAGCAGCAATCCTAACTTTTACTTTAGTCCTATTTCTTTGGGTGATTGACTTGATTGGGACGAGTATTGGAGGACAGATCGGTGAAGTATTTGGGCATCTTTCTTTGATTTCTAACTACTCGAAATTAGTCCAGGGCACATTAGACACAAGCAGCCTGGTTTTATTTGCCAGCTATATTATTCTGGGGGTATTTTTGACAGCTCAATCCATTGATGCTCTTCGGTTCCAACGATCTTAATGGTACTTCAAGAGTTAGTCCTGAGAGTTATGAAGATGAAAACTAGAAGATGAAAAAAAGTAATTTTACCCGCTGGGAATTTCTAAAATATATTTTCTGGTTGGGGCCTGCCTTGATCATTACAGGTTTGACCACTGGATTTGTATCAGGAATCTGGTTTCCAGAGGCACTTTCTTTATTGATTTCTGGTCTGGTAATTACCGGCTTATGGTATCTTTTTCAGGCTTATTTTCGCTCGGGCGGCCCTGCAAAAACCCCCTACTGGAGCCGTCGCTCTACCCAGGCCGGTACTAACGCCCTGGCGGCAACATTGTCGATGTTAGCCATTTTGGGGTTGCTCAACTTTCTTGCGGTTCGGAATACCGTTCAAGTGGACTTGACTGAAAATCAACAGTTTACCCTCGCCCCTCAAACCCAGAGTTTGATCAAAACCCTGGAACAACCGGTGAAAATTTGGGTGTTTGAGCGCGCTCAAAACCCCCAGACCCAAGCATTACTCAATCAGTATCGTGACCTAGCCCCAGGATTAGTCAGCTATGAATTTGTCGATCCCCAAACCCAGCCTGGGGTAGCTCAGGATTTTGGGGTCAAGGATTTTGGGGAAATTTATCTGGAGTCAGGCTCGAAGCGTCAACCTATTCGCAAAGAAGGCATTGAACCTCTGACGGAAGTCCAGCTCACCAACGGGATTGATCAACTATTGAGCGATCGCACCCCCAAAGTTTACTTTCTCCAGGGCCATGGAGAACGACCGATTCAGGAGGGTCAGGGGGGAATTCTAGAGGCCGTAGATACCCTCAAGGAGAGAAATTTCATCACCGAAGAACTCACTCTAGCCCAGGTGACAACGATTCCCCCGGATGCTGATGTGATTGTGGTGGCTAGCCCCCAGCGTCAGCTATTCACTGGGGAAGTTGCGGCCCTGGAAAACTTCTTGAACCAGGGCAAAGGGGTGATGCTATTGATTGATCCCAAGACCAATAGCGGCTTGGCTCCTCTCCTGGATAACTGGGGCGTAAAACTTGATGATCAATTGGCCATAGATGGAACAGGCAGTGGTAATCTGGTCGGGCTGGGGCCAACGGTGCCTATTGTCCGGGAATATGGCGATCACCCGATTACCCGGGACTTTGGCAATGGGATTTCCTTTTATCCCTATGCCCGTCCCGTTGAGACTCGCCCGGTGGAAGGCACGACGGAGAGCCCCCTGATCTGGACTGATCCAGAAAGCTGGGCAGAGAGTGATTTATCCGGTGAGAATGTGAAATTTGATCAGGGCCGCGATCGCCAGGGGCCTTTATCCTTAGGAGTTGCCCTGAGCCGCATGGTTCAATCCCCCGCCGTTGGTCAGGTAGATGACAAGAATTTAGCAAATGATTCAACAGATGACTTAACAACAAATTCAATCGACAATTCAACCGCTCCAACCCCTGATGCTAAACCGGGAGAAGCCCCTGAAACCGAATCAACCTCCCCTGCCTCACCCCCACAATCTCAGAATTCAAAGAACCAGACCACTGAGGCTCGGCTCGTTGTGATTGGCAATTCTCAATTTGCGACCAATGGCTGGTTCGGTCAACAGCTCAACGGTGATGTCTTCCTCAATTCAGTCAATTGGTTGAGTAAGCCGGATCGGGAAAATCTCTCGATTCGGCCTAAACCCATTACCAATCGTCGGATTGCCATGACCCCGGTATTAGGTCGAACCCTGAGTTGGGTAGCCCTGGTGATTTTGCCATTATTTGGCTTCTTCATGGCCGGATTACTCTGGTGGAGACGGCGATAGTAATTGAACCAGGAACGATCAATGATTCAGAATCCAATCATGAAACTGCAACGATCCACTTTGGTTTTAGTAGGATGTGCCTTGGGTTTGGGACTATACGCTTATGTTGGTGAAATCCGCCAGTCTGAACAACAGGCCAAAGTCAGCCAACAGGAGCAGCAAATCTTTGCCTTCTCCCGGGATGATGTCCAATCTTTTACCGTCACCACCCCAAACCAGACCATTACCGTTGAGCGTGGAGAAACAGGAGCGGCGGCCCAATCCCCCTGGAAAATCACGGCCCCCCAGCAAGTTCCCGCCAATCAGGCCACTGTAGACGAGCTGCTGAGACAACTGACCACCAATCCAGTGTTGCCCTCTGATGTCACCCCTGGGGCAACTGCTGGGATTCGCAGGTTCACAGCTAAACCGGAACAACTCCAAGACTATGGTCTAGAGGGCTCCGGCAATCAAGTCGAAGTCAAGCTAAAAAATTCCACAACCCACCGTCTGGTATTTGGGACATTAGATTTTAGCAATGTCCATCTCTATGCCCAGGCCGATCCCCCTCAAGCCCCCACAGATCCGATTTTTGTCCTGTTGGTTCCGGCCTCCGTGTTGGCTGCGGCATCGCTTCCCCTCGATGAGTGGAAATTGCCTGCTACCTCCCCGGCAGACCCAGAAACTCCCCCAGAAACTCCATCAGAACCCAGTTCAACCTCTAACTGAATTTTGCCTCAGCCTTATTGGTCAGGTCAGGGAATTGGATGAACCCAAATTTTAGATGAACCCAAATTTTAAAAGTTCCCCTGACTCCAGAGTACAAGCACTTCTCAGCCCCGAGAGTATGTCAAACTGTGGGAGAGTGAATATTGGGTCGATTTTAGCTAAATGTCTGCTCAGCCTCCCTGGACTGAACTTCATGCCCAACTCCATCGCACCCTGCGATCTCGTCTGTTGCTTCCTCAGACCGAACGGTTGCTGGTTGCGGTCTCTGGAGGTCAAGATTCCCTATGCTTGATCAAGCTTTTACGGGACTTACAGCCGAAGTGGGGTTGGGAATTGGCTATGGTTCACTGCGATCATGGTTGGCGATCTGACTCCCGGGCCAATGCCGATTACGTTGAATCCCTGGCCCACCATTGGAATCTCCCCTGCCATCAAGCCAGGGCATCTGAAATCGGGAAAAGTGAAGCCTGGGCTCGGCAATGGCGCTATCAAGTTTTGGCAGAAACTGCAGGCAAGTTTGGCTACAGTCACATTGTTACAGGCCACACGGCAAGCGATCGCGCTGAAACTCTACTCTACAATTTAATCCGGGGCAGTGGTGCCGATGGGTTACAAGCCCTAGTCTGGCGACGAGCTTTGCCGCTAGATTCTGGAACTTCTGGATCGCAACCCTCTCAATTATTATCTAAACCCCTGTGGTTAGTCCGTCCGCTGCTGGAGATGACTCGGACTCAAACGGAGAAATTTTGCCAGGATCAGGGGTTGAGGATTTGGCAGGATAGCACCAATCAGGATCTTCACTATGCCCGCAATCGAATTCGTCAGGAACTCTTACCCTACCTACAGACCCACTTTAATCCCCAAGCTGAACACGCCCTAGCTCAAACCGCCGAACTCCTACAAGCCGAAGTAGAGTTTCTCGAACAGGCTGCGGCGGAGCTTTACCAAAAGGCTCTGGCATCCGCTCAATGGGGGGAATGCTTGACGGAGCCTTTGACGTTCCGGTACTTGATCGTCAAATCCTGCGGGAAGCTTCCCTGGCCCTCCAACGGCGAGTGATGCGCCAGATCCTGTATAGGATGTTGCCCCAGGCTCCCAGTTTCGCTCAGATTGAGAAATTAATTGGACTCATCTCAGCCCCCAACCGTTCCCAAACCGATCCATTTCCGGGGGGACTGATTGCAGTGGTTGACCATCCCTGGATTAGATTCGAGGGCGGCCACAATGGCCGAAATCATTCCAACTGAAATTCCGTGGAAAAATTGGTGCGGGTGGTGGGTTGAGGAACTTCTAATCCTTCCCCGCCTAAACGCTCCAAGGGCTGCCCGGCCACGGAAATCCAGACCTTGGCCTCAGGGTTTAGGCTGGTTGCGGTATAAACCACCTGCCCCAAACGGCCCATCATTGAAGCGCTGCCGCCTCCCTGGGTGAATTCTGGGGATAAGTCAACGTACACTTCATTCCCTTGAGTTTTGAGACTGAGTAACCGGGTATTGGGTGGAATTTCACTGGTTTGGGCTGGAGTGGAAGCATTCGTCAATAAAGCATTGAAAGCCGTTTCTAAGGCGACAGTCGGATCTGTATTGGGCTTCAGGGGAATCGGCCTGGCAGCCAGTTGCATCTGCCCATTATCATCCTGAAGCCAGTAGATATCAACGGATGGCTGAACCGCTGACGTTTCAGGATCAGGGGATGGACTTTGGATGACTTCAGGAGGGATGGCTTGCGGTGGTGGGGCTTCCGGAGTAGTCTGCGGAACCGGTGCGGGAATGGATTGAGGACTCTCTGGAGGAATCGGTTTTAGGAGAAAATCGGCTGGGGATTCCGGAGGGGCAAGCAGGTCGGCAGGGGAATTTTGGGAGGCTGTCCACCAAGCCACTCCGCCACCCACCGTGAGAATCACGGCGGCAACCCCTGCGACTGCAACAACGGGACGATTACGTAAATTGTTTGGTTCTTTCATCAGATACCTCTGAAGTTTGAAGCTTAGAATTTAGAGCGTGAGATTTTAAGGATGAGATTCAAGCTGGAGATCAGTCACTACATTCTATGACTCCAGGAGTCCGGGAGAAGTTCGGACAGGGTTGATAGACAACGTACAACAGTTAGGGCAACGTGTTGTGCCGTAGATGATTGACTGAAGCCCATCTCCAAAAAGTCAGGCTTCGCCATGGCGAAGCCTGAAGTTCAAAGTAAAATCCATTTTCAAACAGGCTATTGATCTCAGTTACTCAACCAACCAAGCCTTAGCTGTAGACTCCCAACTGACCAGTTCTTCATCCTTGAACCAGAGGCTAATTTCTTTTTGAGCTGTTTCAGGAGCATCAGAACCATGGATGATATTGCGACCGATACTCACGGCAAAATCTCCCCGAATTGTGCCTGGTTCGGCATTGAGCGGATTAGTTGCCCCAATCATCTTCCGGGCTGAAGCAATCACCCCATCCCCTTCCCAAACCATCGCCAACAACGGGCCAGAAATAATAAAATTGACCAGATCAGCAAAGAAGGGGCGTTCCCGGTGAACGTCGTAGTGACTCTCTGCCAGTTCCCGACTCACCTGAACCAACTTCAGACCCACCAGGGCAAATCCCTTGGCTTCAAAGCGACTGATGATTTCTCCGACTAGTCCCCGCTGAACTCCATCAGGTTTAATGGCTAAGAATGTCCGTTCCAAACTTTTTTCCTCAAATTGATCGAAACCTACACCATTCAGATTAACGTGTTCGGGAACCTTAGGAACCACAATTAAAGAACATTGATTTTTGCAGGGGGGTTGAAGTCTGTAGCAGCTTACCCACAGCTCAATTCAACCTCCAGATATTATTTGACAGGCTATTCAACTGGCTATTCAACCGGCTGTTCAACTGGTAATCCTCAGCCCGACTTTAGCCCTTTGGGGCACAAGGCAGCCCTTTAAAAAAAAGGGCTAAGATGAACTCGGTTCATCTTAGCCCCTGAATCTTGCATTTGCGATCGCAAATGACTGGTGAAATTGTTGATTTGTGAATTGTGCGCCACCATTCTCGTCAGAGCATTTGAGAATGCATTTTAAGGCGCTGGAGGCTCTCTCCGGAAGCAGAATTACTTCGCCGCTTGACGTTCTTTTGCTTCTTTGATCACTTCCTCCGCCACATTGCTGGGGCAAGGGGCATAGTGGGAGAATTCCATGGAGAACTGACCCCGACCGGAAGTCATGGTTCTCAAGTCCCCAATGTAGCCAAACATCTCACTCAGGGGAGCGTCTGCTTTGATGCGAGAGCCAATTGGCGTAGAATCCTGGGACTTGATCATGCCCCGGCGACGGTTGAGGTCACCAATCACATCTCCCACGTGATCATCGGGGGTAAACACATCCACTTTCATGATTGGTTCCAGGAGTTGGGGTCCAGCCTTGGGATAACTCTGACGATAGGCCGCTCTGGCCGCAATTTCAAAGGCCAGGGCCGAGGAGTCAACCGCGTGGAAGCCTCCATCTGTGAGAGTCACCTTCAAATCCACGCAGGGATAACCCGCCAGTAGACCCTTATCAACGCTGGTTTCAAAACCCTTTTCTACCGCCGGAATATATTCCCTGGGGACATTTCCTCCCGTTACCTTGGATTCAAACACAAAGCCACTGCCTACTTCACCGGGTTCAACGACATAGTCAATCTTGGCGTATTGACCGGAACCCCCGGATTGTTTCTTGTGGGTGTAGTTGTCTGGGAGCACTTTGGTGATGGATTCCCGATAGGCAACCTGGGGCTTACCAATTTCTGCATCCACCCCATAAGTACGCCGGAGAATATCCACTTTGATATCTAGGTGCAGTTCTCCCATGCCTTTGATGATCACCTCATTGCTTTCCTGGTCTGTCTCCACGCGAAAGGATGGATCCTCCTGTACCATCTTGCTCAAGGCCATGCCCATTTTCTCCATGGAGCCTTTGTCCTTGGGCTTGATCGCAATGGAGATTACTGGGTCGGGGAATACCATCGGTTCGAGGGTTGCAGGTTGTTTTGGATCGCAGATGGTATGTCCGGTTTGGACGTTTTTCAAGCCAACCACCGCGACAATGTCTCCAGCCTGGGCTGAATCCACTTCTTCCCGGTTATTGGCGTGCATTTCCACCAAACGACCAATCCGCTCGGTTTTACCCGTTGCCGTATTCAGCACCGTGTCTCCCTTGGATAGGGTTCCAGAATAAATCCGGGTAAAGGTGAGGGCTCCATATTTGTCATCCATAATCTTGAATGCCAGGGCCCGCAAAGGCTTTTCTGGATCAACATAGGCAAGGCCGCCGGTACTATTACCCTCGAGATCCACCTCTGGCTGAGGTTTGACCTCTGTAGGACTGGGCAGGTAATCAATCACTGCATCCAGAACGAGCTGTACCCCCTTGTTCTTGAAAGAGGAACCGCCGTAGGTGGGGAAAAATGCCAGGTCAAGGGTGCCTTTGCGAATGCAGCGCTTCAGGGTCTCAATATCAGGCTCCTCCCCTTCCAGATATTTCTCCATCACCTCGTCGTCATGTTCGACCGCTAGTTCGATTAGTTGCTCCCGGTATTCTTCTACCAGATCCACCATATCCGCAGGAACATCCTTGATTTCGTAATTTTCTGGCAATCCAGAGTCATCCCAGATCCAGGCTTTGCGGGTGAGCAAATCCACAACCCCAACAAACTCAGTTTCAATCCCGATGGGCAATACCATCACCAAGGGCTTGGCCCCGAGCATTTTGTCAACCTGCTTCACGACGCGATAAAAGTCAGCTCCGGTACGGTCGAGCTTGTTGATGTAGATAATCCGAGCTACTTTGGAGTCGTTGGCGTAGCGCCAGTTGGTTTCAGATTGGGGCTCTACCCCCCCTGAACCGCAAAACACTCCAATTCCACCATCCAAAACCTTAAGAGAACGATAGACCTCAATTGTGAAATCAACGTGACCGGGAGTGTCGATGATGTTGAATTGGTGGTCTCTCCAAAAGCAAGTGGTAGCCGCCGACTGAATCGTAATGCCCCGCTCTTGCTCCTGCTCCATGAAGTCGGTTGTTGCTGCACCTTCATGAACTTCGCCAATTTTATGGATCTTCCCAGTCAGTTTTAAGATTCTTTCTGTAGTCGTAGTTTTACCAGCATCAACGTGAGCGAAGATGCCAATATTCCGATAAAGCGCGAGGTCTTTCATACTTACTCTCTTGGTTACGTGAAACGGTGGATAACTGCCTTTAAGTGGGTTAATGGAGAGGGAGAATTGAGCTTCCCTCCCGGAATATCTGAAAAGTAAGTCAGAGACTTCTCAGAGTGCGTTACCAGGTTCCAACCTCAATCCCTCAAAATCGAAGTTGAAAGGGTTGTTAACGCTTAGATTTATATTGCTGATTTTGACATATTCTCACCGTTAAAGTACGGAGGATTTTCCACACCTCCCGGTACTGAATTCCTGACAAAATATGACCTGCACTCTGAATAGAGCCATGGGTATCATTTGCGCCGCCCTGCTCTAGCTGAACCCCACCGGCCCATAACCCGAGAATAATTGGTATATCTCTGACAAACCTTCTGACAAACCTAAAGCAAGACAAAATCCTCCGCCGTAATTTGGGCTGCATCCAATACAAGAACAGTAGGATCGCCCCCAACATTGGCATTTAGGATTGTCAAAACCTGATCGGTGGCGGCTAGCCTGATGGCGATATCCGTTGATTCCGCTGACCATTCGACCTCAGGTGGCAGGTTCAACAGTGTTGCGTCATTGCCGAGGGGAGCAATTGATAGATCCTCAACTGTCAAACCGGCGGGAAGTCCAAGTCTATCAATCCCATCCTCAAAGTCTGCTACTAGGTCAAATTCGTTATTGATTTCAACGGCGAAGACATCCTCAACCTCGTCCCCAGTAAACAAGACAGCCTTAGAACCGCCTGTCAACAGGTCAAATCCCGTACCGCCCCTCAGGGTATCATTGCCGCCGTCCCCCTCAAGATCATCGGTACCAACATCCCCGGAGAGCAACTCATTTCCTAAACCACCCCGTAGCAGGTCATTGCCCTGACCGCCAAAGAAGAAATTATCTCCTCCAGCTCTTCCTTGTTCATTCAGAAAATCATTTCCAGGCCCACCCAGTAATGTGTCGTCTCCCAACCCTCCTTCTAGTCCATCATCATCTAAATCTCCCCACAAGAGATCATTCCCATCACCTCCATTACTGCGGTCAGCCCCAGCCCCACCGTAGAAAATATCGTTGCCCAGTCCGCCAGTGAAGAAATCGGCGTTGCTGAATGATTCATTGCATCATTCAGCAACGCCAATCAGTTTTCATTGTTGAAACAGGTACTGTTATTCCCCCAGAATTTCAAGCGGACATGGCGGGAGATGAGATCTTTTTTGTACCCGATGGATATTTCAGTGGTTCGGCATTTGAGAGCCTGATCTAATTAATTCTTATTAGTCCTGATTAACTCTTATCAAGTTTTTCTAGCCCCATCACGGTGGATCGTTTTCCTGATTGTGATGGGATATTTTCGTCTCTGGTTTTTCACCCGGGATACGGGGATTTTCAATCCCCTACTCTAGCACCATGAGAAACCCTGAATTGGATTTTAGTTCTGGCTGATCGGGAATAGAGCCGGATTCCATACATGTTTGTGATTGCTCTAGGGGGATGATGTGTCAGAATCTTGAGAGAGAGTTCATCAGATCAGCATGAAAAAAGCTTTGATTTGCGGTATTTCGGGGCAGGATGGGGCCTATCTAGCCTCGTTATTGCTGCGAAAAGGTTATGGAGTGTGTGGGACTTCCCGGGATGCTCAAATGTCCTCATTTCGCAACTTATTGCGGTTGGGCATTCAGGATCAGATCAAGCTCGAATCCATGATTCTGACAGACTTTCGCAGTGTATTACAGATCTTGACTAAGTTTCAGCCTGACGAGGTTTATAACCTGGCGGCTCAAAGCTCCGTGGGGTTGTCCTTTGATCAACCCGTAGAAACCCTGGAAAGCATTGCCACCGGCACCCTGAATCTTCTAGAAGTGATCCGGTTTCTGGGGGGAAAGATTAGACTATATAGCGCTGGCTCCAGTGAATGTTTTGGGAACACCGGGGAACTGGCTGCCGACGAAGAAACTCCCTTTCGCCCCCGCAGTCCCTACGCTGTGGCCAAGGCTACAGCCTTTTGGGAAGTGGCAAACTACCGGGAAGCCTACGGATTATTTGCCTGTTCCGGCATCCTGTTCAACCATGAATCTCCCCTGCGCCCGGAACGGTTTGTTACCCAGAAGATCGTGGGGGCCGCCTGCCGTATTGCCGCCGGGAGTCCGGAAAAGTTGTACCTGGGAAATATTTCGGTGCAACGGGACTGGGGTTGGGCTCCGGAATACGTGGAGGCCATGTATCTGATGTTGCAGCATCAGGAACCGGATGACTATGTGATCGCCACGGGGGAAACCTATGCCCTGGGGGATTTTGTGGCGATCGCCTTTGACTGTGTGGGGCTCAACTGGCAAGAGCATGTTGAAATCGATCAGAGCTTGTTGCGACCCACCGATATTGCCTTCGGTCGGGCCAATCCCGGTAAAGCCAAAAGCAAGCTGGGATGGGAGGCCCAATACAAAATGCCCCAGGTGGTACGGATGATGGCCAACGCTCGTCAGGCTGGAACTTGATTTTTATAGAAAACTTTATTAAAAAACTCCAACAGAAAACTCCAATAAAAAACTTCAATCAACTCCAGTACTCAGAACATCTTGCCCTTCCTATTACTCCTCGAGCTGATGAAACTCCAGATCCAACCCTTCACCGTCAATAAACAATTTCCTCTCACTATTAGTCGTGGCACTACCGCCCAGTCCACTAATCTCTGGGTGCGGCTGGAACAGGAAGGAGTTGAAGGTTGGGGAGAGGCCTCGCCATTTTCCATTGGAGCTCAACCCCAGACTTCAGCCGCTTTGATCTCAGCCCTGGAACTATTAATCCCCCTGTTAGGTTCCCTGCATCCCCTGGAGCGCCAGCGGATCGAACAGGTACTCGACCACCATGCCATCCCGTCCGCCGCCCGAGCCGCCATTGATCTAGCCCTCTGGGACTGGATGGGAAAGCGAGTGGGATTACCCCTGTGGCAGCTCTGGGGATTGAATCATGATCCAATGGTGCCCTTCTCCGTCACCATCGGAATTAATACCCCCGAGCAAGCCGCCCGCCGAACTCAGGCATGGCTGGAGTTGATTGACCCTCAGATGCTCAAAATCAAGCTGGGCAGTCCGGCGGGGCTAGCTGCCGATCAGGCTATGTTTACTGCCGTTCAAGCTGTCGCCCCTCCCCAGACAGGGTTCTGTGTGGATGCCAACGGGGGTTGGCCATTGGCGGCGGCCCTGACCATGGCGGAGTGGCTTGCCGCCGCCAATGTCAAATATATCGAACAACCCCTGGCTCCGACGGTTCCATTGGATCAATGGGCTGAACTATCAGCGCGATCGCCCCTGCCGATTTTTGCCGATGAAAGTTGCTTGACCAGTCCGGACATCCCCCGATTGGCTGCGGTTGTTCAAGGAGTTAATATTAAACTGATGAAATCGGGGGGGCTAGGGGAAGCCCGGCGGATGATTCATACGGCTAAGGCTCACGGTTTACAGGTGATGTTGGGGTGCTATTCCGACAGTGCCCTAGCCAACACGGCCGCCGCCCATCTCTCTTCCCTGGCGGATTATCTGGATCTAGATTCCCATTTAAACCTGGTTGATGATCCATTCCAGGGGGCAAACATACAAAACGGACGGTTGTTACCGCCAGCTTTACCCGGTTTGGGCGTAGGACTTCGGGTCGAATCTGAGAAAGCGTTATAAGCTTTAAGGGTAAGCAAAAGGGAATCCGGAACTTGGGAGCGGGTGGTTGTGAATACTCTCTATTGGTTCCATCAAATTCACCCTGCGGATCGGGAGCAGGTCGGAGAAACGGCCCTGCACCTTAGTCGTCTACAGCAGCAGAATTGTCCGGTGCTGTCTGGATTTGTCTTGAGCGCCCCGTGTTTTTGGGAATTTCTCGAGTCGATTCAATGGTCAGATCCCCTATTTGTAGACTTTCCTCAAACTCCCCTTTATCTGGATCCGCAGAATTTTCAACAGTTGCAGGCGATCTCCCGTCAGATCCGTCAGCAAATTTTAATCACTCCCCTCTCAGGGGCCTTGCTCCAGGAACTCAGAGTGGCCCTGGAGGTGCTCAACTCAGCCGCGTTGCGCCTGGAGCTGGATCTGGTCAGCGGTGACAGTCCCCAGGGATTGTTTGATTTGTCGATCTGTTGGACTGATTTAGACGCTGTGGCCCTGGCCGTAAAACAAACCTGGGCCGAGTTGTTTCGGGCCAGAAGCTTATTTTACTGGAATCACCATCGGCGGTTGATTCGTCACCTGCAACCGATTGTGATTGTCCAACCCTTACCCCAGACTAGGGCCTCGGGCTCAATTCATATTAGCGAAAACCTGTGGAGAATCCAGACGGTTTGGGGATTGGGTTCTATGGTAGAACAGCTCAGAGATGCCGTTAGAGATGCCGTTGAGGAAATTCATATCCATCCTCAAACCCATGAGGTGCAAGTTCAGGCCGCTGGTGAGCAAACCCTGCTGCATCAATTGCGCCAGTCTGAACATTCTCAGACCCATTCTCTGACAATGTCTGCAAGTTCTGCAAGTTCTGCAAGTCCTGCAAATCCTGTACATCTTTTAAACCTTTCAAACCTTTCAGATCTTTCAACGCCGGGGATCTTTCCCAGTCTCCATTCTCCGATCCAGGCTGAGGTGATGCCGGGTTCTCGGATCCAGTCCCCCATTTTGAGCCAGACCGAACTGCAATCCTTGATTCACCTAATCCATAGGATTGTGCTGTCAACCCCAGGGCAATGGGCCATAGACTGGATACAATGCTGGGCGACTCCAGGGTTTAACCCCAGATCTGCTCTAGAAGATGAAGCTGAAACCCAACTCTACCTGACCCGCATCCTCCCTACTGCCCTTGTTGAAATCCTGGCTGACTCCCATTCCAGCCCTCAGCTAGGGCCAGAGCCCCTGCAACTCAAGGGTCTAGGAGCGGCGGCAGGTCGGGCGATCGCCCGGGCCCATGTGGTCAACTCTGAGGCTGATGCTACCCAGCCCTTCGTGTCAGGTTCAATATTGGTGTTGCCAGAGTTGACCGGAACTTGGCTACCCCTGCTGAAGTTTGCAGCGGGTTTGGTGACAGAGCAGGGAGGAATGACCGGTCATGGAGCGATCCTGGCCCGTGAACTGGGAATTCCCGCCGTCTTGCAGGTCTCTCAAGCCACCCAACAGATTAGATTCGGCAGCCGGATTTTAGTGGATGGGGATCAGGGGGAGGTGCAGCTTCGACCCCTGCTCCAGGTGGGATCCCAGGCTGCCCCCGATCAGAGTCCCAAGGCTACCGCCGCCTCTCCTCCAGCGGTTCCTCTAGTGGCCCTGGATCAGACTGAATTCCCGCCGATCAATACTCATCTGATGGTGAATTTGAGTCAGATCAGCTCCCTGCAATCCTTACAAACCTTACCGATTGATGGAGTTGGGTTATTGCGCTCGGAGCTGATGGCTTTTGATATTCTCTATGATCACCTGACCCTGGATCGAGTTCAGGCCAAACAGACCGCCATCCCCATCCAACTCGACCCACCCTCTGGGATTTTAGCCAGTGGCTCCAGCCTGGGAGTCAACTGGAGTTTATCGAGAGAATGGTGAGGGGATTGGGGCAGGTAATAGGGGGTTTACAGGGAAGACCCGTGTTTTATCGAGCCCTGGATTTGAGGGAGTTCCATCAGCAGGTGCGACCGTTCTGGGGCGAGACCACAATTGAACTGGAAATTCTCAGCCGCCATGGTGCAACGGCGGCGGATATCCCAGTGACGCTACTCGATCTGGAGTTGGCTGTACTATCCCGACTCTATCAGTTGGGGGAAGCCAACGTGCATTTGATTTTGCCGTTTATCCGCTCGGTGGAGGAATTTACGATTTATCGTCGTCGGATTGCACAGGCTGGACTGATGACAAATTCCCAATTTCAGCTCTGGATTATGGCCGAAGTCCCTTCTGTATTGTTTTTGTTGCCGGAGTATGTCGAGGCGGGAGTTCAAGGAATTGCCATTGGCACCAATGATTTAACCCATTTGCTCCTGGGAACGGATCGGAATCAACGCTCGCTGACTAACCCCTTAGCCCACACTTTAAATGAAATTCATCCTGCCTGTTTGCGGGCCTGGCAACACTTAATTGAGGGGGCTAGAGCCTTAAATATTCCTTGCTCGATTTGTGGAGATGCACCGGTACTCTATCCCAACCTGATCCCATCCCTGATTCGCTGGGGAATTCGCTCAATCTCTGTTAGTCCCGATGCCGTCAATCAGACTTATCAGGCGATCGCCGAGGCTGAACAAGCTCTGCGGATAGAACCGCTGCGCGGCGATCAAGCTAGCGATAAATTCAGGAATCAATTCTAGGGATCAATTCTTGAGATGGCTTCTTCCGCAGACAGGCTACCGTAGATCACCGACATGATCCCCGGCAAAAACTTGTCCATGGTGGTGACATTGATGTAGATCAAATGCTGAGTCAGGGCAGAAGTCAGGCGATCGCCCTCCACATCCAGACTGGTCTTGTAGCGAATTTCACCATCATAGAAATTCAACTCAAAATTGCCGATGATAATTCCATAGTTGACCATCATCAGGAACGTCGAAATTGTTGGGCGTTTGTGGTCAGGAACCCGCACCGGAAAAACAGAATAAATCGTTACCTGCTGTTCTACCTCCCGGGCCACTGCATAGCAATCAAATCGCCCATTGTTTCCCTCAATGCCCAGGGCTAGAACCTGGCGATGTTCAATTTCTTTATAGACCCAGCCATCTTCCTCCAGGAATTTTACCAGGACATCAAATAGCGGCTGTTGTTCAGCCGTAGAGCTTGCTTCCATTTCCACTTGTTGATCGTGTTGGGCAGCCACCATGTTCAATCTCCTCACTCATCCAATACCTTAAGTACATACTCTAATACTAAGGTGCAATGCCAGCACTTTGAACTGGACTGATTATTAGCATCTTTCACTCCTCTTTCATTGCTAAAAACCCAACTCCTGAAGTCCTAGCACTTGGCATTCTCAGCAACAAAACCCCCATAGGTAGCTCGATTGGGTTTCTGGGAAATCTGCATCAGATTGGCAACTTCGTAGTAAAACGGGAACCACAGACTAACCTGACTGTAAGTCAAACGATTTTTCTTCTGGATGGGTTGATGGACAAAGGATTTGCGAGTGCCCGAAAAAATCCGGGGGTTGTATTCTAGCTCCGGGGTACTATCTTCAAGTTGTTGCTGAATTGTCTCCCTCGAATTACCCTGCTGAATTTGACTCAAACACAAATTAATGGCTTTGCGAATGGATTCACGGTGTTGAGATTCGTACCGGACGAAAATGTCTCCATCTGCTGGCCCCAGGGTCAAGCGATAGTGCCCCTGGGGATCCCCCTGGGGATACCAACCTAAACTGATTTGATCCCCCTGGGGATCAATGGTCAAGTCATTAGCCTGGGGGGACAGAGCCTGGATTAAGAGCAGATCCTCACCGTAGCTCTGGACGTTAACAATCCATCCATTCTGCAGAATCGGATCCTCATCGGCAAAGGTGTTGCGAAGGACAACCCAGCCACCTGGAATATTTAAAGGAACTAACTTTGCAGCCATGAAGAAAGTCTGTCAAATGATGGCAAGTAATAGGTGAAGCCTGAACAGGCCATTGCTTCTAAGGAGTAAATCCTGGTACAAATTATTATCGGGGAAGCTAAATTTGGTAGCCCATAACTCTGCACCTTCATAGATACCATGTTTTGTCAACCCTAGCAAGGCAATCAGCGCTGATTTTCTTCAGGACTGCACCCCATCAACCCGAAATCCACTCCCCAACCCAGGCTCAGATTTTGAGCTGGTTCTGATTGAGGAATTCCTATCGTCGCTGCTAAACTAGGATTAATCTCGCAGATCAGTTCAAATATTCAAATCACCCACGGTCATCCAATGAAGTCATTTGTTTACTGGTTGATGGGGGAGCAGGCTGGTAAAGCTACTGTCAATAGTTGGAACTGGCTTGTGGGAGCGCCACCGGACTCCTCTAGTCCGCCGACTAATTCCCTTGAGGTTGCCGAGGCGGCTCTAGAACCCCTCAAGGCTTCGGTTCAAAAGCTCTCCCAGGCTGTATCCACTCAGCGCGCGGCCTACGCTCGGATCAAGCAGAAGTCTGAAGCTAAGCAGCGAGAGCTAGAAAAGCTAGAACAAGAGGCGGCGATCGCCCAAGATCGCGGCGATGAATCAACTGCCCGATTGACCATGGCGCGGATGATTCAGCTAGAAGAGGTGTTACCCCAATTTCAGGAGCAGACCTACCGGGCCCAGGAATACCTGCGAATGTTCCAGGAAAAACTCTCCCAGGAACAGATCAAGCTAGAAGCCTATGAAGCCAATCTGACCAATCTCAAAGACATGCAAGATGTGAATGAAGCCTTGGCGTTGATTAGCCAGGTGAACCAGCAGTTTGAGCCCACCCGACTCAATGTCGAGCAGCAGAATCTAGAACAGCAGGCTCTAGCGGAGCTGACGTTGGGGACTGAGGGCCAATTGGAAATGGAGATTGATCCGACTCAGAGCGTTGACGCGATCGCCGAGCGCCTGCAACAGTTAAAATCCCGCCCTGCTTCAGGCCCTCCTGAGTAAAAACTGACTACCCAGACGTTGGTTGGAGGGAGTTTTTGTGGGAGTTTAAGCCATGTTTAATTTCTAGTCTGACTACGAATCCTGACCCAGAGAGATTGATACTGATCCAAAGCTGATTCAGACAGGGGATAGAGAAACTCGCTCTGATCTATAATTTGCGGGTCAGGCATTAATACGGGATCGCGACTCAGACCGACTGGCAAGTCCTGGGGATTCATCTGAAGAGCAATTGGAGAACTAGCCCCCGTCAATCCGCCCAATTGAGCGGCCACTTCAGGTTGCCAGCAAAAATCAATCCATGCCGCCGCAAGTTTAGCTTCGGAGGCAGGCAAGGCTGATTTAGGTCTGACCCAAAGGTCTGTCCACAGCCTCGTACCGGAACGGGGAACCACCACCTTGAGCCCATACTGATGTTGGACTTCTGGGGAAAGATCCGTTGACCAGCCTACAGCCAGCCAGGTATCCCCCAAGGTCAGGGGTTTTAGATAAGTAGTAGAATCGTACAGTTTGACATTTTGATGGAGCTGCTGGAGCTCGGTTTCCAGACGATCAATGGCAGTCAAATCCGCTGTATTGTAGGAATGCCCCAATTTCCTCAGGGTGAGACCAATCACCTCCCGGGGCTGATCCAGTAGAGAAATGCGATCGCGCAATTCCATGCGCCACAAATCACTCCAATCCTGGGGTTCCCAACCCATCCGCTCGAACTGATCAGTCCGATAGGCGATCACCGTGGTACCCCAACGATAGGGCGCTCCCCAGATAGCCCCATTGGAGTCTAGTTGTCCCTGATTGTTGCGCTGAACCAACGCCTGCCACTGGGCTGGTAGGCGACTCCACTGACTCAGAAGCGCTAGATCTAGGGATTGGATCAAGCCCTGCTGAATAGCTACGGTCAACCAGTAATCCCCAATCATCACTAGGTCAGCCACTGGGGCAGTTGTAGCGTTAGAGCCACGATTAAATGGATTGAACCTGAGCCAACTGGAGTCGGATTGTCCCGAGTTCTTGCCGTTACTGGCTGAAGAATTACGAGAATTACCCGGGGACTGGGGCTGAAACCCCTGAAGAACCCTGTACAAATCCTGTAGTTGAGACTGAGGAATAAACTCCAGGACGGACTTATCAGATAAACTGCGACGGAACTGGTTCAGCATTTGCACTGGAACGGAGTTTTTCAATAACTCCACCCTTAGATCGCTCAAGGATCTCGTACATCCGGTTAATGCATTACCCAAAGTCAGGGCGCTCGCCCCCAGTAAAATGTCCCGACGCTTCACAATAAATTCAACTTGAAATTCAATTCGAAATCAAACTCCCCAGGAAATCTGCTAGTTTTAACGGCTTGACCTGACAATCAATAACAGCCTAATCTAGCCGCTTCTCCAGATATTGCCCAATCATTTGCTGCTCACCCGCTCTGGAAATAATGGACTGGCGAGTGCGATACTTTTGACCAATGTGCTTAATTTCTTCTTCAAACACAGAATCATTGTACTCGGTTCTCAAGCAAAGTGTATTGGGATCAGAGAGGTAATACTCAGCTATAACGGGTTTGGGGGTGGCGAAACCGCGATCGCGGTACAGGCTTTGACCCAGGACACCAAATACAGTGGATCCCCTGGACTGACGATGACCGGAGATAGAGTCATGACTTTCCCAGGTGACTTCAGATCCACACCGAAGAGCTCTCAGATCTTCCATATTATGTTTTTCAGCTAATTTCACCAGTTCAGCACAGCCTTGGATTAAAAATCGAACCGTGAGACGACTAACCATTTCCTGAGTTTTGCCCTCGGGTAGGGTATAGTAACGCCGCTCGGAGCGCCAGATTCCCGTTGACTGTTGGAAAAAGTTAGCAGCAAGGTCAGTTGCGTTGAGATCAGTCGATTGAGCAAGCTGGGTCATTTGGAAAAATCCTCATTGTATTTGAACAAAGCTACGGGTTTCTCCCGATCAAGTAACCCCCAAGTCTAAAAAAAGAGCTGAGTTTTACCCGGAAGCTGAATCTCATTATCCTGGGACTCCCCTGATACCAATCATAAAGTTCTCTTTGTCAAGTTATAGTTATAATTTGTTACGTTAACCCATCATAGCGATACATCCTGGAGATTGACAACCAGATTGGCTTTTGACAGTAGATAATTTGCCCGCCAGTCTAATTGACTGGTAGACAAGCAGAATAGGGGCAAAATTTAGCAGGAACAGTTGCTCTTGCTACAAACCCAACAGGCAATATTTACATCAATACATATCAATACTTTGGCTCAGCATGGCTTACCATCCAGGGTCGTCCACCTTGATGACTTTGATGGCGGGGTGGATCTAGTTCGCGATCGCGCTTCACCCGTTGGGGCTCTTTCACTTCTTGCTGATTCAATCGGATACAACCTGAGTTTAAATTCTAAAACCATATTTCTTCAAATACTCAATCGCATTTAGACAGGCTCGACGGTAAACAACATGAGCATTTAGATAATATTGTTCTCCAGAAAATTCATCAACAGAGAACCCCTGAACGGATTCAGCGGGGCTTTGATCAGGTGCGGCAGCTTTTGCAATCGACGTTGCTCGAGGCAGGCGATTGAGGATATTGATTCAGAGGATGTCTAAAGCGTCGGATTTGTCCCCGATGGCTTAGGCGGCGTGGCTTAAAACTTCTACATTTTTGTTGTGAGTTCAGCTTGCCTTCACACCTAATACCTTTTCTAAACACCCTATCAGAATGTCGATGCAAACATTACATAAAGTTCCCCAATAAAACTCCAACTTGTAGTCCACAACACTTTTTAAAATTCCCAGGTTGTTTTTAATCAAATAGAACATTCTATTTGTAGAATTGCTCCAGCATTTATGCAGAGTATCCTATGTAGAGTGGTTCATTTCTAACCTTTTGGGACGGTGAATTTTCAGTGGGGTTGAAGCCGCTTTCAGCCCCTTTTTATAAATAACTGATACCCATCTGCTTGATCAAGCGTTTATAAAAAGTTTCAAAAATTTTATAGAAAGTTTGTCAAAAGTTTCCCAAAAGTCTATAAAAACTCGTTAAAAGCTTTTGAATTCTTTACATTTGAGATAATCTTCAAGGTTGAATGCCTTCAGGATATGGGCAGCTCGATTCCTAAATTCTTCTTGCTGAGCCAACCCTTTCAAAAAAGCAATTTGAGCATCCCGCAGTTCGACCTGAGGGTTAGCAGCTAGGACTTTTTGGACTGCTGTTTCGTAGGATTCCCCGACATGAATTAACACTGCTGCAATAGCGGTTCCGGTGCGCCGTCGTCCTGTACTGCAATGAATAGCAACGCCTTTGCCCGCAGCTACTTGAGTCTGAATAAAACCCTGCAATTGCTGAACTTGTTCTAAACTTGGGGCCGTTCCTCCCGTAATTGGAACCCAGAGATGGGGGAGTTGGGCTTGTTGGTAAATATCCAGATTAGAAGGGTCATCCATGACGGAGACAATTGCCCCAATTCCTGATGCTTTTAATTCAGAAATTTCCTCAAGGGTAGGCTGACGAACTCCAGCCAATTGACCGGGAATCACCCACCAGAGATTTTCATGAATCGGTTGGGGATTATGGGGTTCTGTTTGTAGTGTCATTTTTAATTTATTCTTTATTAATTTATTCTTTTTAATTTGATTTTTCAGGGCAGTTTGAGCCACTTGAATCACCGGTTGATTGGTTTTTTCCTGGCGTTCGCTATGGCGATCTGTTAAATAATCAACCTGATTTCTTAACAGCATAGTAAATTTATACAACTCCTCCATCACGTCAATCAGGCGATCGCGGTAAGGTGAGTCTTTCATCGTGCCATCTTCATGAAACTCTTGATAAGCTTTGGCAACGGAAGACTGATTGGGAATGGTAAACATCCGCATCCAACGGCCCAGGACTCGCATGGTGTTCACGGTATTAAACGACTGGGAGCCTCCACTGACCTGCATCAATGCCAGGGTTTTTCCTTGAGTCGGTCGGATTGCCCCAATACCGAGAGGAATCCAGTCAATTTGATTTTTGAGAATGCCGGTCATATTGCCGTGCATTTCCGGGGAAGACCAGACCTGTCCCTCTGACCATTGGACAAGTTCCCGTAAAGCTTGAACTTGAGGATGGGATTCTTCAACTTGGCCTCGCAGGGGCAAATGATGGGGATGAAAAAACCGGACTTCTGCCCCCATTTCAGCAATAATCCGGGCAGCTTCCTCCGCGAGTAGACGACTGTAGGATCGCTCCCGCAAAGAACCATACAAAAACAAAATTCTGGGAGGATGTTGAAATTGGATCATGGCCGTTTGAATATTTATTTCACGTCTTGAAAGTTACAAGACAGGATTCGATAGACGATCACCGCCAATTGTGCCCCAACAATGGGGGCAATCCAATACACCCAATGGAAGTCCCAAGTGCCAGAAACCAGGGCTGGACCAAACGACCGGGCCGGATTCATACTTGCTCCTGTAATCGGCCCCATAAAAGCCGCCTCTAACCCCACCGTTAGACCAATCGCCAATCCTGCAAAACCAGCAGGGGCGCGCCGATCCAAGCCTGATCCTAAAATCACAAACATCAAAATAAATGTCAGGACAGTTTCCAGCACAAACGCCTGGGATCCGTTCCCATCTAGAGGGAGGGTGGCTCCCAAGTTCCCCACCGATCCGAGAGTCCCTAAAAGTAAGCCAGAAGCCAGAACAGCGCCCGTACATTGGGCAACAATATAGGGCAATACCTTAGAACGGGGAAAAAACCCCCCCAACCAGAAGGCTAGAGTCACCGCTGGATTGATGTGAGCCTGACTGATGTGTCCAGTGGCATAGATCAGCGCCGCAACTACAGCCCCAAACACGAAGCTGATTCCCAGATGGGTAATGCTGCCATCGGTTAACTGGTTCACCATAACCGCCCCCGTACCGGCAAATACCAGGATAAATGTACTAACTCCTTCAACCAGGGCCTCTCGCCAGCAATAAGTCATCATCGGCCAGAATCTCCTGGAAATATGACTCTGGCTGAGGGTGAGGTCTCGGCGCGGGGATACAGATTTATTGTGGAAACATTTATTGTTGAAGGATACCATGGCGATATGGATAGACTGTTCTGATGACTCTTTTTGGTGAACTTTATAATCAACCTCCAAGGGTCATTTATGGCCATTGAGTAACTAAACTGCTCATATCAAAAAAAATTGATACGTTCTCATCTTAACTTCAAAATCTCTGATGCAGCAAGTATTAATCAAGAAATCTTGTTATGTCGGCTCGGATCGAGAACCTGTATCCGTTATTCTGGAATATTTGTAGCTTTCGTTACCTTTAGAGTTGTTTCTGGTAATTTACGGGCTTGAAATGTAGCCGACCAGTTGGAATAGATAGGGTTGGGTTGTTGGGGGATAACCCCTAATTTTTAGCTGATTGTTTAGGAGTATGGGGGCAAGAGGGTAACTCCACACTGATCATGTAAGTCAGATTGTTATGGTTCCTGCCTAACGATTCTCCAAATATCTTTTCAAGTCCGTAATCGAACTAATATTCAATCGTTCAGCATCCTCTTTTCTCATCATCAAGGCATAGGTATTATTAAAGCCAAAGGGTTCTAGCCAGCTCAGATCGTAGATCTTGTTTGACTGTTGGCGAACATAATCAAGAACCTGATCCTTGTCAGAAATAATCGCTTTTTGGGTTTTCTCATCAGGCTTTAAAATCACCAAAAATCCCGTTCCCGTGTACTCCGGGTACAGATCGATTTCTCCCTTGATCAAGGCTTCAAACGCAATTTTGGTTCCGCCCAACCCTGTCTTTGATTCCACATTCAGGCCAGTATAATTTTCAATCAAAATTGTGATTAACTCCGCCAGAATATATTGCTCAGTGAATTTTTTCCCACCGATCAGAATATCAGGTTTGCCTTGACGGGCCGTTGAAGTTTTCAAGCCCAATTGCGTAAGAAAGGTTTGAGCCACCTGGTTGGGAGATTGTTGGAGTTGATCAACTGATAGTTCAGATCCGCCATTTCCTGGTCTGAAATTTTGCCCACCAGTTTTGCCAGAATCGGTTGAATTTCTGGATATTTTCTCAGGGTTTGATTGCGAATTAGGGGAGCGGCATAGTAGGGCGGAAAGTAATTTTGATCATCTTTGAGAATGACTAAATCATAGGCTTGGATGCGTCCATCCGTAGAATCTCCACTGATTAAGTCTACTTTTTTCTCTTTCAATGCCTGGAAAGCTAGGCCCGATTCTAGCTCAACGGTGTCAAAGGCGGGCAAATTGTAGCGAGTCACCAGACCCCGATAGCCATCCGCTCGCTCGACAAATTCTGCCGGGAATCCTGCTGTAAAGCCAGGACTGGAAAACACCACAGACATTACAAACCACCCCGAAAGCACCACCAATCCCAAGGCCCCGATTAAGATTGGCTTGAATAGAGTCTGAATATTGTGTTGCAGTTTTCCCAGGAGAAAATCTAGTAACAACGCCAGTCCAGCGGCAGGAATGGCCCCAGCCAAAAGCATCTCAGGATTATTCAGGGAAATTCCCCGAAAAATGAATTCTCCTAATCCCCCCGCTGCCACCAGGGCACACAGGGTTGCCACCCCAACGGTAGTCACCGTAGCCGTGCGAATTCCAGCAAAGATCACCGGTACCGCTAGGGGCAACTCAATCTTGAACAACACCTGACCATCGGGCATCCCCAACCCTTTGGCGGCTTCCTTGACGGTCGGATTGACCCCATCTATGCCGGTAAATGTATTCTGGACAATGGGCAACAGAGCATACAGAAATAGAGCCACAATCGCTGGAACCACCCCAATTCCCAGGACAGGCAATAAAAATCCCAACAGGGCGATACTGGGAATTGTTTGAATGGCGCTGACAATCCCGATCACATTTCCAGACATTTGCCGATAGCGGGTCAGCCCAATTCCAATCACCAGGCCCACCAGAGTGGCCAGGGTCAGGGCCACCAGGGTCAACCCCAGATGTTCCAGGGTTTGGGTGGCAATTTCTTGACGATGGCTGACGAAAAATCCCCAAAGTGATCCGAGAAATTCACCCATGATTAGAGACCTGACTCGATACTTTTGCCTTGAATTTATCCTGCTTGAAGTGATGAAATGCGGGTAACAACGCTTCCCAAGCAGTAATCAAGCAGTTTCCCTGGGCATCGGTAATTCCGATCAGCGGTGATTGTCCAGGAGCCTGGGTTTTATTCTCGGGATTCTCTAGCACTTCTAGATTCTCTAGCACCTCCAACAAACTGGAAGTCCCTGGATAGTTGCGGATGGAAACGTCCTCAGCCTCTTGTACTGGCAGCCACGGGATCACGTCTTGCAATGGGGTGACTTTGAGCTCCAGTTGGAAGCGATTGGCTTGAAAGAAACGGCGAACAAATTCATTTTGGGGCTCGAAGATCAATTCCTGGGGGGATCCCAATTGCTGGACAATGCCGCCATCCATCAAACATAGGCGATCGCACAATTCCACCGCTTCAAAGACATCGTGGGTCACCAACACCATGGTTTTATTCAGTAAACTTTCCAGATGCTTGAACTCCTGCTGAATTTCCCGTCGAGTAATCTGATCCAAAGCCCCAAAGGGTTCATCCAGTAGGATAATTGGCGGATCGGCAGCTAAGGCCCGGGCCAATCCTACCCGTTGCTGTTGGCCCCCGCTAAGCTCCTGGGGATGGCGCTGGGCAAACTGGTCGGGGTCAAGTTTGATCAACTGCATCAATTCCCTGATTCGGGCCTGAATTCGGGTCTCCTGCCATTTTAGCAACCGGGGAACCACGGCGATATTCTCCGCCACAGTGTAGTGGGGAAACAAGCCCGAATTCTGCACGACATAGCCAATTCCCTGGCGCAGACGCTCCGGGGGCGGACGGCGAATATCTTCTCCCTGAATCAGAATATAACCGGCGGTGGGTTCCACCAGACGATTCAGCATTTTCAAGGTGGTAGTTTTGCCACAGCCGCTAGTACCAATCAGTCCAAAGGTCTCTCCCGGGGCAATCTGAAACGAAACGTTTTGAACAGCGGCGGTCTCTCCATAGGTTTTGGTCAGGGCGATCACTTCAATCATCGCTTCAATCATCAATCAAAAAAATAGTGACATCCTCCCGACTGTAAAGATGGTTTGCGCCTGGTCGCAAAGCTTGTGAGCCGTTTTCAGGTAAAAGTCTTCACGACGGTTCGCCATCCGATGGTGCATTCTGGCAACTTCGATTTGTGCCTTTTCCCAGTTTTGAGAACTCTTTTGTTTTCGTGCCGCTCTGCGTTGCAGCAATTTCAGCTTGGGTTGCACCGACTTGAAAAACTTGGGGCGCTCCTGAAAACTACCATCCGCAGCCGTCAAGAATCGATCCAATCCCAGATCAATCCCAATTGCTCGACCCTGAACTGGGGCATTGGGAACCGACACATCCGATTCGATGGTGACAACCACATACCATTGAGTCTCCCGTACTTTGGACAATACCCTGACCTGCTTCACTTTGAACCCCTCTGGGACAGGACGATACCGGTTGCTGGGCACTTCTCTAATCTTCGGCAGATCGACAAGTACCAAGAGTCCATGTACCCCGACGCTGATGCTTCACATACAGCGCGGGACTTATAGCTCCCCGAACCCCTCATTAGTAAAATTTGGAACTAAAATCTGGAACTGTGATTCAGCTTTGTTGGCTTTGATCTCTATACTAGTCCGTAACTGGAGTGTGTTGATCCGATAAACTGATCAATCTGAATCTGATCAATCTGAATCGAGCAATCCGCAACCTGAAGCTTGATCACTCAGGCGACTACCACTGGCTAAGACGGGAAAAAAATTATGGAAGCTATTAATTTAATTTTGATCGTAGGGACGGCCCTAGCTGCAGGGTTTGGTTTTGGGTATTGGCTATGGGAGCGGCGGGGATTTCGCCAACGGCGAGCCTATGAAGCCAAAATTCGCAGTCAGGCGGAGGAGCTTGAAAGGGGTCACCAGTCACGAATTCAGGAGACAGTTCAGTCTTTGAGACAGGAGTATGAACTGCAACTTCAGCAAAAAACCCGAGAAACCACCCAATTTTATGAAGAGCGGCTGGACTCGACTAGCCGCTCTCTCCGCCAGGAATTCACCACGGAACGCCAGGATTTGACCAGTCAGCTCGCAACCCGGGAGTTGGAATTGGAACAGGCTAGTCATACCTTGAGTATTTATGAGAATCGACTGATTCAGGTGACGGAACAACTGGTCGTCAGTGAAGCTAAAATCCAGGAAATGAACCAATCTCTAGCCCAGTATGAAATTGATCTAGGTGAGGTTAAGCAGGATGTACAGGTTAGCAAATCCCGGGTCGTCCAACTCAACCAGGAACTCGGGCGCTATGATTCCCGCATCCAAGAACTGACGGAAACCACTGCCGCTAGTCAAGCCGAACTTCAGGAGCGCCTAGGGGCTCTGGAGCAGCAGAGTACTAGCCAGATTCAGGATATTCGCTCCGATCTAACTGCCAAGTCCCAGGCCCAGATCCAGGGAGCCGTTGCTGATCTAGAACAGGACTACTATCAACAGATTCGCCAGGGCACAACTCAGCTAGTCCAGTTCATGCAGGATCCTACGGCAGCTGATGCCAATTTTTCAGCGTCTGATAGTAACCCGATGTCAGAGGCAATTCAAGCTGAAGTGCCCGAACTGAAAGCCACTGAACTGAAAACCACTGAACTGAAAGCCACTGAAGTTGAAACGCTCAAATTGGAAACAACTGAACTCAAAGCGCCTGAACCTGAAACCCCTAACCTTGAAACACCTGAATTTAAAGCATTCGAGCTGAAAATGCCTGCCCAGGAATTGAGCCCAACACTGCCAGAATTCAGGACTAGCCCAAAAGAATTACCAAAAGAATCAATTGACGGTGGTTTCTTCCCGACCGGCAGCCAGGATTCTTCAGCATCAGAACCAGCACCAGAACCAGAACGGGTCATGCCGGGGGTTTATGAGCGGCCTGAGTCCCTGTATGAACCGGCGGTTGTGCAGGAATTTTCGGCGGCAGATCCAGAAGTAGATCCAGAAATAGAGCTATTGCCATCCCCTTCAGAAACGACTCAAACAGAAACCCCGATAATTCTCAGTTTTCAAGCCGGAATCGACTCCCAGGTGACTCAGATTATTGATAAAATCGCCGCTTGGGGTAATCGGGGTCAGGCTGCTGCTATTCCAGAGCTGATTCGCTATGTTCATGATTCAGAAGATCCAGTTCGAGCTCAGGTGGCGACCGCACTGGGTCAAATTGCTACTGTCCAGGGGTCAAAGGTCAGTCAGCAATTAATTCCACCCCTGACCAACTTGAGTCGCGATCGCAATCGGCAAGTTCGTCAACAAGCCGTTATGGCTCTGGGTCGAATCCAGGCTGATGAGGTGATTTCCCTGCTGCAACAGGCTCTGCGGGATAGCAATCCCGGGGTTGTCCAAGCGGCAAGTACTGCTCTCAGTCGCTTCAAAACCCATCCAGCAAAACCCAAACCCCAATCTAAAAATCTAACGTTGCAGCCGCCAGACTCTCTCAAAGCAAAGACCGGAATGCGTGAAGAAACTCGTTAAAGTCCCAGAGATTGTAAATCAAACTAAGTAGAACAGCTATCTCGGCGTTTCTCAGCAGGCATCTTGCCTGCTCCACAGAGATTCTGATCAGAATCTCCGTCTGATTTGATAGCCATTCCTACAAGGCAGAATATCTACCAACTCCTAACTCTCCGCCCTGTCTAGGGTCTCTTCCGGATTCAGCTTACCCCAATCTCGACAGACAAACTCCTCATAGAAATATCCTCCTAAGATGGCCTGACGAATTTTTTGAGTCAATCCGATCAGCTCAGTCACATTATGGATACTCAGCAAAGTATAGGCCAATAACTCCTTGGCTCGTACCAAGTGGCTCAGGTAAGCCCGACTAAAATTCTGGCAGGTGTAGCAGGGACAGGCTTGATCCAGGGGTTGAAAATCCTCCCGGAACTGGGCATTTTTTAGATTCCAGCGGGCTCCCCCCACCAACACTGCCCCATGACGGGCTAGACGGGTTGGAATCACGCAGTCAAATAAATCAATTCCCGCCGCGATCGCCTGGGCCATTTCCCGAGGAGTCCCAACCCCCATCAGATAGCGAGGTTTGGTTTCCGGCAGCCAAGGAGTCGTCACCTGGACAATTTTTTCAATCAGCGCCACCGGCTCCCCCACACTCACCCCGCCAATGGCATAACCGGGCAGATCAAGCTGGGCCAATTGTTGAGCCGCCTCAGCCCGCAAATCCGGATAGACCCCACCCTGAACAATCCCAAACAGGGCTTGATCCGGGCGTTGGTGAGCGGTCATACAGCGCTTCAACCAGCGATAGGTGCGGTCGGTGGCCTTGAGAACATCCTCTCGACTAGCGGGATAGGGAGGGCATTCATCAAAGGCCATAATCACATCGGCTCCCAATTGATTTTGAATCTGAATCGAACGTTCGGGAGTCAGGTGAATCATCGTACCATCGTGGGGCGAACGAAAAGTCACCCCCGTTTCATCGATTGTCCGGATTTCACTCAGGCTAAAAACCTGGAACCCACCCGAATCGGTCAGGATTGGCCCAGGCCAAGCCATGAATCGATGCAATCCCCCGGCCCCAGCCACGATCTGTTCCCCCGGTTGGAGGTGCAAATGATAAGTATTCGCCAGGATCATCTGGGCTCCAGCCACTTTAAGCTGGGCTGGAGTCAGGGTCTTCACATTCGCCAACGTACCCACGGGCATGAAGCGGGGGGTTTCAATCTGACCGTGGGGCGTTGAAAAAATCCCAACCCTGGCCTGAGTGCGATCGCACCGGGCCTGAACTTGAAACTCAAAATTAGTTGACATTAAAATCTAACGAACTCAGCTTGCCAAAATTCTCACTCGTCATCAAGCTGACTATCCCAGTTTCCGGATAAAACCTGATCCATCACTGCGTCTAGGGCTGCGGCATTAAAACCCCGAACCACCGGATCCTGTAAAGGATTAGACAGGGGAATCAACCTCAATAATCGACCCTCTTGCACTAGATCAAAACAAGCTTGCTGCTCGGGGGATTGTTTGAGCTCCAGATAGTCAAAGCTACAAACATTCAGGTAAAGGGCATGATTGGCCACCAGAGTCCCCTGGGACTGATCCGCAAATACCTCCAGGACATAACCTTCATTCTCACTCTGCACCTGCCCATCCTGAATATACAGATAACGAACGCGACCCAGGTCGGCAAGTAATCTTTGAATATCCTGCTTATTGATCACAATCCCGTCATCAACAATACAAGGAGCAGAAACCTGATAATTTATCTGGTCATAATTCATGAAACTAAAGCCTTTGGTGCAATCAAACCCTGCCTAGAATCTTTACAGACTGAGGACAGTTACCCCAGAGCTTATCCCCGCTGAAGCCCTTTCACAACTAGTGTATACGAATTCAAAAAAAAGTTGCCAGGCTTGGAGAATTAGACCCATTAAATCTTCAGGGACAAATCGAATAGACCATTTAATTCAAGTAAACTTTAGAACACAGAGAATCTCCGTAAATTAATTATCAAAAGTGCTTTAACTTCTGAATAACAGCCCTCGAGAACCTCTATTCTTCAACCCAAGACTGAGTGTAATTGTTACCGGATCAATCTGTTTCAAGCCATTTTGATGTTTAACTTTAAGGGCCTTGATTTTATAGGATTTTATCAGGATTGCTAGGAAAAGCTGTCAACCCTTAACACCTAGGGGCTAAGTAGCGTTAAAATCTCCCCTAGACGTTCAATCAGCCTAGCTGCAATTCGGAGATCCGAACCCAGATCATCGATACTATATCTATGACCGATCAAATACTGCAAACCCTGAGGTCATTCCTACACAAGCAAGGCAGCGCCTTCACTGCGGCGATCGCCTTTTACACCTGTTTGCCCGTACCCTCGGCCTGGACATTAGAATTTCGCGGCATGGCTCGACTGGCCCCCGTTATTGGGTTAATAATTGGGGGAATTCTGGGGGGAATTGATGCCGGATTAGAGCTTTTAGGATGTCCATTACTGACTCGCTCGGCCCTGATTACGATTGGGGGAGTCGCCATCACCGGAGGACTCCATCTTGATGGGGCTATAGATACCGCCGATGGTCTGGCGGTGACGGATCCCCAGCGGCGATTGGAGGTGATGGCGGACAGTTTGACTGGAGCCTTTGGGAGCATGGCTGCGGTGGCGATCTTACTCCTGAAAACCGCAGCCCTGAGCGATTTAAATCAGGGTCGCTGGCTGGCTTTGATGGCGGTGGCGGGCTGGGGTCGTTGGGGGCAACTGGTCGCTATTGCCCGCTATCCCTATCTCAAACCCCAGGGGAAGGGAGCATTTCACAAAGATCAGACCTACACGGCAGTTGATTTGTTGCCTGGAATTTTTTTGCTGCTGGGGCTGAGTGGTTTACAGGTGATTCTCAATCCCAATCGCTGGCTGGTGGCCGTTGGCATGGCCCTGGGGGGAAGTGCGATCGCAATTCTTTCGGGAGCCTGGGTCAACCGTAGACTGGGGGGGCATACGGGAGATACCTATGGGGCTGTGGTCGAGTGGACAGAGGCCCTGATGCTGTGTCTTCTGGCTTCCCTGGAAGGGGCTGAATAGGATATTTAGTTGGGTTTTTAATTGGGGTTCAGTTGAAATTTTAATCAAATGTCAATTACTGCTTCGGCTGAATCCACACCTTGATCCCTTCAATCCGCAAACCCTGGCCACGAGTCCCACAATACTGTCCGTTGGTACAGACCGGAACATCCCCTTTGTTTTGAATGTGGGCCAAGTAAAAGACATCATACTGAGTAGCTTGGGGGCCAGTCAGCTCAATGACCAATCCTTCAAGCTGTCGCCCCTTGTCCCGTTCCCCTGCCAGTTGCCCCTCTGGAATCATAGGGGTATCTCCAATTCCTGAAAGATGGGCCTGGTATTGCAGACTCAACCCTGGCACTGGGGGAGCAATATTGATCTGAAAGGCTTCTACTCGCCGACCCTGACCCCGAGTTCCGGCATAGTCCTGAGCCCCAAACATGCGATCTCCTAATCCCTGCAAATGCACCAAAACCTTTAGACCAACCGGGGTAGTTTTAGCCTGAAGAGGCAGGTTACCAAAGACGATGTTTTTACCATCAAGGGTCGGGGGGTTTTGAGGAAGCTCTACACTGGGGACAATGATCACATCCTGGGGAGCTGCTGCCGTGGGTTCCTCCAGGATTACGATATCGGCTGAAGCGGTTACCATTGGGGCCACGGGGATAGCCGGAGTCTGACTTTGCTGGACTGGGGCAGGGAAATTGTTCTGAGCCACCGAGACGATTTTACCCCGCGAAACGGCGATCGCCAGGGTTTTGCCAAAGGCTGTCTCGATTTTTTCTTCTAATAAGGCCCATTGTGCATCGTCTAGGTCATCCTGGCGATCCACCAGAGTCACTAGGGCATGGAGAGGATGACTCCCAGCCATTAAAGCGGTTAAATCTCCTGACAGAGCGGTTGAAGTCGTGGTTGAGGTTGCCGTTGTCAATTGACTCTGTAGTCCTGCCGCTTTAACCTGGACTGATTGCAGGGCTGGAAATTCCTCTGTTTCTCGATGACGGAAGCTGAGAACTCGTTCCAGGGTGCTTGAGGCTTGCTGATGATCCGTCAGGCTGGCTGAGGACTGTAGCATAGCTTTGACCTCTTGCTCTAAATCCTTCAGGGAGACTAGTCTGGTAGCTGCCCCGGGAAAATCAGTCAGAATTTGTTGTTGCAGCTGATTGAAGTCTCGACTGTACTTGACCAATTCTTCCAGAAGATCTTCTGATAAGGGTGTTCCTGTGCCTTGCAACTGCTGGGCAGCCTCACCCAGGCGATTCCCCAGGCCAAGATAACGGCTTGAGAGGGTGTTAACTTGTTGCAGCAGGTTCTCTTGAGCAGGTTCCACAGTCATTATCCTCCTTACATCCCAGGAATTGAACAACGTTTTAAGCAACGTTTTAAACCGATGTTCCCTGACGTTTCTAGTTTTATTCTCGGTCACAACCGGTTCAAAATTCTAGTCCACCGTAAGACTTGGGCATTAGATCCCGTGACGAAATCCAATGCCCAAGTCTCATAATGTACGTTCTTTGGCTTTATTCTAGTCTTGACCTAGTCTTGACCCAGTCTTAACCTGGTTTTTGCCCAGTTTTTTTTAAAAGTGGAGTCTTTATATAAGCTGACTCCGGTTTAAAAGTAGAGGGACTTAATAATTTAAGGTCTTTATCTAAGCCGACCCCAATTCATGCCTCCTATAGATATATTCATATCAGGGATCAATTGGGGGATCGGAATTTCGTAATGTTTTCTTTATTTTCATTTGTTTTCAATTCAACTTGTTGACCTTTATTTCTAGACATGAACTTTTGTTTCTCCCGCTCCACGATTTTCTCATTGGCCCGTCGCTCCAAACGGAACAGCCAGACCATCAGGGCCACTAGACCACTCTGTAAAGCAAAGTTGGGCAACGCCGCCGCCACCTGACGACCCGCCATTAACTGAGTCAGGAATACCACGGCCCCAATCAACCCGGAAATCCCGAAGGAAACGTAAATAAACTGGCGTAGGGGCCGAAAAGGTGCTTTAAGCTCTGTCTGGAGACGAGCGTACTTTTCACGGTCAAGTTCGGGATTGGGCATTTAACTTAAGGTTTAACTTAAACAAACGAGGATTAGACGGGAAGAACCAGGGATCAGAGAAATCTTACTTGCTATGCTATCAGACCTGGGAAGTCTCCCCAGGAATTGATTTGTTGAACGTCAGGATTTCCTGGGCTGCGCGATCGCACACCCCTGCTGATCCTAAAGCCTGCCCCATGGTCTGATAGTCCCGCAGCATTTGCTGGTGGCGTTGTGGATTTTGCAGTAGATCCAAAGCTGTAGCAGCGATATTGGCCCCATTAGCCTGATCCTGTAACAGTTCTGGGACAATGGGCTTCATTTCTACCAGATTGGGAGGAGCAATGAACGGAACTGAGAAATTGAGCAGGTTTCGAGCTAACCAGGCCGTCAGGGGGCTGACTCGATAGGCCACCACCTGGGGGGACATTGAGTAGAGCCAGTTCCAGATTAACGGTGCCGGATTTGGTAATTGCCAGATCCGCTGCGGCTAAAACCGCAAGACTGGAATGGTTCTGATTTGCCGGGGGCCAGAGGGTAACCGTCAAGTCCCACTGTTCAATGGCTTGTTGCATGGGTTGGCGAAAAGCTTCCAGGGACAAGGGCAACCAGAAGCGTGCTTGGGGCAGTTGGGTTTGAAGTTGATGGGCTGCCGCAAAGATAGCGGGTAAAAGATAGCGAATTTCTTGCCAGCGAGAAGCGGGAAGCAAAACAATCATTTGCTCCTGGGGTGAAATCCCCAATAACTGACGGGCCTGGGCTCGACTAGGGGCAGACTGGATGCGGTCAATCAGGGGATGGCCGACCCAGGACACATTCACTCCCTGGGCCTGAAAATACCGGGCTTCCTCGGGGAAAATAGCCAGGAGGAGATCGGTAAACCGGGCAATCTGGGCCACTCCTCCCAGCCCCGATGACCAAACCCATTCCTGGGGAGCGATGTAGTAAAAGATTGGAACCGTAGGAAACTGACGGCGGACAAATTCGCCAATACTCAGATTTGGCCCCATGTAGTCGATCAGGATCACCCGATCTGGAGGACTTGCTTGCAAGCAGCGTTTAACCCGGTGCTGAATCTTTAAGGTAGGAAATACATGGGGCAGAGATTCCAAAATTCCTACGGATCCAATAGCGGCGGTATTCGCCCACAGGGTAGCTCCCGCTGCCGCCATCTGAGATCCTCCCAAGGCCGTAATCTCGAGTTCTAAACCCAACTGAGCCGCCTGTTGCTTCAGGGCCAAAATCAGTAGGGATCCCTGCAAGTCTCCCGAGACCTCTCCAGTGCTGATGAAAATTCTCATGCAATTGTCCCTATGCTTTGACAGATGATCCATAGATGGCGTTGCTCAACTCAGGAATGAGTCTACCCTGACTTCGCCAGTACTCCGCCTATACTGAAGGTTAGAGGGGAGGTTGACAAAGCCTGCTAAAGGCATGAGGCAGACTCCACAGATGGCATCATAAAATTAATCTGTAGAAGGTCTCTAACGCCTGGGAGTCTGCTTGCCACTACTGTTCGCTACTGTCGCCATGGGGAGAGAAACCGGGGAGGGGTGGTTCTCCAATGACTGGATAGGGGTTCCCTGATGGATTTTGCAAATTCGATCTCCTCTAATTGAGGGGACTTCACTAGAAATCGTTCATCCTGGGTAAAGGCAGAATCATCTTGTTGTTCAGCCAATTGAAGACTCTCTCAAGATCAAGGGACAGAAGAAGACTCCAGAATTTCTCCAGGGGTGACTCACCCACCCTGATCCTAACTCAAAGCAATTTGACCCCTCACCATGATCATCCAAGGCCATCACCCAAAGCCATTTAAAAACCCTGCCTAAAGACGCTATGCTTAGGATATTTAATTTGAGTCTTTTCATTCTCTAGCCTCTCAAGCCCTTAAAGCAATGCGGTTGCAGCGTCAGTTTAATGGCCAGCAAATTTCCCTTGATTTGAGCCGCCTGATTGGTGGGGGTGGTCAGGGTCGGATCTATCCAGTGAGAGAGGATAGTGCTCTGGTGGCCAAAATCTACCACAAGCTGATCGACGAAGATGCGGACAAGTTGACTGTGATGTACAATCATCCTCCCACCTCAGTCAATGCCATTCCGGGATTTTCTGCCATTGCCTGGCCCGTCGATCTAGTCCGAACTATTGATCGGCGACAGATTGTCGGATTTCTCATGCCTAGGGTGACTCAGGCCGTTCCGATTCATACGTTTTATACTCCCAAGACCCGCCGGGAACAGAAGCCTTTATTCAACTATCTCTATCTGCATCGCACGGCCCGAAACCTGGTAGCCTCTGTGGCTGACTTACATCACAGTGGCTATGTGATTGGAGATGTCAACGAGTCAAACATTCTGGTGACTGATACAGCCCTGGTGACCCTGGTCGATACGGATTCTTTTCAAGTCCGAGATCCAGATTCTGGCACTGTTTATCGTTGCCCCGTGGGCAAACCGGAATTCACCCCTCCTGAGCTTCAGGGCTATGCCTTTCGAGATTTGGATCGGACTCCGGAGCAGGACTGTTTTGGTCTGGCGGTGCTGATCTTTCAACTGTTGATGGAAGGAACCCATCCGTTTTCTGGAGTCTATCAAGGTCACGGTGATCCCCCCGCCATTGAGTCCCGGATTCGGGCCGGGCATTTTCTCTACGGAAAGCATCGGGTTCCCTATGAACCAATGCCCTTTGCTCCTGCTTTTGAGCTGTTGGCCCCAGCCCTGCAACAGCTCTTTGTGCAGTGTTTCGAGGGAGGATACCAGGATCCGGCTACCCGTCCCACAGCCCGCCATTGGCTGGGGGCTCTGAAGGAAGCCGAAGCCAATCTGATCACCTGCGATCAGTTCAGTCAACATCGCTATGGCAGCCACCTCGATACCTGTCCCTGGTGCGATCGCACCCGAAAACTGGCAGGGCGCGATCCGTTTCCATCCAGGGAAGCCATCCAGCAGGGTCACCATCTCCAACCCCTACAACGGAAAAACCGTCGCAAAACCTTAACGGCTCGGGATCTACGCCAAACCCTAGGCCCGGGCAAGCTGCCCGTGAACCCTTCACAACGGGGGAGAATCCGCCCTCCAGCTTTATTCAACTCCCCAAGACTCAGACCCAAAGCTGGGTCTCCCCTGAATTGGTTTCCGCTCAAGTTGCCGATTTCCCTGATCACGGATCTGGGTTCTGGGGCGATTTTAGGGGGGGTTTGGGGGGTTGCCTGTTGTTCGGCCATGATTGCCTTGTTTTACGGGATTGTCAATCGGGAGCGAGAGGCCATTATTGGCGGCATTCTCATGGGGACAGCCTGGGGCGGGTTTTTTGGTAATATTGCCAATTTATTTGTGCCGACCACAGGGGTGAGAAAACCTCTGGCTTTGATCATTGGGGGACTATGGGGAACCTTCATTGCCGCCGCTATTTCAGGGATTATTTTTGCCGCGATCGCCGGTCTGGAGGATGGTCAGGAAATTGAGATTCAAATTATTGGTCGGCTTCTGGGGCTGGGTACCCTGGTTAGTATGGCCTGGGGGGCCCTGTGGTCAGTCATAGAACCCCCCCTCTCCCTCCCTACCCCAGGGGGGATCAAGGGTCGGATCGGGGCTTTATTGGGCAGTGTTTGGGGGGCCTTTTTGGGGCCTCTTTTTGGAGCGGTGGTGGTAACAGCCTTAATGATCTGGGGCAATGTTCAGGGAACCCTGGATTTAAACCAAGCTTCAACGTCACTTTTCCCTGCCGCGATCCAGTTTATTATTGCTGCCATGGGGCTGGGAGTTTTTGGCGGGATCCTGGCGGGGGCGGTATTTGGTCTCCTGGGGGGGGGCTCCAGCTTTGCCAGTGGCCATGCGGTTGTCTGGCAAGCAGGGGGCTTTGTTGGGAGGGATTTGGGGCAATTTTCTCGGGGCCATTGCTGGGGCAAGCCTGGGGGCGATCGCGGGTCTGATATTTCCTGATGCCCTGGCGGTGGGATCGTCGAGTAGCATTCTGGCCCTGGCAATTTTGACAACGGCCCTTGGCGCAGTATGGGGTTTGATTTCGGGGATGGTTTGGGGATCCCTGGGGCAGTTCTAGAGCCATTTTAGAAAAGCTAGCACTCCCCGCCAGAGTATGGCAAACTGGTAGGTTATCTGGCTGTGGTGTGTAGTGAGCGAGGACACGGGCATTGTTGAGATTAACCAAGGGGACTGTCCTGAAGCGGCGGTTTCGCGACAGTCAACGGGCAATTAAATTCAACCTTCTGATAACGCTGGTTCGGCGAGACTTAGAGGCACGCTACAAAGGTTCAGTGCTGGGAAACCTCTGGCCCTTGCTCAATCAGCTCTCACAGCTTTTGATCTATACCTACGTTTTCTCCGTTGTGCTGGAGGTGAAGCTTGATATCAAAGGAATGCCGGAGGATAGTCGGATTGCATTTGGGTTATGGTTGTTTGCAGGATTGCTACCCTGGCTGGCCTTTACCACTGGGTTAATGCAGTCTGCTACCGTCGTGGTGACTCAGCCTAATCTGGTGAAGAAAGTGGTGTTTCCCCTGGGACTGCTGCCGATTGTACCAATCTGTTCGGCGTTTATTGAGAGTTTGTTTGGGTTGGTTGCCCTAGTGGGACTGATTCTCCTGTCAACTCAAACCCTGCCCAGTAACCTGTGGTTGATGCCAGTAGTGTGGCTGCCTCAGCTATTATTGACGGCGGGGTTGGGATACTTTTCAGCGGGGTTGACTGTGTTTTTGCGAGATGTACCCCAGAGTTTGGGGGTGATTCTCAATCTCTGGTTTTATGTAACTCCGATTGTTTATCCGATCTCTAAAATTCCGGAGAATTGGCAGCTTTGGGTATTCTGGTTGAATCCAATGACGGCGATCGCCGAAACCTACCGGGATATTATTCTAGGGGGGGAGATCCAGCACTGGGGAGAGTGGGCCATGGCAACGATGGTGGCCCTAGTCGTCTTCAGTGGTGGCCTCTGGGTTTATCGGCAGTTGCGTCCTGCTTTTGCAGATGTGTTGTAGGGGAACGCGGGTAAAAGCATGACTGACCTGGCAATTACGGTCAATGAGGTTTCCAAATGTTTCAAGCGGTACCGTCATCCAGTTGACCGACTCAAGGAAATTTTTTGGCCCCATCAACAGCGGGCAGAAACATTTTGGGCTTTGCAAGACATTAACCTGCAAATTTTTCGGGGACAAACTCTGGGAATAGTCGGGCGCAATGGTTCGGGGAAAAGTACCCTGCTGCAAATTATTGCGGGAACCTTGACCCCGACCTCAGGATATGTGAGAACCAATGGGCGAATTTCAGCCCTGTTGGAGTTGGGCAGTGGGTTTAACCCAGAATTTACCGGACGGCAGAATGTATTTTTTAATGGTCAGCTTTTGGGACTGACTCAGGCTGAAATTGAAGCCAGATATGATGATATTGCGGCGTTTGCTGACATTGGAGATTTTATCAATCAACCGGTCAAAACCTATTCCAGCGGGATGTATGTCCGTTTGGGATTTGCGGTGGCCACCAGTATTGACCCGGATATTTTGATTGTGGATGAGGCGTTATCTGTGGGGGATGAGGCCTTTCAGCGCAAATGTTTTAGCCGGATTCATGACATTCAAGATCGGGGAGGTACAATTTTATTCGTGTCCCATGCAGCCACTTCAGTTACTCAGCTCTGTGACAGCGCCATCTTAATGGATCGAGGGGAGATTTTATTGGAACACACCCCCAAAATGATCATTTCAAAGTATCAAAAAATGATCTATGCCGAGGCAGAGAATGCCGAACGATTGCGAGGGGAAATTCGGCAGATGCAGTCTTCGTTTAATTCTCAGGCAGTCTTGCAGGAAATTTACTCTCGTCATCCCATTAATGGGGCCACTAATGATGGGACAGCTAATGGAGCGACATTGACTGTAACATCGCCCCTTGAGACCCCGAGAAATAATATTTACCATGATCATTATGATCCCAATCTGGAGCCTGATCATCCCATTCGTTATCCGGGTAAGGGGGCAGAAATTTTAGATCCCCATCTCACGACTCCCAATGGGCAACGGGTGAATCATCTGATCGCTCGAAAAATATATGTCTACACCTATGGGGTGAAGTTTACCAAACCCGCCTCTCACGTGCGGTTTGGGATGTTGGTCAAAACAATTAGTGGCTTTGAGTTGGCGGGGGCTTCTTTGCAGGCAAAATCTCGGGAATTAAAACAAATTGAGGGGGGCACAGAACTCATTGTAGAATTCAAGTTTAAGTGTTTGCTATCCCCTGATGTCTATTTCCTCAATGCTGGCGTTTCGGGGATTGTTGAAGGAGATTTTACCTATTTGGATCGCTGGATTGATGTAGCAATGTTTCGAGTCCAGCCCTGTGAGGTTTCCTGCAGCACCGCCGTGGTGGATTTACTGGTGGAACCCAAATTGACGGTAACATCGGGTTCTGCCGCTGTTTTGCCTGAGTATTTGTAGGGGTCGGCGGAGGGGTGTTAGGGGAGTCGGAATAATTGGTCGTGATCAGAGGAGGTGCCATGAAAGTCAATCTGAATCCATTTGTTGAACATAATCCTATCGTCGCCGCGTTAATCCAGGATCTAGCCCTTTCTCCCACCAACTTCAAATCGGCGATCGCCGCCTCGGATGAGATGTTTCTGTATCCCTGGCAGGAATTGGAGGATCAAAATAGCGATCGCACCCTGTTAAATTATTTCACCCTGGGCAGAGCTATTTTTAATGGCCTGGAGCAAATTGTCCGGTGGCATTTTGGGGAGTTTAGTCAGATTGATAGGTTTCTCGACTTTGCCTGTGGCTATGGGCGCTTGACCCGGTTTTTGATTCAAGCCCTTTCCCCAGAAAAGATTTGGGTTTCGGATATTTATAGGGAAGCCGTTGAGTTCCAGGCTGCATACTTTGGGGTGCAGGGATTCCACTCCGCCTCTCAACCGGAAAACTATCATTTAAATCAGACATTTGACTGTATTCTGGCGGGGTCATTCTTCAGCCACATGCCGGAACGAACCTTCACACCCTGGATGCAAACCTTATATGAATTGCTGACTCCAGGGGGGATTTTGATTTTTAGTGTATTGGGGGAGGAAATTCTTCCTGCCCATGTGTCAATGCCCTCTACTGGAATTTTATTCAGTTCTGACACCAGCGAAAGTCAGTCTTTGGACAAGGAAGACTATGGCACAACCTATGTCACCGAAGCCTTTGTTCGACGGGTGGTGGAGCAAGTTAGTCAGGGTCAAGCCTCGGTAGTGAAAATTCCTCGGGGTATGTGCCACTATCAGGATTTTTATGTGATTTCTCCGTCCTACTTACAAGGGGCTCAAACCCTCAACTTTCACCATCAGCCAGAGGGCTATCTCGATAGCTGCACCGTAGATCTGACAGGAACAATTCACCTCAGGGGTTGGGCTGTAGATTTTAACCCCCAAGGCCAGATTGAACAAGTTGAAATCTGGTCACAGGGTCAACAGATGACTCAAACTCACCCCACTGAACCCCGGCCTGATTTACGAGAACACTTTGGCAACCCCAACTTACCCTTGGATGCGGGATGGTCATGTATAATTTCCCTCAAGCGGCTCTCTCCGGAAGCTATCGTTCTGATCCGGATCGTGAATACAGCGGGTTTAGCCTCTATCATTGCCGCCATGCCGATCAAAACCCTGATGGCTCGACAGCGGATCTTGAATGAACTGTCTCGATCTCAAAACAACGTTCAACAAACTCAAGCCCAATTATCCGCAACCCATGAAAAGCTAGCTTATCTCCAGGGACACCTGGATCATGCTCAACAAACTCTGGAACAGTCCCGCCACAAACTCTTAACCACCGAACAGAGATTGGGAGCAACCCAGGCCCAACTATTGGCCACCGAGGCAGCCCTAGCCCAAACCCAAAACCAGGTTCAAGCCATGGCCAGCAGTAAGTTTTGGAAATTGCGGACAAAATGGTTTAAACTGAGGCGTGCTATGGGGTTGTCCGATAACGAGCCAATATAGCAGGAAGAATGTAGGAAAAATGGGGCAGTTTGGCAGAGAAGAGGTGAGGCACGATGAAGCAGGTTGAGAGCCCTATAGTGATTATTGCTGGGATGCATCGTTCTGGAACATCCCTGACGGCCTCATTGATGCAGCGATTAGGCGTTTACATTGGTAGACGATTGGTGGAGGCAGACGAGGGGAATATTCGCGGACATTTTGAGAATATTGACTTTGTCAGGTTTCATCAGTCTATTCTGCATATGCATGGCTTGGACGACCTGGGGTGTGTGATTCAGCCTCACGACTTTCACATCACCCCGTCCTATCTAGAACAGGCCAAGCATCTGGTGATTCAAAATCACAATCCTCAGGCCCCCTGGGGTTGGAAAGATCCCAGAACTACCCTATTCCTGGACTTCTGGCGGCAGCTTTTACCTGCTGCTCAGTTTATCTTTGTCTATCGGTCTCCCTGGGAGGTGGTAGACTCTCTCTATCGCCGCGCCACGGACTTAAAAATCCTGGAAAATCCGGAAGTTGCGGTCAAAATGTGGCTGCACTATAACCGGGAAATTTTGAGGTTTCATCACACCTATCCGGCCCAATGTTTACTAGTCAATGTCTACAAATTAGGCGGAAATCCTCAACAGTTTGTCGATATCCTCAATCAAAAATTTGGTCTGAACTTAGTTGCTCCTCCAGCGGACAATTTCGAGCCAGATTTGCTCAAGCAGGACATTCTAGATACCCCTCGACCTCATTTAATTAAGCGATGTTTTCCGGAAGCCATTGATGTTTATTTACAGTTAGAAGCCTGTGCAACATTGCTGGCTGGGGGTTTGTCTGCCGCTGAAACCCGGCTGTTGAATCAGGCTTTTTTACCCACCTGGATGTTTCAGGATTGGGCGGAGGTCAGAACTTTAGAAAAAGCAGTTCGCACCTGGCAAAGTCAGTTTCAAGAGGCAGTGGATCGCCTGGTTAACGCTGAAACCGATCTGGGACGAGTCCAGTTTCAGTTTGAGAGCCTGGAGGTGAGGCATGAAGAAGCCGTCCTTAAGTTAGTTAAAACTGAAGAAACCCTGGGACAAACCCAACTGCAACTTGAAGGAAAAACCGTTCAATTCAATGATGCGGCAACCCGACTGGCGACCTTAGAACAGGAACTGGGAAATACCCAACTTCAGCTCGTTGGCATCCAGGGAAGGTTTCAGGAGGCGGTCACCAAGTTGACAACAACGGAGGACGAACTGGGACGAACTCAAGCTCAGGTGGAAGTGTTGCAGTTCAACGCTCAGGAAACTGCCACTCAGCTCTCCCGGACTGAAACCCAGCTAAATCGGACTCAGCTCGACCTAACAACTTCTCAGGATCAGGTTCAAAGCTTAACTGCGGCCCTGGAAATTGCCGATGGCAAGGCCAGGGAGCTTGAAACAGCCCAGGCAGAACTTCAGGCGATTCAGTCTTCAAAATTTTGGAAACTGCGGCAACGCTGGGTTGGGGTGAAGCAATCCGTTCAGCAGACCCTCAAACCCCAGTATCTCTTTCATATTGATACGCCGACCGGGTGGGAATTTATTGGCAATGGGGAAACCTATACCCAAATCGAAGGCTGGTGTCTTTACCCCGGCGAACGGACTGTAGAACAAATTCGAGCTGTTATCGGTGCAGCGGTCTATGGGGGAATTTATGGGATTGAGCGCCAGGATGTGGGGACACTTTACGATCGGATGCCAGGGGCTACCTATTCGGGGTTTCGAGTTCAGGTTCAGCTTCCGGTCGGTCTTCATCAACTCCATCTGGAGGCTCAGGATTCCAGGGGCAAATGGCATCGGTTCGCCTCCTATCCCCTGCGGGTTCTGGCTCTGAAAGCCGCTTTTGATGCCCCGGTAGGCTGGCAACATCGCCAGGGACGAGTCCTATTTGCCGGATGGTGTTGCCACCGAGATTATCGGATTCATCAGTTAATTTTACGCTGCGGTCAACAGTCTGCAGATTGTGCCTATGGATTGCGGCGTTTGGATGTGGGGGAGGTATTCCCTGATTGGGTCGGTAGCAGTACCAGCGGTTTTGAGGCGTTGCTGGAGGTTCCCTCCGGAACCTGGTCTATCACCCTGGAAGCGGTCTTAGAAACCGGAGAAACCCTGACCTACTCCGTTCCTGAACCTTTAACCATCCGGCGCTACGGTGTCTTGCAACAAAGCTTGGCAAAAGTTCGGCAGTTGTCAGGCTACCTCAGCGCTCTCCAGAAACGGGCTGCCGAGCGCCAGCAACGGTTAGGGCGATTGTTGCCCATGCCCTCGGAACTTCCGGCTATTTTCCGGCAAATGCGCTCAATGTACCGCCAAACTCAATCCCCAATTGGTCAAGCTCAATTGCCGGAAGGGTTCGAGTTGCCCCTGCCGATTGATCCCTATGATGCCTGGTTGGCCGCCAATCCCTGGACAGAACGCACTCAAAATTGCCTAGAACAACGCTTAGTGAACTGGACTGAAGGTGCTGAGACGGCTCAAAAACAGCTCCCTAAAATTTCTGTGGTCATGCCCGTCTACAACTCCGCCCTGAAATTCCTGGAGCGGGCCATTTCCAGCGTTGTACAGCAGGTTTACAGTCATTGGGAGCTCTGCATTGCCGATGATTGCAGCACGGATCCGGCTGTGGGCGAGACCCTGAACCGCTGGGTAAACCAAGACAGTCGGATTCATCTGGTTTGCCGCTCTGAAAATGGCAATATTAGCCGCGCCAGCAATACTGCCGCCGGGCAAGCCACGGGGGAATTCCTCCTGTTTTTGGATCACGACGATGAACTCACCCCCGATGCCTTGGGGGAAATTGCCCTTTATCTGGCCCAGCATCCTGACACGGATGTGCTGTATTCCGATGACGACAAAATTGACCCGGAGGGCAAACGGTTTGCACCCCAATTCAAGCCAGACTGGTCACCGGAATTATTGCTGTCTTATATGTACCTGGGTCATGCTCTGGTGGTGCGTCGTTCTCTGTTTGAGCAGGTTGAGGGGTTCCGGGTGGGCTATGAAGGATCCCAGGATTATGATCTGGCCCTGCAAGTCACGGAAAATTCTCGCCGGATCGGGCATCTCCCCTTAGTGCTATATCACTGGCGCACGGCCCCCGGGTCAACGTCAATTTCTGGAGCTGCCAAGCCGGAAAGTTTTGCCGCAGGCCGTCAGGCGGTTCAGGATGCTATGGATCGCCGTCAGGGTGGGGCAACAGTTTATCAACCAGACTGGGCCATTCAACAAAGTTTGGGGATCTTTGCCCATCAATTTCCGGATCAAGGCCCCCCTGTGACCCTGATTATCCCGACAAAAAACCAGCTCCATCTCTTAAAAGCTTGTATTGATTCTCTACAGAAAACCACCTATAAAAACTACCAAATTCTGATCATTGACAACGAAAGTGATGATCCAAACACCTTAGAATACCTGGAAACAATTGCCCAACCTGCATCAACTGATCAAGCCAAAATTCAGGTACTAAAAATTCCCAATTCGGGAAAATTCAGCTTTGCCGCCATCAACAATCAAGCCGTTGCTCAGACTGAAACAGATTATGTTCTCTTCCTGAATAACGACACCGAAATCCTGGCTGAACATTGGTTGAGTCAAATGATCGGCTATGCTCAATTTGAGCGAGTTGGAGCCGTCGGTGCCCGGTTAATTTTCCCCGATGATCACATTCAGCACGCTGGGATTATTCACGGATTGCACCATGGCTTGGCTGGTCATGCCTTTAAACTCAGTCATCGGGATTATTTTGGTTATCTAGCCTACTCAAAAGTTCTGAGAAACTACTCAGCAGTCACCGCCGCCTGTCTCCTAACGCCGCGAAAATTGTTTCAAGCCCTGGGAGGATTTGACGAGAACAACTTTGCTGTTGCCTATAATGACGCAGACTATGGCTATCGGTTGAATGAGGCCGGATACTATTGCGTTTACTGCCCTGATGCGGAACTACTCCATCGAGAAGGGGTCTCCAGGGGTTCCAACGATAACCCCCAGGAAGTGGCTAGGTTTCGACGTAAATACGCTGAAAAAACGGATCCGTTTTACAGTCCCCATTTGTCCCTAGCCAACGAATGGTTCCAGGTGCAGCCTCGACAGGTTAAGGTTCAGTCAACGCTCAAGCCAAAAGTTCTGATGTGTACCAACGCCCTGGAATACACGGGGGCACCGCTGCATCAGTATGAAATTGCCCTGGAACTGGCCCGCCAGCATATCATTGAACCGGTGATTTTTCAACGAGTGATGGGCCGTTGCATCAAGCCTATGCACAGGCCGGAATTTCGGTTATTCTCTGGGATCATCCACTAATTAATATTTATCAAGGAGACCAATACGATGCGGCTTTAGACCAACTGTGTGACGGACTAAACCTCAAGGGTTATGACCTGGTTTATGCCAACACCTTGGAAAACTTTTTCATGGTGGACTGCGCCAAACGTCGGCAGATTCCATCGGTTTGGAATATCCATGAGAGTGAAGCCTGGCAACGGTACTTTGATGGCTTTGGCTCAGAAATTGCCGGACGCGCCTTAGGCTGTTTTCAGTTTCCCTATCGAATTATTTTTGTGGCGGATGCCACTCGAGATTTATATCTCCCGTTAAATAGTCATCACAACTTTACTGTGATTCACAACGGCTTAGATATCAACCGGTTCCAGCTCACCGCTGCCCAATGGACACGGGAAACGGCTCGAGCAGCTCTAGAAATTGCAGATCAAGCGATTGTTATGCTTTCCCTGGGAACCGTATGTGAGCGCAAAGGTCAACAGGATTTAGTGAAAGCGTTACCCCTGCTTCCTGAGGAATTATGGCCGCAAATTCGCTGTTTTATTGTGGGCGATCGCCCCAGTCTCTACAGTACAGAATTGGCAGAGTTGGTTAAAAACCTGCCGGAAGCATTACGGAAAAAAATTACAATTGTGCCGGAAACTCCAGAAACGTCTAAGTACTATCAAGCGGCTGATATCTTTGTCTGTACGTCCCGAGTGGAGAGCTATCCCCGGGTGATTCTTGAGGCAATGGCTTACAATTTGCCCCTGATTACCACCCCGGTATTCGGCATTGTGGAGCAGGTTCGGCCCCAGATCAATGGATTGTTTTATACTCCTGATCGCCCGGAAGAATTAGCTCAAAATTTGGTGCAGTTACTCACCGATACATCCCAGCGTCACCAACTGACGCAAAATGCTAAGTTTGTCCTGGAATCGCTCAATACTTTCGCAGAAATGGTCAGGGATTATGGTCAGATTTTTCAGGAAGCCTACTTCATTAACCCCCATCCTCCTTTGGAATCTTTGACCTCAGACGATCAATCTCAAGAGTTGCCCCCTCAACATTCATCGGCTCAAACCTTATCTAGTCAGAAATCATCAGAATCAACCCAGTTAGAATCTGAAAAGTTGCAGGAACAGGTTTATTGGGAAGAAAATCCCCTGGCGGCAACAGCTAGCCAATGGGTCTCTCATCCCATTGTGGAGCAAAAGATTCATCAGCGAATTTCCGCCGGAGAAACTGATAAATATTGGTTGAACTGGTTGGTGGAAGATTATTTTTCGGGCAAAACCTTTGATCAACTGATTTCCCTGGGGTGCGGGATTGGCAACCATGAAATTGCTCTGGCGAGCCTCAACTTTGCCCGCCAAATTGATGCCTTTGATTTTTCTAAATCCTCCCTCGAAATTGCCCAGAAAAATGCGACGGATTTAGGGCTGAAGATTAATTTCTATCAAGATGATTTTAATCAATTTACCCTCAGCAATGGCAAGAAGTACGATATCGCTTTTTGCTCGGGTTCTTTGCACCATGTCAAGGAGCTAGAACGGTTTCTAGAAACTGTACATCAGTCGTTGCATCCCGATGGTTATTTTGTGATTAATGAATATGTGGGAGACAATTATTGTATTTATCATCAGCAACGGGTGGAATTGATTAATCGCTTATACCGCTGCTTTGATACCATCCTAACCTCCCAAAAATGGCAGAAGTTTGCTAATCCCACAATTCATCAAGTTTATGCCACTGATCCATCAGAGGCTGTTCGTTCCAGGCTGATTTTACCTTTCATTGAATATTTTTTTGAAATCGAGCTATACCGACCATTTGGAGGAGGAATTTTACATCCCCTCTATCCTTTATTGAACCATCAAAGATTGCCTTCCGGTTCCCCCGAAGCAGAAACTATTATGCGATTACTTCTGGAATTTGAGGATATTTTGATGGAAATTCCTGGGGGAATAAAGTCAGATTTTTGTTTGTGTGTCATGCGACCCAAAAAGTTTTAAGGGTGGTCTGCTAGTAATGTTTCAACACTCGATCTAGTTCTAAATCTGCTAGAGAATCCACGCACCAGTTTGCCAATCGCTGCAACATATGAAATGGATAGGTATGAGCCACTCCCACCACTGAAATACCAGCCTGTTGAGCCGCTTTCACCCCAGCCAAACTGTCCTCAATTCCCAGGCATTCCTCTGGTTTAAGATTCAAATCCGGGTAGGTTTCATTCAACAACTGAACCGCCAGCAAATAGCCCTCCGGTTCGGGTTTACTGGTTGCCACTTCATCACTGGTGACAATCACTGAAAAGTAACGTTTTAATTCAGCTCGCTGCAAGATCAACTCGACTTCTGATCGAATTGCCCCACTGACAATACCTAACTTTAATTCAGTCTCACTTAACCGTCGAATAAACGCTTTTGTATCTGGATAAAGCGGCAGTTCTGGAAGTGCTTCTAGCTCCGCTTGATAGGACTTGGCTTTGCGTTCGATCAGTTGATTTAGATAAGTCTCGGTGACGATCCGCCCCCGAGCCTCTAACAAGTTCTCCAAGCAGGCGCGATCGCTCCGTCCCAAACAAAAAGCCTGCAATTCTATGGACTCAATATTCAGATTTTCCTCGAGTAAAATCTGTTGGAGCAACCGCTCATGAATCGGTTCGTCGTTAATAATAATGCCGTTAAAGTCAAATAAAATCGCTCGAAGTGCCATAGACGATATTTAACCCTTTAGCAATTAGAAATTTGAGATCTCTGCTATTTAAGCCAGTTCAGGCAGACCATGACTCCAATCCACCGGATTGAGCTGAACCCCGGTTCCAGGGGGAGCATCCGGTTGAGTATCCAGGATCGGCTTAACCCCGCGACTGATCTGATGCAACCACCACCATTCATCGGTTCGAATCGCCCCAAAACCTGCCCTCCCCATCCAGCCATCCAGACTGCCCGCCGCATACTCTTGAATATAGGGCTCTTCAAAAATATTGGTCAGCCACTCGGTGTGACGCAGGGTTTTCTGATTGCCATCTAGAATTAAAATTTCGCCCCCGGTGCGTAATAGCCGGAACCCTTCCTGCAAGACAGCCTGAGCGATCTCAGATGGGGTTTCATGAAATAACAGGGAGGCGCTCACTAGGTCAAACGAGCTATCGGCAAATCCCGTCTGTTCAGCCTGACCATGGCGAAACTCAATCTGTAACCCAGCCTGACGAGCCTTTGTCTCCGCCACAATCAGCATGTAGGGGGACAAATCTAGGCCAATCACCTCAGCCTGGGGAAAAGCCATCTTCAATAAAATCGTGGTAGACCCAGTGCCACAGCCCAGATCCAGAATTCTCCGGGGATTGCCCTGAATGGCATCGACCAACCCTTGGCGCACCCAGGTCTCATTTGGAGGTAAGGCATACTGGGTAACCGGATCGTAGGAGACAGCGGCCCCCGTCGTCAGATAACCCCCTTCAATGCCATGAAAATTTTGAGACTGGTAATAATCCGGGTAAACCAGGTTGGGATCCCTCAGGCGATCGCGCTCCTGCTCCCAATCAATGCGGCGGTAAAAGCGCTCAAGCTCTGGTTGATTGATTAAAAATTTGAATACAGGGGCTAGAAACTGCTCAAATAGAGTATCTTTGCGAACTGCCATAGACGTACCATATCCTTGAGTGATGAGATAAATGGTGAAAACCTGCTTAGATCAATTTCCCTTCCACAGTTTAGCGACTCTCGGGAGAAAGTGACATCTTAGCTCAACTGAGGGCCCTATGGAGTTTGGCCTGGAAGATACGATAAGGTAAACTTTAATCTCTGCTTCGGTAATTTTGATCGGCCTGAATGTCCCGCTTTAAAGCCCTACTGTCTTATATTTCCACTCGCCTGCTCCTGGCACCGCTGATGTTGTGGCTGATCACAACCCTGGTATTTTTATTGCTGCGAGCCACTCCAGGGGATCCCGTCGATGCTATTCTCGGCCCCCGAGCCCCAGCCGCCGCTAAGGATGCCCTGAGATCGCAATTGGGCCTGGATACCTCCCTGTTCCAGCAATACCTCAACTACATGGGAGACCTGCTCCAGCTTGATCTGGGAACGTCCCTCACCAGTCGGGGCGAGTCCGTCTGGGAAATTATTCAAAGCTATTTCCCGGCCACTGTGGAGTTGGCAATGCTTAGTTTAATCATTGCCCTGGTGGTGGGGGTGACGGTGGGGGCGATCGCCGCTACCCACCCGAATACAATTTGGGATATCCTGGGTCGGTTATTTGGGATTGTCACCTATGCTGTGCCCCCGTTTTGGGCCGGGATGGTGCTGCAACTGATTTTCGCTGTGCAACTGGGATGGTTTCCCCTAGGAACCCGCTTCCCTTTGAGTGTAGCGACTCCCCTGAACATCACGGGACTTTACACCATTGATAGTTTGCTCCAAGGGAATATAGTGCAATTTGGCGCAGCACTATATTATCTGGTGCTACCAAGCTTGACCCTAGGAATTCTTCTGAGTGGGATTTTTGAACGGATTGTCCGGGTGAATTTGCGTCAAACTTTACAGGCGGACTATATTGAAGCCGCTCGGGCTAGAGGTATTCCTGAGTTTCAGATTGTCACCGATCATGCCCTGAAAAATGCCATGATTCCGGTGATTACAGTGCTGGGCCTGACCTTTGCAGCGTTGCTGGGAGGGGCGATTCTGACGGAGGTGACCTTTTCCTGGCCCGGTTTGGCAAATCGGCTGTATGAAGCCATCAGTCTACGGGACTATCCGACAGTTCAGGGGATTGTGGTATTTTTTGCCATGATTGTAGTGATGGCTAGCATTGTCATTGATGTGCTAAATGCCTATATCGATCCCCGAATTCGATATTAGGATTCGATATCAGAATTTGGAATTAAATTCGCTCACTTTTCTGTGGGTGCAAGGGGGTTATTTGCGGTTCCTGGAACGAATTGTAATCCAGACAATGACGGCGATCGCGAGAGATGCAATCACAAGAATTGCAATGGGGCTGATGAATTTTTCGACCAAGGTGTAGTTTTTCCCCAACCCATAACCTGCGTAGGTCAGAAAAATAATCCAGATAAATGTCCCAATCGTGGAATAAATCAAAAAAGCCATTAATGGCATGTGACTCATGCCCGCTGGCAGCGAGATATAGGTTCGAATTCCTGGGACAACCCGACAAATCAGAACGGCCCACTGTCCTCGGCGATCAAACCACTGTTGTGCCTTTTCGATATCTTCACCGGAGACGGTCAACCATCGACCATAGCGATCAGCCAGATCCATCAACTGCTCTTTTTTAACTAGTTTTCCCAGGTAATACCAGGGTAAAGCCCCTAAAATAGACCCCAGTACTCCAGCCAATACCACATACAGAACCTGAAGTTCCCCTCGACTCGCAGTAAATCCCCCTAGGGGCATAATAATTTCCGACGGGATCGGGGAAAAATAATTTTCCAGGAACATCAAAAATGCAATGCCAACATATCCCAGGGATTGAATGGTCTGAGTCACCCAATCTAACATTGAGGTACTTTAGATTAAGACAATTATGGGAGTTCACCACCGATCAACCCGCCCTCCCAATTCTAAGGGGATTGAGGGCAATTGCTTCATCCATTCGGCTGATTCTCGAGACTGGTTCTCGAGACTGGTTTTCTAGACTGGGACGGACAATAGCTGATCAGCTTGCTTGGCGGTCTCAAAGAAATAGGCGACGTTTTCCTCTGGGGTCTTTTGCAGGACACCATGACCCAAATTCAGAATATGACCTTTGCCACCAGCTTTGCGAATGGTTTCTAGAATGCGCTCCCGAATCATCGGCTTGGAACCAAATAAAACACAGGGATCAATATTCCCCTGCACCCCCAGATGATGGCCCAAACGATTTCTAGCCTCAGCAATATCTACTGTCCAGTCTACGCTGACCATATCAACGCCAGTCAGGGCCATGCGCTCCAAAATTCCGGCACTGCCATTGATGTAAAGGATCAGGGGGGTATCGGGGTGAGTTTGCCGCACCTGATCGATCACCCGCTTTTGATAAGGAAGGGCGAAGGTATCGTAGTCCTGGGGGCTGAGTTGACCTGCCCAGGAATCAAACATCTGCACTACCTGGGCCCCACAGTCAATCTGATAGCGGACGTAAACGGCTATAGCATCTGCCAATTTCTGGAGAAACCGATGCAGAATTGCAGGCTGAGAAAATGCCATACCTTTGATGATGGTGTAGTCCTTGGAACTCTTACCCTCAATAGCATAGGCAGCCAATGTCCAGGGAGCCCCAACAAATCCCAAAACAGCCGCCTGATTCCCCACTTCCTGTCGCAGGGTATTAAGAATTGGCTTGATAAAAGGCATTGATGCTTCTGGTTCCAGGGGATGAAGCTGTTCAATTTGGGCCAGACTGCGAATTGGGGGGTCAATGATGGGCCCCTTGCTTTCGATAATGTCAAAGTCAATGCCAATCCCCGGTAGCGGTGTCAGAATGTCCGAGAACAAAATCACCCCGTCCGGGGCAAATGCCCGAAACGGTTGAAGAGAAATCTCAATGGCAATGTCAGGATTTTCAGACCGTTCTCGGAAAGCCGGATATTTCTCACGTAAATCTCGATACACTTTCATGTAGCGACCGGCCTGCCGCATCATCCATACAGGAGGACGGTCTAGAGCTTCACCACGGGCAGCACGCAATAGGTAGGGGATTTGAGGCGATTCGGTCATGTCAACAGGCTTACTTAAATTAAAAAGGGATAAGTCTAACACTTTTAACCAGGGTATCACCGGGAGGGGCATCGATAATTTAACGCTTTATTACACTTTTTAGATAGAGTGAATGAGATGAGTTCTTTGGCATGAATGGTGAATTGGATGGATGGACTCGCTTTGCTTGACTCGACTGGCCCGATCTCTGGTGTGAATCTTTTCTCAAGTGCAGTCTCAACAATAGCAACCGTGGTTGAGGAGGCTCCGGAAGTAGAAAATGTCATGGTGCTGGGTGGGGTATTGCTCAGTTTGTTTGCTATCTATGTGGCGAGCAAAGTTGGTGGAGAATTTTTTAACTGGTTGGGATTCCCCCCTGTCCTGGGAGAACTTCTGGGGGGAGTCGTGATTGGGATCTCTGCCCTGCATCTGATTGTTTTTCCAGAGGAAGGGGCGATCGCCGCAGACTCTGTAGTGATGAAAATTCTTCAGGCCACAGCAGGTTTAGATCCAGCAGTAGCCCAGCCAACATTTGAGATCCAGAGCGAGGTTGTTAATATTCTCGCTGAGTTGGGGGTGATTATTCTCCTGTTTGAGATTGGGTTGGAATCAAACATCCGTGAGTTGCTTGATGTGGGTATCCAGTCCCTACTGGTCGCAACTATTGGAGTTGCTGTTCCCTTTGCCGCTGGGACAGCAGGTTTAATGCTGATATTTCATATTCCGGCAATCCCTGCCATTTTTGCCGGGGCGGCTTTGACAGCCACCAGTATTGGCATTACCTCCCGAGTATTGGCAGAAATCGGACGGCTCTCCTCCAAAGAAGGCCAAATCATTCTGGGGGCTGCCGTAATTGATGACGTGTTTGGCATTATCATCCTGGCGGTGGTTGCCAGTCTGGCCAAAACTGGAGATGTTGATGTGGTCAATGTGATTTATTTGATCGTCAGCGCCAGCGTATTCCTGGTGGGGGCCATCTTATTAGGTCGCTTTTTTAATAGCAGCTTCAACGCCCTAGCTGAGCAATTTAATACCCGGGGAAAAGTTGTGATTCCGGCCCTGAGTTTTGCCTTGATCATGGCCTATATCGGCTCAGCTATTCATTTGGAGGCAATCCTGGGAGCGTTTGCGGCTGGTCTGGTGCTAGATGAAGCCACGATTCAGGATAAGAAACTCAATGAGTTGGTTCAGCCCATTGCTGATATAATGGTGCCGCTCTTTTTTGTCACGGTGGGGGCCAAAACTGATTTGAGTGTACTCAACCCAGCGGTTCCAGCCAATCGGGAAGGGCTGGTCATTGCTTCGTTTCTAATCGTAGTTGCCATTGTCGGTAAGATTGCTGCGGGTTGGGGAGCTTTTGGCAATATGCCGCTGAATCGCCTGGCTATTGGAGTAGGGATGATTCCTCGAGGTGAGGTGGGTCTAGTATTCGCCGCTGTGGGTTCTGAGAGTGGGGCCCTATCTCCAGCTTTGGATGTGGCCATTATTTTGATGGTGATTCTGACAACATTTGTAGCGCCCCCAATGCTGCGAGTGGTCTTTGGGGATGAGGAAACGGGAGAACCCAAACCCGAAGAAGCCTCCGTTTGAGTGTTGAGTTGGAGGCCACAAACTCCTAGGATCTCGTCAACAGAAAGCCCGTCCATTGATGGACGGGCTACGTTGCACTTTGTGGATTGAATTGGATGGGTTAATGATAGGCCCGATCTGGACAGATGACCGCGTTAACCGCCATGATTAGTCTACCCCTCCGTTGTATTCCCTAATTTTAAACTTAGTTTTAAATTCCAATCTATGGCAACTGCTCCCCCCAACTCAAACGATGCTCCTGCCGCCGAGAAATTGAACTTATCGACCAAGGTAGCCTTCGGCGCTGGAGATCTGGGGACTGCGATCACCGCAAACCTCCTGTCCTTCGTGTTATTAGTTTTCCTGACCAATGTCGCAGGGATGCCGGCAGGACTGGCAGGCAGTGTCTATCTGGTAGGAAAAATTTCCGATGCGATCAATGATCCGATTATCGGAGTGATGAGCGATCGCACCGTACATCCCTGGGGGAGGCGCTATCCCTGGATGATCTTTGGGGCTATTCCCTTTGGAGTTTTCTTTGCCCTGCAATGGATTGTTCCTAGCACCAATCTTTGGGTATTGTTCTGGTATTACAGCATTATTGCGGTCATTTTCAACCTGACTTATACCATTGTTAATCTGCCCTACACGGCTCTAACCCCGGAGCTAACCCAGGATTACAACGAGCGCACCAGCCTGAATAGTTTTCGCTTTGCTTTTTCTATTGGTGGCAGTATTTTATCTCTAATCCTGGCATTGGTGATTTCGCTACTGATTCCAGGGGATTTAAAACGCCAGTATCTGGTATTGGGTCTAATCTGCGCGGTGATCTCTGTCCTGCCAATTTTCTGGTGCGTCCTGGGAACCCGCCAACGGATTTTCCGGAATCGTCCTACTCCCAATACCCCTAATCCTGAAGCGTCTATGCCCTTGAAAGCTCAAATTCGGGTGGCGTTTCAGAATCGTCCGTTTCTCTACGTAGTTGGGGTTTATTTATTTTCCTGGCTGGCGGTTCAGCTAACAGCGGCGATCCTGCCCTACTTTGTCCAGAATTGGATGAAGTTGTCGAATACGGAATTTTATTTCGTGGCGATCGCCGTTCAAGGAACTGCCATTGTGATGCTATTTGTCTGGACTCACCTTAGTCAACGTTATGGCAAGCGAGTGGTTTATTTCATGGGCATTACCCTCTGGCTGATTGCTCAAATTGGGCTGCTGTTTTTGCAACCTGGACAGGTAGCCCTGATGTATATACTGGCGATGATAGCGGGATGTGGAGTTTCGACGGCTTACCTGATCCCTTGGTCAATGATTCCTGATGTGGTGGATCTCGATGAACTTAATACTGGGCAACGGCGGGAGGGGGTGTTTTACGCCTTCATGGTGTTTCTGCAAAAAATTGGGCTGGCGTTGGGGTTGTTCTTGGTAGGACAGGCGCTACAATTGGCTGGGTTTCAGGAAACAACACCGGGGCAACCCCTGCCGATACAACCTGACTCGGCCCTGTTCGCGATCCGCATGGCGATCGCCCCGATTCCCGCCTTGACGTTAGTGGCAGGTATGGTTCTCACCTATTTCTATCCGATTACCCGAGAAGTTCATACGGAGATTCTCTTGAAGCTGAGTCAGCGCCAGGAAAATCTCTGAAACTATTCTGGCCTTCTGGCTAAATATCAGGGGCTTAATCTTTGAACATTTTGAGCAAAAACTGTTTGACGTTCCAGGGAGCCAACATGCTCAATCACACTGTTGCTAAATACCAGGTCGAAACTGTTATCTGAAAAGTCCAGAACTTCGCAAGCATCGCCTTCTAACAGTTGGTAATTTTGCCTAGGATTTTCCTGGAATTAATCCCCGGCGGTCTGGGGTGAGGGACTCCTGAATAAATCCCCGCAGATGTTCCAGGTCATTACTCTCGGGCATGAGGCTGAGTTCATCAAGGGCCTGCTCAAGTCGATATCCGGAACGATACAGGGTTCGAAATGCCTTTTTTAATAGCCCAAGCTCCGCTTCAGTTAAGCCCGCCCGTTTGAGTCCTACGAGATTTAAAGAACGAATCCTGGAGGGGTTGCCTTCGACCAGCATAAACGGCGGCACATCCCGATCAATTCGGGTCATCCCTCCCACCATTGACAATTTACCGATATGGACAAACTGATGCACCCCCAATACCCCACTCAGACGGGCCTGGGATTCAATTGTCACATGACCCGCCAGAGCTACGCCATTGGCAACAATCACTTGATCACCGATGTGACAATTGTGACCCACATGGGCATAGGCCATGAATAGATTGCGATCGCCGATTTGAGTCGCTTCCCCCCCGTAGGTCGCCCGATTGATCGTGACATACTCTCGAATCAGGTTTTCATCCCCAATCCTGACAAAACTGATAGCGCCCTGGTATTTCAAATCCTGGGGTTCAGAGCCAATCACCGCCCCAGCAAAGATTTGATTTCGGGCTCCAATCTCTGTCCAGCCTTCAATTATCGCATGGGGGCCAATTGTTGTCCCCGGCCCAATTTTGACGAACTCTCCAATTACCGCGTAAGCCCCTACCTGCACAGTCGGATGCAGTTCAGCACCCGGATGAATCACAGCGGTCGGGTGAATTAGAGGAGTCATGGCAGTTCGAGATGCTAAATCCTTCACACGCTTCAGGATGCTTTAGGTTTTGTGACTATTGTTTAAGTTGATTCGCTTATAAGCATAGAGTGTTCCGGACAATTCTGCTTAAAGTTTGCTTAATCCGATATGCCTGATTGCTCTGGATTGTATGAGCTAGCTGGAGTGAAATGACTCAATGGTCAATCAGCGAAAACATCAACTCCCCCTCGCAAACCCGCTGACCATCTACTTCAGCTTTAGCCTGCATCTTACCAAAACGACGACGCTTGAACGATAGGAGTTCCACGGTCATCACCAGTTGATCCCCCGGAACCACCGGTCGCCGGAACCGCACCTTATCAATGCCAGCAAATACAAACAAATCCCCCTCAATATCCGGCAACTGGATCAGAACGATACCCCCCACCTGAGCCATCGCTTCCACAATCAAAACCCCTGGCATTAGAGGTCTTCCAGGGAAATGACCCTGAAAGTGAGGCTCATTGATTGTGACATTCTTGATCCCGACTGCCCGTTCCCCAGGAACATATTCGATAATCCGATCCACCAGGGCAAAGGGATAGCGATGGGGCAAGAGGGTCTGAATCGCTTCAACATTCAGGATTGAGGAAGCTGAAGTCATGGCGGCACCGTTAGGAGTAGCAATTGAATTGGTTAAGTCTGATTTCACGTCAACCGATAAAAATTAAAATTAAAAAGAACTGCATTTTTTACCTGGAGGCAGTGAATAATCCTCTACAGAGCATAATTTCTATACAATTCTTCAACAGTCCTAGAGATCTTACCATTTTGAGGGAATCGGAAGCCGAAGTCTTGAAGCACTGCGCCGCAGCCCAAAATGACCTCTGAAGAGAAAACCTCAGAGGTCATTTTTCCAGGGGGAAAACCAAATCAAACCGTTGGAGTTGATCCTCCTCATTCGAAGAGCCAGAACCGCTTCATCTAAAAATCCCTGTCTAAAAAGCAGAATTGCTGGATAGAATGGGACTGACAGCTTCACCCCCTTGATCTGAACCCTGTAACGATGACACTGTAATTATGAATCTGTAGTTATGAACTTATAATTATGAGCGATCGCCCCTCCGATTTGCCCCCGATTAATTCTCTCTCAATCTCCGTTGTGATCCCGACTTACAATCGGGAGGAAGCCCTGCGAGATAGTATTGCGGATGTTTTAAAGCAGGACTATCCGGGTTTTGAAGTGATTGTTGTTGATCAAACCCAGAACCATCAACCGGAAACTCAAGCTTATCTAGAAGAACTGGCAAAAGCCAAAAAGATCCACTGGTATCGAGTGGACTGGGCCAGTTTACCCGGGGCCAGAAATTATGCCGTGCGACGGGCAAAAGGGGAGGTGATTCTGTTCCTCGATGATGATGTTCAGCTTCCTGAAGGATTTCTCCAAACCCATGCCCGCAACTACCTGGATAATCCAAAAATTGGAGCGGTGGCTGGTCGGGTATTTGACCGGATGAAATTGGGGGAGTCGGGAGGAGCGTTAACTATTGAGGAGTTGCCCCCAGAAGCATTTGACCCGGGAATTGCCTGGTATCACATTGATCTGGTACATACCGTCAAACCCCAACAGGTGATTTCGGCTCGGGGTTGCAACATGTCCTTCCGGCGAGAAATTTTTGATAAATATGGATTGAGGTTCGATGAACGCTACAAAGGCAGTGCTGTACGGGAAGAATCGGATTTTTGCCTGAGAATCCGACAGACGGGCTACATCATCTGGTATGACCCGGAAGCCAGCCTAGTGCATTTGGGAGAGGAAGTGGGGGGATGCCATGACATCAGCACCCGCTCCCTGCAATATCAGGTGACGTTCTACCACAATCACTTTTTTATGGGGTTCAAGAGCCTGACTCCAAGACAATGTCTGCGGTTTTTTACCAAGCTATTTGACTGTCATGTTTTGGGTAATCCCCCCTGCAATAAAAGTGGTTCTCCGATTAAAGTTCTCACCCGATTTGGGTTTTATTGTCTAGGTTTTTCAAGGCAGTCGGCACATTAATTCGTTCTCTGTGGGATGAAGGTCAGGTTTATTCTCAGCAGGATGAACTAGTTCGTTAACGATTAACCTGCTAGCAATAAAGCTCAGGTAAAGTTCAGATAAAGTTCAGGAAATCTCAAACAGGATTTTAAAGTTGCCAGATTCAGTGAGTTAAGCCATGCGAATTTTAGTTGCCAGCCATACTTACATCGTTGACCTCAACCGGGAAAAATTGAGGGCCTTAGCCCAGCTCGAACCTGGCATTGAAGTCGTTGTGGTCGTGCCCAAGCGCTGGCGGCCCGGAGGGGTTCAGAATAAAATTATCGACTCTGAATTGGTAGACGAAGGTAATTTTAAGGTCGTTCCAATTTCAAACTTCAGTCACAATAATCAAGGATTACTAACCTTCGGTTGGGATCTGGTCAAGCTTTTGAAAGCATTCAGACCTGAAATTATTCAAGTGGAGCAAGGATCAAAAGCCTTGACTTACTCCCAGTTTATCTTTCTCAATCAACTGCTGAATCTAAAGGCTAAAAATCTATTCTTTACCTGGTGGAATTTACCCTACGATTTAAAGTTTCCGGCCAGTTTAATTGAATCCTACAACCTGAAAAATACTGATGGGATTGTGGTGGGGAATCAGGATGGGGCAGATGTTTTACAGAAACGGGGCTACGGTGGCCCGATCAAAGTTATGCCTCAATTGGGAGTCGATGAACGGTTGTTTAAACCCAATCCCCAACCGGAACTAAAAGCCGAATTGGGAATTACTCCAGATGAATTTGTGGTGGGATTCGTTGGACGATTTGTTCCAGAAAAAGGATTACTCACCCTGGCTAAAGCCTTAGGAAGTTTGCCAGCCAAAAACTGGAAGTGGATTTTATTAGGTCGGGGAGAACTGCAAGAACAACTGCTAAAAATTGCCACTGAAACTGGAATTCAAGAGCGATTAGTTCTAATTGAAAGTGTGCCCCATGATCAGGTACAACGATATATTAACTTGATGAATGTGCTGGTGCTACCTTCAGAAACCGACGAAAAGTTTAAGACCCTGACATCTTCAGGCTGGAAAGAACAATTTGGTCATGTTTTAATCGAAGCCATGGCCTGCCGAGTCCCGGTTATTGGTTCGGATTCGGGGGAGATTCCCTATGTAATTGATCAGACTGGATTAATTTTTCCGGAAGGGCAACCTGAGAAACTACGAGATTGTCTGGCTCAACTGATGGAGAATGCTCAACTGACAGAACAACTGGCTCAAAAAGGCTATGAACGAGCTATGAAAAAATATACCAATCAGGCGATCGCCCAAGAACTTCTAGATTTTTATAAAAGCCTTGAATCAGTTAAATAGGTAGTTGTAATTAATTGTTAAATGGCAGGGGGTCTAGGGCTTCGCCCCCCAGATCAATCTTCTAGTTGATTGCGTCAAGCTACTGATGACATTGAATCTATTTTCAAAAGTCCACGATAGAGACATAATTTAATGGAGATTCCCTGATAGATAGATATTGCAGTCGGAAATCATTGATACAAGATTTGGGGCGGGTTTCTAGCCTGGGCAAGCAAACTGCCTGCTCTCCCCCGATGATTCAAGCCAGATTGCTGTATAGGTCAGGATCCCCTAAAAGAGCTGACTACAAGAGTTGACTAAAAAAGTTAACTGAAAAAGTTAACTGAAAAAACCAACTGAAAACCTACTCAACAATATTCTGTTATGGCACAGCGTAGTGGCCCCCCTCCAATTGTTTATCTTCTGGCATTGCTGCTTCTAGGCGGCCTGGGATATTGGTTCTTCCTGCGAAAACCCCCTCAGAACCCAGGGGTCAATGCTCCTGGAACCAATCCTGCAACAGCACCCACCGCAGCGACTCCCAATAATTCTGCTCTATCTACAGCGCCTCCTCCACCCCCCCCCGGTGGTGAAGCTTTTCCGCCGCCTGCCTCCGTGCCAGCGGGGACAGTGATTCGGGTTGATGGCTCAACCAGCATGGTGACCATCAATCAAAACTTGAAAGCAGGCTTTCAAGCTCAGTTCCCGGGGACAACGGTAGAAACTGCCGCCAATGGTACCGACAATGGGATCCAAGATGTCTTACAGAAAACGGTTGATGTTGCGGGGGCTTCCCGTCCCCTAAAGGCTGAAGAACAGGGTCAGGGATTAGTAGCAGTACCCATTGCTAGTGACCAGATTGCCATTGTGATTGGGGCAAATAACCCTTACTCAGGGGGGTTGACGGCAAGTCAGGTCTACGGGATTTTTACCGGACAAATTACAAATTGGTCAGAGTTGGGGGGGGGCGATGCCCCGATTCAGGTGCTGAATCGCCCCGCCGTTAGTGGGACTCATCAAGCGTTTAAGGAGTTGGTATTGCAGGGAAAGGACTTTGGCAATACCCCCAATATCACCACCCTACCTCGGGATGAAACCACAGGCATGCTACAGCAATTGGGGCAAGATGGCATTGGTTATGCGACTTTTGCCCAAGTCGTGAACCAAAAAACGGTTAGGGTTTTGCCGATTGATGGGACGACCCCTGAGCAGGTCAGCTACCCCTATCAACGGGAACTCATGTATGTCTACCAGTCCCCCCCCAGTCCCAATACCCAAGCCTTCCTAGGATATGCCCTATCGCCCCAAGGGCAGCAGGTGATCTTTACTGGAAATTAGCATCGCAATGCCCAAAATTAAGATTCCCAATTAAGATTTCCAGGCTAGAAAATGGGGGAGAGGGGTAGGGTAACTTGAGCCGGGAATTGCTCCCCCGAATACACGGAGATCGTAATTACCCTGGCATCGATTGATCGGCTATGGGTCAAAGGTTGAGCCGTTCCGGAATTGACTAAATAAGCTGGAAAGCAGGCCCCACTGATACTGAGGCGAATTCCATGACCCCGGGGAATCCAAACACAGGTTGCCTGAAGAAGGATTTGCACCGGGTTCTGGAGTTGGTCAAGCCGTTGATACCCTTGAGTCAAATGATAAACGCTGCCGTCCGGCCTGACCTCAGACAAAACAGCGCACAGATCGTAGCTGGGGGTATCAGCATGGCAATAGAGTTGCACCTGGGGGCTGCCCAATAGATGTAGTTCTGTAGTCAGGGGGGCAGAGGTGTAGGTCAAAATATCACTGCGACAGTCCAGGCTAGATCGGTCAAAGGATCCAGGTGGAAATCCAGCATGACCCCCCAGGGAGGGAACTGGTCGCCAGGGGTCATGGACAATTATATCCCCCGGCTCAAATCGGCCTTCTGCTGGAATGTTTGTTTGTGGATCTGGGGTTTGCCCCATCAGGTCTAAGGAGGTGGAGATGGATAGGTTTTTATCCGTGTAGGCTTTATCTACATACACCCTGTCCAAATATCCCTGATCCGGAGATTCGTTCTGTTCTTCCCCAGACTCTTCAATGATTTCCAGGAGAATGCCCGCATCGTCCCGAATATTGGCTAAGCCATTGCTGAAGAGCAAGTAGGATTTAGAGTTAGAGCTATGAGGATGCTCAGATCTAGCTTCGGGCCAAGTATCAAACTCCTGCCATTGATTGCTGCCCATCTCGAATAGGGCGATCGCTGGTTCCTCCAGAATTCCAGTATTCATACCCTTCAGAAACTGATCAAACCAGCGGATTTGCAGATCATCTACCAGATTGTTGGCCGTCAAACCATAATCTACTGCCCCCACCTTTCGGCCCCAGGGTAGATGGGCCCAGGGGCCAATGATTAAATGTTGCGGAGATGGGCACTGCTGGGCCATCTGGCGATAAACGTTGAGAGTTCCTCGCAAATAGGTGTCAAACCATCCCCCAATATGCAGCATGGGCAGATCAACCCCTGACAGATTGGGAGACAGGGATTTCCAGTATTCATCGGGTTGGGGATGAGTGATCCAATCGTGGTAAAACGAGTCAGGGGCCAGAGAGCTTAACAATTCTGGAACCGCTGGAATAGAGCCGTTCATCAGAACAAGGGGCATCTGAGCCCCTTGATGGAGGGTCTGATAAGCGGCTTCATCTCCTTTTCGGCGGGCGGTTTCTGCGGCAAGTTGAATCGCCCAACCCAGATTAGCCTGAAAACAAAATGCTCCTCCCTCATAGGCCCAGTCGGCATACAGATCATAGCCAACCATAGCTGGGCAAATGGTTTTGAGGGCATGGGGTTTCTGGGAGGCAACATAGAGTTGGGTCATGCCCTGGTAAGAAAACCCATACATCCCTACCTGGCCATTGCTTCGGGGTAAATTGGCCGCCCAATTCACCGTCTCTACACCATCGGTTATCTCCGATTGAAACAGCCGAAACTCTCCTTCCGAGGTTCCCCGGCCCCGGACATCTTGAATCACCACGATATACCCCTGGGCCGCATACCAACTGGGATGGGCATAGACCACCGTAGAGGCGATCGCCCTGCCGTAGGGTTGCCGCATCAATAGCACCGGAAATTCACCTGGGCCATCCGGATAATAGACATCAGCATCCAAGCGAATGCCGTCTGGGGAGAGCATTGAGGCCGATTCTTTCAGAACCATCTAGCCCTGAGCCTGAATCACGCCACAGCCGAGCCGACCCCCACCAGCCCCCCCTTTTACCCCGGTGGTGCCCTGATCTTCATCCACATGCACGATAATGGCGCTGCCATTGTCATCAAATAAGCTCAATGGCCCTGGAGTCAAAGTGATCCGGTTGGTGCGATGGATCACAGTCGCCCTGCCACTAGCATCAGCCACGAGATTGGGCAGATCTCCCATATGAAAGGGGTGATTATTGTCCGGATTGCTCTCCCCATAGGGGCCTGGATCAAAGTGACCTCCAGCCGCCCCAAAGTCGGGTTCGCAGGTTCCCGTTTCATGAATATGAAGACCGTGGGTGGTATTTGGGGGCAATCCGGTGATCTCGGCCCGGACTTCAACGGTGGGTAAAATGCCGTCTTTCTGTTCCTGAGTCAGGGTCACTGTCCCCCCGACTGTGTTGTCTGGGGCATTGATCACATTGGCAACCGCAACAACTTTAGAGTTGGATTCTGATAAGGTGGGCTGCTGTCCACAACTGATGATGGCGATCGCGCTCAACAGAGTGGCCATCAAAATTACGATAAACTTCTTCATGACAATTCTAATAGTCCTGCAATAGTCCGATTATCTTCTGAGGGTTAAAGCTTCAGTTAAAGTTAAGGGATTGACCCTTGGTTCGCCGAATGTTTGACGGGATGTCTGAGAAACCCGATGCCTTAGAATATAGCAATCTTAGGTGATCTATGAATCAGATCCTGGGTAAAAAGATTTGATGAAAAGATGGAATAAAAGGGTCTAGCCTGAATCCCTATTCTCTATCTCTGGAAACTCTGTGCCTCTGTGATTTTATCTGTGGTTTTAATGATTTCATTTTATGAGGATCCTAGAGCTGGGAAGATCTCACAGGCAACTGACTTACAGGACAGAACTGGTTGTTCCCTGAAACATCAACCAGGACAGGAAAAAATCAATGATAAAAATAGACAGCAACGCCGTGACTACAGCCGTAGTAGTCGATTCCCCTACCCCTTTGGCTCCCCCTGTTGTGGTCAATCCCCAACTGGTTCCGACAACGGCAATCACCGCCCCAAAGACAAACGATTTGATCTCGCCACTCACCAAGTCCCAGATCGTGAGGAAGTTGCGAACAGAATCTAGAAAAACTGTTGAGGAGATATTGTAGAAGTTGATAGAAATGACCAATCCCCCCCCCACTCCAACTACTAAACACAAGATAGTCAACAGGGGCAACATCAGGCAGCAGGCGATCACCCGAGGAATCACTAAATAGTCCACCGGGTCAGTTCGCAGCATATACAACGCATCAATTTGTTCTGTAACTTGCATCGTACCCAACTCCGCTGCAAATGCTGAACAAACCCGACCCGCCACAATCACAGACGTTAGTACCGGAGTCAATTCTCGAGTCAGGGCCAAGGCTAAAACTCCCCCAACAAAGTTTCCGGCTCCCAGATTGATGAACTCCCGGGCTACCTGAATGGTAAACACGGCCCCAACAAACCCAGCCGTTAGCAAGGCAATTAACAGAGACTGAGGGCCAACCACAACCATCTGTTCTAGCAGATTACGGCGATAGAATCGACCCCGCAAGACATGAACTGCTACCTGCCCGCCCAGTAATACTGCTGCTACAAAGCGCTCTGTCCAGAGCCCAAAACTAGAAGTTGTTGTCTTACTCAAGAGAACCCTGTTAAACCTTTTAGTTATAGCGATTTGCAATCCTGCGAGGTGTGAATCTAGGAGATGGGGGCCATCGTATTACCCCCTTCCGCACTCCAGCAGCGTCAGGAACGCTGTAAATGTTTTAGATGAGAAACAACTTAGATGAGAAACAACCCAGAAAAATAACAACCTTGTACAAATCTTAAACAAGATTTCCAACTTTAAATTTAAGATTTCTGAAGGAGGAGCACAAAACGCGCGATCATCCCTATCTTAATAAATGGATGACCCGATTAGGATGATTCAACTCAGGCCGATTAAGGATTCATTTATGAGCCATTTCCCCAGCTTTATTCGTTCTTTGTTCCTGACGATGATCTTGAGCTTTCTGGCCCCAATTCTGCTGATTCATGGTGGATTGGTCAGTTTTGTTTTGGTGGCTCATTTACCAATGTTGGACACCTCAGGAGAGATTTGTAGCCATCGGATTTTAGAGTTTTTGGCCATTTTTGGCAATGGCCAACCCTGGCTGGGAACCGTGATCATTGGTACAACCTTCAGTCTGGTGGGATCTTTGTTTGATACCTATGCCAGCTTTCAGCATCAACGCAGTTCCTGATCTTGACCCGTGGGCCGATTGAGGGCAGAATAGCCCTCATGTCAAATATTACGGACTTGAGCAAGGAATCCAACCCGGTCAACCCCCAGGCTGATCAAGTTTGTTCTGGCTTTTCCTTGATTTTACCGATTTACAACGAAGAAGCTGGTCTCGTTGCAACCTTGGATCATTTGCAACAGGCTTTTCACAGGATGAACTGTCCCTATGAAATCATTGCCGTAAATGACGGCTCAACGGACAGAACCTCGGAGCTATTACAAACTCGCCGGGAGATTCGAGTGATTGAACACCTGATTAACCGGGGGTATGGAGCAGCTTTGAAAACAGGAATCCGTCATGCTAAGTACTCTTTAATCGTGATTACTGATGCGGATGGTACTTACCCCAATGAGATGATTCCCCGGTTAGTTGCCCTAGCCCAATCCGTTGATATGGTAGTCGGGGCTAGAATTGGAGCCAATGTTGACTATTCTCCGTTGCGGAAGATCCCAAAGTGGTTTTTGGTGCGATTTGCAGAATGGATTACGGATAGTCGGATTCCTGACCTCAATAGCGGGCTGCGGGTATTTCACAAGCAGAGTATGGAAAAATTTCTCAAGATCTTGCCGGATAGCTTCAGCTTCACCACCACCATCACCGTGGCGATGCTAACCAACAACTATGTAGTTCGCTATGAACCGATAGACTTTTATTCCCGCAAAGGTAAGAGCAAGATCAAGCCAATTCGCGATACCTTGAGATTTGTTCAGCTCATTCTCAGAACGGGCCTATACTTTGCCCCCCTTAAAGTGTTCTTACCAATCGCCGGAGTATTTTTCTCGGGATTTTTGTTTACTCTGGTTCAGGATCTGTTTGTGCGGGAGGATCTGACGGAGAGAACCCTGATCTTGCTAATTGCAGCAACCCAAATGGGTATGTTTGCTCTGCTAGCAGATATGCTGGACAAACGTACCTGAGGAAGCGATTGAAGGAGTTATTAGAGAAACTGAACTACCTAAGTTCCCCAGGAAAATACAGCCATTTTCAATCCCGACAGGCCAATCCCCCGGATTTCAGCAGGGCGAGAAATGCTGTATCCGAGGTTTTAGCTGTGAATTAACAGTGTGGGTCACTAAAACATCTGAAAGACTAAAGTCATCATATCCACTGGAGCAGGAACCATCTCGCCACGAGAGTCCAGCAGCAGAACAACCAAAAGATAGGCGATCGCTAAAACGATAGAAATTGCGCCCGCAACATAGGCAATTAGCTTAGAGCGTTCCATTATATAAAACTTAATATTACACTGTAGATACAATCCTACAGCGTAATCTTCAGCGCCTTCAAAATTCAAGCGAAGAGCAAACAGTAAACGTTGATACGAGATGCTAAGCAGGAAAGGTGATGCCCCTGATGATAGGAAGTCCTCGATTAACCCATAGCTTTGACGCTAGAATACAATTGCCAGACACTTAAAGTGCTTGAACTCGGCTTGGACACTTTGGACAAGTCACTGATGGTATGGCGGTCAATCGAGGCTGTGCGAGTCTGTCTTGATTGTTGCGCTTATGGGCCAGAGATTCAAGGGGTCGGATGCAAAGATCCGCTTTTAAGCGTGATAGGAATTGAATGACTGAACCAAATGAGTGAGCCATAAGCTGAGATTTCTCCTTAAACCTTAGTAAAGATGATAAGTATCTTACAAATGCTTTAGGTTTGTTCTGTTAGACTAGGTTTAAGATTATATAAATGGTGGTTCCATCTTGAAAAGGATGGATTGTGTGATCGCCGGCAGACCAAGACTTCTTACATGAAGAACTTTGGTCAGATGCGGTGAGGTTGATTGAGTTTAGGGGGTGGATGTAGCTCGGTAAGAATTGAGTAAAGATCCCACATGGAAACGATAGAGATTATAAAGAGGCAGCGTAAATCTGCTAATGCACTAGCTAGAAGGCAGGCAACACCCAAAGAGAGAGAATTAATTCATCTCCTGGCAAATCTTGGATGTAGTCTGGCCAAGTATAGTCTTGAGCATTCTTCAAGCAAAGGGGCTATATCCCCAGAGTCCCGTCTCCGCCTTGCTGAATGGCACTATCTCCGATTGCAACAAATTCGTCGGATTGAGAGAAGTCTGGAGCCAGTTGCGACCCTGAAGCGAGTTTACTTCAGAAGTAGCTTGAGTCCCCGGGATCTCAAATCACTGAAGTTGGTTTGGACTGATGAAGACGGTAGAGGTCGAGTCAAGCGCGTCAACCCTGACCTCGACGATGTTTTGAGTTTGGCCCTGGATCGAGGGGATACCCTAAAGCAAATTTTTCAAACCATTGAGGCCGAAAAACGAGAGTTTGCCCTGACACCTGGTCACGGTAAAGTTCCGCTCTGGGTGAGTGAGTGGGAAGAATCGGGGTATGAAATCAACTTCTTTCCCCCTGCCTTCCCTGCCTGGGCCAATGTTGTGGATGACTAGGTTCGCAGGCCCTGAACTGTCTCATAGAAATACTTTGCACCTGACAGCTTTCGGTCTGGGAACCTTGTGCTTGAAGTATAGTGCCGGGACATTGGCTTACCAGAGGTTGAGGGTGAGTTGACGAGGATTGCGGTTCTAGATAGTCTAAGTTAAACGCCAGATCCATGGCTTCTATGTTTTACTGAGGAGATGTCAGAATCATACTCTCGATCAAAGCCCAACTCTGAACGGCATCTCAGGCATCGTCCTGATATCAAGCCCTTGAATTCTGCAATGCCCCAGACCAAAGCTAAAGTTTACCCCCTGTTTGCGGAGTCATCTGAGGCCATTAATTCAAAGCAATCCCTGACCCAGTTGGCTCAAGCACAACCGGAACGAAGGCATCATCGGCTCAAGCTAGTCAGTAGCATTTTAGTGAGTATTGTTGCAGCTTCAGGGGGTTTTGCTGTTTGGCAGAGTTCGCGATCAGGTCAGGATTTGGGCGATCGCTTTCTAACCCAGAAATTTGTTGAGGATAGAGCTACGGAACAGTTCAAGTTAGAGAGTTTACGTCAACAAACCCTAGATACCAAACAATGTGTAGAGTGCAATCTGAGCCGGGCTAACTTCCGGGATGCCAATCTCAGATCTGCCTATCTCTGGAAAGCCAATCTATCTGGAGCGGATTTGCAGGATGCCTATCTCGAAAGCGCTGACTTACGGGGGGCAAACTTAGTAGGAGCCGATCTGAGCTATGCCCTGTTAAAATTGGCAAACTTGGGCTATGCCAACCTATCTCAGGCCAGATTGAGTCATGGGGATCTCACCCAGGCGAATCTCTGGCAGGTCAACTTAAAAACAGCTCATCTCCAGCAGGCAAATTTAACTGAAACGGATTTGCGGGGTGCGGTTTTGCATCAAGCGGATCTCCAAGGGGCCAATCTGAGTCAGGCTAATCTGGATTCTGCCCAGGTTTCAGGGGCCGATCTAACAGGGGCAAAACTGACTCAAGCCAATCTACAACGGGCCAATCTGGAGAGAAGTAAGCTGATTCAGGCTGATCTAACAGGGGCTAACCTACAAAAAGCCAATCTGGGAAGCGCTCAACTGATGCAAGCCAACCTATCTGCAGCCCAGCTTAATGAGGTGGTGCTTTGGGTTGCAAACCTAGAACAGGCCAATCTGGAGAAGGTTAGTCTTCAAAGGGCTAGACTGGGCTATGCTAAGCTAACTCAGGCCAACTTGGCTGGGGCAAATCTCACCGATGCAGTGTTAGAAGGGGCAAACCTGGAAGATGCAAATCTGGAGGAGGCTGACCTCTCCGGGGCCAAATTAGAACGGAGTATTTTGATTGGGGCTTTTCTCAAAAGTGCGAATCTGCGGGAGGCCAATCTTCAAGAGGCCGATCTGCGGGGCGCTTACCTGGGGAGTGCAAACCTCAGAAGTGCTTCGCTTCAGGGTGCCAATTTACGGGGAGCAAATCTCAAAGGGGCCAGTCTAAAAGGGGCTAATCTTAGAGAGGCCAACTTAACCGGGGCAATTCTGCCCAATGGTAAAATTGCTCCTTAAACCCTAAGCTGTCCAGGGAATCTCAGCAAAAATCAGGGAAAGTCTGGTAACTTGGATAAAGCACCTGGGGATTTACCTGAGCAATTGCCTAATCGATTTTTGAATTAGTACCCACCCTAGTATCCGCCCGGTGCATCTTATTCAGCCCAGTATGGCATGGCAACCCCATTGATCAATCAACTGAATAGTGGATTCACCCTTTTTCTCAGCTTGTTGGTGGAAGCGATTCCATTTCTGTTGATTGGGGTCTTGTTTTCGAGCGTACTGTTATCCCTAGTTGATGAACGCAAGTTACTTGCCTACATACCGAACCATCCTCTGTTGGGGGCGCTGTTTGGCAGCTTGGTGGGCTTTCTTTTCCCGGTTTGTGAATGTGGGAATGTTCCGGTTGCTCGCCGCTTGCTGATTCAGGGATTGCCTACTTCTGTGGCGGTGGGATTTCTATTCGCCGCTCCCACGATTAATCCGATTGTCATCTGGTCAACCTGGGTGGCCTTTCGAGATCAGCCTGAAATTGTCTGGTTGCGGGTGGCATTCTCGCTGGTGATTGCGGTAGTTCTGGGCTGGATATTTGGAGTTCAACAAGATTTACGGCCCTTTGTTCAGCCGGAAATTGCCCGGATGCTTCCCCTCCCATTACTGCATTCTACAGTTGCAGATGCCGTCGAACCCCCAACCCTCCTCACCCCCGGCACTTATTTGCTGGGGCAGGGCAATCAGCCTGTGCGGCTAGAATCGATTCCTCTATGGCAGGGCGCTAGTGGATCGGGCAATGTTTCAACCTCCTCCTCATCCTTCAAATCAATCTCCGTTTCCAAGTCCAACTTTCGATCCATTTTTATTGCCCCTTCCCGGGAACGCTTGACCCTGATTCTAGACAACATGGTGCAGGAGTTTCGAGAACTGGGGGGAGTGCTGGTTTTAGGCAGTGCGATCGCGGCCTTGATCCAGGTGGCGGTTCCCCGGGAGTTCATTTTGGGGTTGGGGCAAAGTCCGATTACGTCAGTGGTGGCCATGTTGCTACTGGGGGGAATCGTTTCCGTTTGCTCAACGGTGGATGCCTTTTTTGCCCTATCCTTTGCAGCTACGTTTACCAGTGGTTCCCTGCTGGCTTTTTTAGTATTCGGGCCGATGGTAGACATTAAGACCGTGGGCCTGATGCTTTCTGTATTTAAAACCCGGGCAGTGGTTTATCTGGTGATTCTGGCGGCTCAAATGACCTTTCTACTAACGATTCTCGTGAACTTCAACTGGAGTTGATCAAACTGTAGGCCATGACTCAGTTTAAAAAGTATCTGAATTTTGTCCAACCCTGGGTAGATCCCCTAGGAATTTTACTTTGGGCCGTGGTCTTGTTGAAGTACTGGATCACCGGCAAGCTGAATATCCTGATCCATCCTAACTATTTTGGCCTGACGGTTCTGGGAGGTTTGGGGCTATTGGCCATGGGGACTCTAAAGCTCTGGCAGGTATTAGTGGTTCAGGGGATCATTCGTTCCCGGACTTTCGCAACAATACCCGCTCAAAACCAACAGCACATGACTCTATTTCCCCCCGGTTGGAGCAGTCGCATATTGTTGGGGGTGGCTATTGTGGCTCTGGTCGTGACACCCCGGACGTTTGGGAGTCATACCGCTCTCCAACGGGGATTGACGGAAACCCTGCCCGTCACCCGGATTCAACCCCAGGCTTTCTATACGGCGGCCAAACCGGAGGAGCGATCGCTGATTGAATGGATGCGATTGCTCAATATTGATCCTGAACCCGACAATTATCAAGATCAGGCGGTGAATGTCACCGGATTTGTGATTTATCCCCCCAGTTTGCCCAAGGGCTATCTGTGGCTGGCTCGATTTGTGATCACCTGTTGTGCTGCGGATGCCTATCCGGTAGGATTGCCCGTGCTCTTGCCAGAAAATTCTCAGCAATCCTATCCCCAGGATAGCTGGCTAGAAATCAAAGGCCAAATGACCACAACAACCCTCAATGATCAGCGACAACTGACCATTCAAGCCCAGTCAATTCAGCCGATTCCAGAACCTCGGAATCCCTACGATTATTGAGCCTGATCGCACAACCTTTATTCTCTCCTGGCGATCGCCGGAGTGAACTGCCCAACCCTCAGGCAATGCTGCCCCGCTTGCGAGTTTCTTTGTAAGAAATTCCAACATTTTTCAATCCAGCTTTGATCATTTGCTGCTCTAACAGGGCAAAAAACCTGGCTCGATCGCCCCCGCGAACCACGGCCTGGTTGTGGGCTTCAGCCAGAGCAACGGGATAGCCATAGCCTTTCTGAACCTGGGATAGCACAATACCCAATACCGATTCCAATCGAGTTAAATCTGCTGCCACCCAGGCCGGAACTTCGATTCGGGCGATTTCTGTTCCCACATTCACGTAGCAGAAATAGATCTGATGTTGACCATAGAGATCCAAAATCCGCGCCTGCGATCGCCACAATGGACTCCGCTGGCCCGGTTGCAATTGCGCTTCCCAGAGGGCAGTGTCTCGCAACGGGTCAAATCCCTGACAGGGAGCTTTCTTCGCCAGACCACTTTCTTCAAATAATCCTGTTCCACTGCAATATTCCATGCAGTCCGGTTCATGGTAAGGACAAGCCTGCAATCGCAGAAAAGCAGCACTTTCACTGCTACGGGAGGCGCTAACATAGCCCACCAGAGGAATGTCAGCCCGCTGCAACTGATCCCAGGCCCGAAGGATAGGAGTCAAGATCAGGTCTTTTGCCTCCCCCGGTAGCGCTTCTAAAAACCAGTAGGTGAGGGAACCATCCACCATAGCCACAGTGGCAGCAGTTAAGACATCAGCCCCATCGGACAGCAGATCACAGCCCAATTCAGCCAGCACCGTTGCCTCCGATACAGCGCGGCGATAGCCCATCCATTCCTCCGTGCGAATCCCCCACTGCCGGGAACGATAGAGATCCTCTGGGCGATAAAAGATTTCAGAGACGCTATCGAGCAACGGGCGACGACTCTGATGATAGTGCAACACTACCCGCCCCACATTCAACAGGTAGCAATAGGCAATCTCATGGGCACTCGGGGCAATTTGGGAACCATCCGTCGCCAATACCGTATGGGTTTGTCCCGGAGCGGCAATTAGGGGGCAGTGATGCAGGGGCTCTAGCGGAATGGCGGGGTGAAATAACAGGCGATCGCGAAATTTTTCCTGCTGTTCGATCAGATGAAACTGCTGGGGTTTTGCCTTTTCAAGCAAAGCTTGAGCCAATTCTAGCCGTTTCCGACTGGCAATCACCTCCCCGATCATGTGCTGGCTCATGCCCTGCATTTGTTGAGTGAGTTGGGTTAAATCCAGCATTCTAACGTTTGAGCAACCATTGAGTCATCATAGCTACGATTATAAATCAAACGTTGACTGATTTATCAAGTGAACATTTAAAACAAAAATAGAATAGAGACGTTGAACAACGTCTCCATAGCAATCACAAATCATTTGTGGAAAGGGGGTGAAGGGGGCTTTACCCTTCTTGGAGACTAAGTCTCCAAACCCCTCCCTAATCTTTTTTACGTAGGATTGCTATGTGATAGCTAGCCCAGAGATCTGCAAATCAAGGGGCCAATTGCTCTGCTGGTATGGAAGTATTGGACAGGGGCTTTGCCCCGGGGCGAACAACTTGAGCCAGCCCCCAACTGGTCAATCCAATGGCTACAACGATTCCGGCTCCAGCCAAGACTTTCAGCAACCTTTTGCCCCAGGGGGGCAGATTGGCGGATTTTTCCTCTATTGTTTTCGCCTCGTCGCTGGGATCTTCTGAGTGGGCATAGCGGTGGAAGAGGAAATCCAGGGCGTAGTTGCGTAATTCGTAGTAGGTCGGATCTTCCGTAATTCGAGAGCGCACCCGGGGGCGAGGAAAGGGAATGGTTAATATTTCTCCGATGGTGGCGGCAGGGCCGTTGGTCATCATGACTAACCGATCCGCTAGAAACAGGGCTTCATCAATATCGTGGGTAATCATCAATACCGTTAATTGATGATTCCGCCAGATTTTCAGCAATTCTTCCTGGAGTTCTTCCTTGGTGATCGCATCTAGGGCTCCAAAGGGTTCATCCAGGATTAAAATCTTAGGGCGAATCGCTAGGGCCCGGGCGATCGCCACCCGTTGCTTCATCCCGCCGGACAATTGACCGGGTTTTTTGTTTCTGGCTTCAGTCAGGCCCACCAGGGTCAGGTGTTCTTCTACGATGGCAACTTTTTCGGCTTCGGGTTTCTCTGGGTAAACTGAGTCCACCGCCAGATAAACATTGTCAAAGGCCGAGCACCAAGGCAATAGGCAATAATTCTGAAAAACCATCATCCGATCCGGGCCAGGTTCAGTGACAACCTGTCCTTGAAGGCGAACTTCTCCTTCAGTAGGGGTATTGAACCCGGACACCATATTGAGCAGGGTGGATTTACCGCAACCGGAGTGGCCAATCAAACAAACAAATTCTCCTTCTTGAATAGAAAGGTCAATACCATCTAAAACCGGATAGGTGCCATCCGGGGTGGGATAGACCTTTGTAACCTGATCGATGGCCAGAAAGGGTTGATTCTTAGCCATAGGCTGCTTTTGGAGTTTGGCAATGGTTTGCATAGGAGTTAAGGGAGGTTGAGGGACAGATAAACGGACAATCAAAGCAGGGGCTCAAGGGCGAAGTTTATTGACTGGATCAGAAACTTGATCAGGGGGATTAAGTCAGGGCTGGTTGTTCCAGGGCAATCTCGGCAACTTTGAAGTTGCGGCGAATCGTTAACTGCTCCAGATAGCCGATGGGATCGTCAGGGGAGAAAATCATCCCGTCAAATAGAGCAAATGTATGACGATCAGGCTCCCCATCGGGCAAGCCCAACTGCCGACAGGCTTCCCCAAACAGATCGGGACGGCGCACCCGTTCCAGGATTTCGATCCAGTTTCGCGGAAATGGGGTGTAGCCCCAGCGAGCCAGTTGGGTCAAAATCCATAAACCTTCTGCTCGACTGGGGCAATTGGTTTGCTCGATATAAAATTGGTTAAACCGCATCAATGGTTCGGGCTGGGTTCCCCGGCTGCGCTGATAGGGAGCAATAAATCCAGGCCGGGTATACTCTGGGGCTGAGCCTACATATTGGGGTCGGCACAACAGTTCCAGAATTTCTTCCCGGTTGCGCCGATCATCACAATATTGGCAGGCCCGCAGTAGGGCTCTAAGCAGGGCAATATGGGTTTTGGGATACTTCATTACCCAGTCTTCCCGCACCCCCAGAACTTTTTCGGGATGACCGGGCCAGATTTCCAGATCCGTGGCGATCACGTAACCCAAATCCTCTGCTACCGCCCGTGAGTTCCAGGGCTCACCTACACAATAGCCATCGATATTCCCAGCTTTGAGGTTGGCTACCATTTGGGGAGGAGGCAAAACAATTAAATTGACATCTTGATCGGGGTCAATGCCACCGGATGCTAGCCAGTACCGCAGCAACAGATTATGCATGGAAGCCGGATGTACCATGCCAAAGGTATGTACCTGATCGGGCATACTGGCCAATGCCCCCTTGAGGTCTGACAAGGTCTGCACCCCCAGAGCTTGAAATGATTTGCCCAGGGTAATTGCATTGCCATTGCGACTCAGTACCATAGAGGCTATGGTGGGAACTGAAGGGTTGTTTCCGGCCCCAATGGTTAACCCTAAAGGCATTCCCGCTACCATCTGAGCCCCATCTAGCCGTCCCGAAACTACCCCTTGGGCGATCGCTTTCCAGTTGGGTTCCCGGCTGAGGGTGACTTGATCCAGTCCTTCCTCCTGGAAGAAACCTTTTTCTAGGGCAACCACCAGGGGAGCACAATCTGTTAGGGGAATAAACCCAAGCTCCAGGTTGACTTTTTCTAACCTATGGCTAGCAACGGCGGAGTGAGCCACCTGACCCACTTTATTAGAGCGCTTTTGTTGATTGAGAAAATAGACCATTTCATTTCGCAAAGCATAGTAATTGGGGTGATTTACCACCTCCAAACGATGACGAGGTCGGGGAATTGGCACCTCTAAAATCTGACCAATATGGGCTTCTGGGCCAGTGGTCAACATCACAATCCGATCAGAGAGTAACAGGGCTTCGTCCACGTCATGGGTGACCATGATGGTGGTGACATGGCTCTCTTCCACAATTTCCATCAATCGTTCTTGCAAGTTCCCTCGGGTCAGGGCATCCAATGCCCCAAAGGGTTCGTCTAGGAGCAAAACCTTAGGACGCAGGGCCAAGGCTCGGGCGATCGCCACCCGCTGTTTCATCCCCCCTGATAGTTGACTGGGACGCTGAGCCGCCGCATGTCTGAGGCCCACCTGCTGAATATTACGTTCGACAATGCTGCGTCGTTCTCCCTTCGGCAAGTCCTGAAATACTTCATCGACGGCTAGGGCAATGTTTTCTCGCACTGTCAGCCAGGGCAACAGGGAATAGTTCTGGAACACCACCATTCGGTCGGGGCCAGGCTCACGCACCTCTTTGCCTTCTAGAATTACCCCGCCTCGAGTGGGTCGATCTAGTCCGGCAATCATATTTAGCAGGGTAGATTTGCCACAGCCAGAGTGACCGATCAGGGAGACAAACTCCCCTTGCTGCACCTTGAGCTCAATACCTTTGAGGGCAATATAAAAATCCCCATTGCCCAGGGGAAATGCCTTGTCAACGTGGTCAACTTCAATGAATGCAGACATAGTAGTTAGGATGGAAGAAACTGCAGGGTGAAGGGGACTAAGGGCGATCGCTTGAAGTTTATCCTTAAGGTTTGTACTGAAAGTTTGCACTTAATTTGCACTTAAGGTTTGCTGAGGTTGGAGCCGGTCTAGATCGGTTCATCCGGCACTACAAGTTTGGCAATGCCTGCTACCAACTTATCCAGTAAAAGCCCGACAATCCCGACATAAATTAGCGCCAGAATAATCTCACTAATCAAAGAGCTATTCCAGGCATCCCAGATGAAAAAGCCAATTCCTACCCCGCCAATCAACATCTCTGCCGCCACAATGGCCAACCAGGACAGTCCTACTCCAATCCGCAATCCTGTAAAGACATAGGGAACCGTTGCCGGGAACAGGACTTTTGTGAAGTACTTATGACGGGGCAATTTCAGCACCCGAGCCACGTTCTTATAGTCTTGGGGAACCTGTTGGGCCCCCACTGCAGTATTGATTAAGACAGGCCAGATTGCTGTAATGAAAATTACGAAAATTGCCGAGGGTTCGCTTTCTTGAAAGGCCGCCAGGGAAATGGGCAACCAGGCTAGGGGAGGAACCGTTCTCAATACCTGAATAATCGGATCAAGCGCATCATAAATCACTTGATTAGTGCCAATGACCATGCCAATGGCGATCCCCGCAACCGCCGCCAGACTAAACCCAATGGCAACCCGTTTCAAGCTGGCTAGAATCTGCCAGAATAGCCCTTTGTCCGTACCGCCATTATCAAAAAAGGGATCAATAATCAGTTCCCAGGTATCCTGTAAAACCCGAATCGGCCCGGGTAAAGAAGTGTTGTCTCCCATGCACAGAAGTTGCCAAATCGTTAACAAAATGAGAATGGCAGCCGCTGAAGTGAGAAATTTACGGCTTGATTTCTGGATGGATTGTAACCACCTGGGAATTGGGGTCTGTTTTCGCGCAAGAGTACTAACAGTCATCAGTTTAAGTTTGAATGAAGAACAAATCCGGGGTTGAGTTTACAACTTGCATTTGATTCTGCCTGGCTGAAGTTGCGCTCAAGTCAGATTTCTCAGGGAAATCTGACTTGAGCTGGCCTGAATTTTTTTTGCTAGATTTTTTTAATTGCTAGGGCACTTAAGTATTCTGTGGGGTTTTCTGGATCAAATTTCACCCCATCAAAGAAGGTTTCTATGCCACGGGAGGTGCTAGCGGGAATGGCCGCTTCCTGACCAATTGCCTTAGCCGCTTCTTGCCAGAGATCTTCCCGATTCACCGCATCAACTAATGCTTTGGTGTCGGTATCGGGTGGCAGATAGCCCCAGCGAATATTTTCCGTCAGGAACCACAGATCATGACTCTTGAAAGGATAAGAAGCATTGTCCCGCCAGTATTTCTGCATTAACTCCCGGCCCTCTGCCTCAGGAATGGTTCGCAAGCCCATTTCATAGATGCCTTTGGAGCGATCAATGATGTCTTCTACTGGAACCTTGAACCACTCTCGTCCAGAGACAATTTGACACATTTCTTCTTTGTTTTCATCAGCATCGCACCACTGTTGCGCTTCTAAAACCGCCATCAATAATGCCTTGGCAGCCTTGGGGTTTTGATCCACCCAGTCTGCTCTCATGCCAAAAGCCTTTTCAGGGTGGTTTTTCCAGAGTTCCCCAGTTGTTAGAGCGTTGTAGCCCACATCCTGGTTAATGGTCTGCAAAGGCCAGGGTTCTCCTACACAGAAAGATTCCATCGCTCCAACTTTGACGTTGGCCACCATTTGGGCCGGTGGCACAACAATGGTGGAAACATCTACATCAGGATTAATTCCCCCTGCAGCCAGCCAATAGCGAATCCACATGTCATGGGTTCCGCCGGGAAAAGTCATGGCGCACTTGATTTCAGGGTTGGTGGCTTTCTTGGCCTCAAACGCAGCTTTGAGGGGAGTACTATCTAAGCCAATTTGTAAATCTCTGTATTCATTGGACAACTGAATTCCCTGGCCATTCACATTTAGTCGGGCCAGAATGTACATGGGGAGCTTAGTGCCACCGGTAACAGTGCCATTTGAAATCAAATAGGGCATCGGAGTCAAAATATGGGCTCCATCAATTCCGCCGCCCGCAGAACCTAGCACCAAATTATCACGGGTTGTGCCCCAGGAAGCCTGCTTGGTCACTTCAACATCGGGCATTCCATACTTGGCAAACATGCCCTTTTCCTTGGCAATGATCAGGGGGGCAGAATCCGTCAGAGCAATGAATCCCAGCTTTGCCGTGGTGACTTCAGGAGCATCTCCGGCGGCCACAGGGCCAGGAGTTCCAGTGGGACTGGCTGGGGTGGCCTCGGGGGAAGCAGGAGTTTGGGTCGTTTGGGTGCTGGTGGTACAGCCATGCAAAATCATCGCACTGGCGGCGGTAGCTCCAGCGGTAGAAATGAACTTGCGTCTAGAAATTTTACTCATTGACATGTTTAAAAACTAAGGGTTGACAGTTTGACAACTCAAGCATGACTTACAAAACTTTTTGTAGGAAAAACTCTCAGCTTCCTAATCAAAAGCTTAGAAAAAATTGCCGTAGACAATAGAATTTTGCTGGTAATTTGCTGAAGCTGAGAGCCTTTTAGACTCAACGGGCTAGAGGCGCATAACCAACTCAAAATCACCTGAAACTACTTGTCTCTTGAGTAGATGCCACTTCAGAGAGTACAACAACACTGCGATCAACCTACCCTCTAACAAATGATTAATTCTTGAGTGATAATCACTTGAATATTTATCAATATAAGCTCAAAAGGGACTTGATTGACCATCATGACCAGTGCAATACCAAAGCTGGAAAAGTACTTACTCCTCTTTAAAATTAATTTGGACTTAACTTGATAATTTACAATCTTTTACACTGAAAAATGTATCGTTTATAACAAAAAACCAACTAATTTTAAAAAAACGCATCACTTCCTCTATTTTTTTGCATAAGTCAAGAATCCCTGACTAGTGCAAACTTTCTAGCCTCCCGTGGCGATGAAGTAGCCCTTGAATTATGATTAAGCTTAGGGACTGCTTAGAGTATCTTTATGGCTCCAGAAATGTGCTCCTGAGAATGTTCCCTGTTGACTGACAAAACTCTCTCGCCCTCATCCCCAACCCCTCTCCCTCTCTGGGAGAGGGGAGATCTTTATCTGGTTCCCTCTCCCAAGTTTTGGGACAGTGGCGATAAACCAAAAAAAAGGCTTCAGGCTGACGATTCAGACCCTGAAACCTTGTATTTTGATCATGTATTTTGATCAGTTTAGTTTGACGAATCAATTCGATGAATTAATCCGTTGTCTAGGCTTTCCGCTTCAGTAAAGATCCGGCACCCAATCCTCCGAGGGTGAGCAAACCCAATACAGAAGCAGGTTCAGGAACACTGGTGGGAGTGGCCGGATTAACAGAAATAGCATTCACGTCGAAGCCATCTCGATCTTTTAGGTCTGCTGATTTGTCCACTAGCAAGATGTACTTGTACAAGTTGCTATTGCCGATATTGATGGTCGCCCCAGATCCAGCTACACCGTCTTTCTGGTTGGTGTCATAGGCTCCATCCGCAATATTCTTGACTCGACCCACATCAAACCAATTACCACTCCCCAGGGTGGACGCTAAATCCCCTGCCGCGAAATCCAGGTCAGTTCCCACGTAAACTTCAACCTGTTCGTCATAGTCACTTTGCTTGTTCTTAAACCCCCAAGTGGTTTCCCAGAGGGTAATATCCCCGGAGAACCAGGTGTCAAAGCTGAAAATCCCCCAACCGCCAACTCCGAGGCTGAGGAAATCCTTGGTTCCATCTGCTTGAGGCGCACCAAGGACATTATCTGTATTGCTTCTCGCCGCTGTCTTGGTCGCGTTATTGAAGTTAAATTTCCCCTGATTGTAATACTCAACCTTGGTGGCGAAAGTCCCAGCCAAAGAAGGTGCAGCAACCAGAGTGATTGCAGCTAGAGAAATAGGAACTGATAGCAAGAGCTTAGAAATTTTATTCATTGAGATCACCATCTGATGGATAAAGTTAAGAACTAAATGTATGCCTTCAGTTCTTAAGGTATCTTCTATCCCAATCTCAAACAACCGGAAAAATACGGATTTAACAAGGGATTACTCAGTAATTTCTACAGGTATCAGGCTGTTATCAACATTTCCCGTCCTGATACATATTGATACCTATATCTAGCTTTTAATTACACTCTATAGTGATCCCATCTGAATAGGGATTTAGGTAAAGCCTGTTTAGATGAGAGACTCAACCGCGCCCCAAACCTATAGAACACCCTCTAAACTATTATCAAATCAGATATAAATCCTGTGGTGCAGGATCTTGCTTGCTGGAAAACATACAGGCAAGATGTCTGCTAAAAAAACAGCCGTCTCGGCTGTTCTACAAATAAAGCTGGGCTCACTGCACCGTCTCACTTGTCAAGCCCCAAACTCAAACTGTTCAAACTCCCTCTAACCAGGATGAAAAGGGTTGGGTAAACTGGGCCAGAGACAAGAGCTGAATATCTAAGGATTGACTTGCTGAATCCCTCTCTGCTTGGGTATTGTAGCCCCAATCTCCCAGAAACAACTGGACATTGCTCAGATCGGATTGCTGTTGCACCGATAGTAAGGTTTGGATCCGATCCTCAACAAACCAGATCCTCGGGGCTGGATTAGATTGGGCGGACAATTCCCGCAGCGTTTGATGCTTGGGACGCTGATGACCTTTGCCAAAAACCAGGCCCTCTGGCATTTCAATTCCAGCTTGTTGGAGGAGCGATCGCGTAAATCGTTCTTCTTTAGTGGTGATAATAAACAGCTTGACGGGGCTGTGTAAGACTTGCTCAATTCTTGCAATGACTCCTGGATAAAACTGATGCTGGGACAGCCAATCCGCTAAATCTTCGGCAATCCATTGATCCCGAACCTGATCTAGCTTTGGCCCCAGGACACTCGCCTCCAGGTTGTCCGTTTTCACAAATTGCTGGACAATATCAGGCCAATTCCCTAAGATTTCCGCTTCGGGTATTCCCTGGATTAAAGCCCGCAGTAAGACAGGCATTTCCCAGCCCGTCTCAATGACTGGTCGAGTCCGGTAGAATCGTTCGGCCAATTGATTGATCAATTCAGGGGTCGGTTCGGGATCGAATGGTGACCAAACCTGGCAATAGGTGCGCCAGGCGGTCTGAAAGTATTCAATCATGCCGTCACAAAGTACCCCATCAAAGTCTAGGGCTAAAATTTCAGGTTGATCAGTCATGATTTTTGAGAGGCTGAGTGATTTGCAACCTCAAGCTACCATAGGATTTCTCGGTTGGCGATGGGAAAATGCCCTGTCGAGAAATTGCCTGAGGATTATGGATTAAATATGGATTAAATAAGCGTAGAACAGCCGGAACGGCTGTTTCCTGGCAGGCAAGATGCCTGAACCACAGGATTTGTGATGATTTGATAGACGTTCTCAGGCAAGGGTTGATGTGTTCTAGAGAACCGACTTCAAACCAAACAATTTTGTAGAATTATAAAATATGAATTTTTTAGTGGAAATTTCAGCGGAAATTTTCAAGATTTCAAGCCCGATCTAGTCTCAGGTGTTGACTGCTTGCTTAAGTCCTTCCTAAAGACAGAGCAAACCCCCCATTTTATTCGTGATCATGAGCAAGTGATTTATCAGGAGATTTAGACTATGTCTGATGCCAATTCCAATTCTCCTCATCACGTAGTGATTGTTGGAGGCGGCTTTGCGGGACTCCATGCCGCCAAAGACCTGGGTCGAGCCCCGCTGAAAGTCACCCTGGTAGACAAGCGTAACTTTCATCTGTTTCAGCCCCTGTTATATCAGGTGGCAACCGGTAGTTTGTCCCCTGGGGATATTGCCTCTCCGATTCGGATGGTGTTGAGTCGGAACCAGAATACTCAAGTCTTGATGGCAGAGGCGACCGATATCATTCCGGCAGAACGCAAGCTGGTATTGCGGGATGGGGAACTCACCTACGACACCCTGATCATTGCCACGGGAGTCAGCCATTATTACTTCGGCAATGACCACTGGGAACCTCTAGCCCCCGGACTAAAAACCCTGGAGAATGCCCTGGAAATTCGCAAGCGGATCTTTGCGGCGTTTGAGCAGGCGGAACGAGAAGCCGATCCGCAAAAGCGGCAAGCTTTGCTAACTTTTATTGTGGTGGGGGCAGGCCCTACCGGGGTGGAGTTGGCGGGGGCTCTAGCTGAAATTGCCTATCGGATTCTGAAGGATAATTTTCGCAGTATTGACACAGCCGAAACTCAAATTTTACTTTTAGAAGGCATGGATCGGGTGCTTCCCCCCTACACCCCTGATCTCTCCGCCAAAGCAGAAACCGCTTTGAATCAGTTGGGGGTAGTTGTCCGCACCAAAACCCTAGTGACCAATATTGCAGGGGAAATCGTCACGGTTAAATCCGGGGATCACACAGAACAAATTGCGGCGAAGACTATTTTGTGGGCGGCTGGAGTCAAGGCATCGCCCTTGGGTAAGCTGATTGGTGATCGAACTGGGGCAGAGTTGGATCGGTCGGGTCGAGTGATTGTGGAACCTGACCTGAGTGTGAAAGATCATCCCAATATTTTTGTGATTGGAGACTTGGCCAATTTTCCCCATCAGGGAGAACGTCCCCTGCCCGGGGTTGCCCCCGTTGCCATTCAGCAAGGGGTCTATGTGGCGAAGTTGGTTCAGCAGCGCTTGAAGGGTAAGACCTTAGCCAAACCGTTTTACTACAAAGACTATGGCAGCCTGGCGGTGATTGGCCGCAATCAAGCCGTAGTGGATCTAAAATTTGCCCGATTCTCTGGATTTCCTGCCTGGTTTGCCTGGATATTTGCCCATATTTTGTTCATCATTGAGTTTGATAATAAACTATTAATCATGATTCAGTGGGCCTGGCGGTACTTCACAGCAGAGGGAGGAGCCCGGTTGATAACCAATCCAGAGGAGGCCAAAGAAAAGTCAACGGTTCAGGTTTAGGGAGGAGGGGTTTTTAAAAATTTAGTCAGAACTCAAAATAGAAAGCCCTTCAACCCTTAGAATAGGTGACATAATCAATCCTGTACGAACAGGGTCAGGCTCCCTATGGTTACCAGCCAACTTCTTGATAGACGCTATCAAATTTTAGAGGTTCTCGAATCCACGGACATTGGCAAAACCTATTTAGCCAGGGATACCCGCCGCCCCGGTGATTCTTTCTGCTTTGTCAAGCATTTACATCTGGCTGCTGAGGATCCGGAATTTGTAGATATTGTCCGGCGGCGGTTTCAACAGGAAGCCCAGATTTTAGAAAAGCTCTCGGAACATGACCAGATTCCCCAATTGCTGGCTTATTTCGAGGAGGATCGGGAGTTCTATCTGGTGGAATCCTATGTTGAGGGCCAATCCCTGGCAGCGGAAATCCAACCGGGCCATCCTCAACCCCAGGATCAGGTGATTCGGATTCTGATGGAAGTCTTAGATATCCTGATCTTTGTCCATGGCTATGGGGTGATTCATCGCGACATCAAACCTGGAAACCTCTCCCGGCGAAATTTAGATGGGAAGGTGGTTTTGCTGGATTTTGGTGTAGTCAAGGAGATTAACCTGCACGAGCATCACAATCCCCGCACGGCTCGAGTGGGAACCCTGGAATACATGCCAGTGGAGCAGTTTGAGGGCCATCCCCAGCTCAATAGTGATATCTATGCCCTGGGAATGATCGCTATTCAAGCCTTGACCGGATTACCGATCTATGAACTCCGCCGCCTCCGGGAAACCAATCAATCCAATGGCCGAGAAATTTCCTGGCGACATCTGGCCATCGTCAGCCCGGAATTGGGAGATATTATCGACAAAATGGTGCGCTACGATCACCACCAACGCTATCAATCGGCGGGGGAAGCCCTAGCGGATCTGCGGCGACTCAGCGATCGCCCCCAAACCACCGCCGCCAAGCTAGAGGTCTATCGCAGTGAAGTTCGCCGCTGTGCTGACCATCGGGGAGACATCTCAGTGGTGGGTCGAAAGATTCTGGATGAAATGCGATTGAGTCTAGATCTGACACCAGAGGACGTTGAGGCGATTGAAGATGAAATTCTCAATCCCTATCGCAAATATTACGAGAAAGGTGAACGCTATGAACAAGCCTTAGCGGGGGCAGTCAATCAGGAATATCCCCTGAGCCTAGAGACCCTCGAGGAGCTCAAGCGGCTGCAACAAATTCTCGGGATCAGCGATGAAGATGTCGCTATCATTGAGCAGAACATCCTGCCAAAATCCTTCTGGGATCAAGTCCTAGAAATCCTCCGGGGGAAACCCGCTGCCATTGTGCGATCGCCGGTTTCCCGGCGTTCTATTGCCACCCCTTTGGTACGGCGAACCTCCCCGAGTCCCTGGATCCTGGTGGGGACTGGACTAGCTGCCCTATTAGCCATTGGCCTGGCGATTCCTGAATATCAGAGACGGCAAGATCTAGCGGTGGCTCGCCAGCAACAGCAACAACTCGATCAGCAACAGCTTGAGCGGGTGAAGTTGATTGCGGATCGGGGAAATTATGAACTGTGTGTGGGTGAAGCCGTTAAGGTACCAGAAGCCTCGACTGAATTTGTGGCCATGCAAACTCTCTTGCAGCGGTGTCAGGATGCTCTGAATTGGAGAATTCCTCAGGTTCAGAACTTTGCCCAACTTCCCAGTCCGGTAAATGCCATAGCCTTTAGCCCCGATGGTAAAAATTTAGCCAGTGGCACTCAAGATGGTTTCGTGCGGATTTGGGATACCGGAACCGGTAAGGTTATGGCCACTCTGGAGGGGGATGCCTCGCCGATCTGGACAGTGAACTATAGCCCTGATGGCCAGGAACTGGCATCTGGCAGTGACCAGTGGCGAATTTTAGAGTGGAACCTGGTCAACCAGGAATTATTTATTCCCCTGGAACATGCCGGGCCAATCTGGGCGGTTGATATCAGTCCCAACGAACAAACCATTGCCAGTGCCAGCAGCGATCTGACGGTGCGGGTGTGGGATCGGCAAAGTGGATTGGTATTGTTTAATTTTCCAGTCCACAAAGATGTGGTTTATGCCGTGGCCTTTAGTCCTGATGGTACTCGGATTGTCAGCGGTTCCCAAGACAAAACGATCAAAGTCATGAGCCTGGAAACGGGGGAGGTGCTCCATAGCCTGGAAGACCATACAGAAGGGGTACGGGCCCTGGCAATCAGTCCCAATGGCCAGACTATTGTGAGTGGCAGTTTTGATGATACGGTGAAGGTCTGGAACCTGGAAACTGGGAAATTGATCCAGACATTGGCAGGGCATTCGGGGGACGTGGTATCGGTGGCCATTAGTCCCGATGGGCGGCTAATTGCCAGTGGCAGCGTCGATCGCACGGTTAAAGTTTGGGATCTGGCGACGGGGGAATTGCTTAACACGTTGACAGGTCATACCAATGAAGTGGACACAGTGGTGTTTAGTCCGGATAGTCGGGTGCTAGCAAGTAGTGGCCAGGATCAAGAAATCAAATTTTGGCGACAGTAATCGCTTTTTTGGATGAAAGACAGTTCAAACTTTACCCCTACAGAACGTTTAGAGTCCATCAAAGTCGGGATCATTGCTGGCTTGAGTGCCTTGGTCACCTTTGGGTTCCTGGGGCTCTTGGATCTGTGGATTTCTGAAGTGCTTGCAATCGATCCGATCCTCCTGACAGCCCAATCCAAATCGGGCGTGATTTTGTCGGGAATGATCAGCGCTGTGAGTGGTTTTTTGTTCGGAGTCACCTATCGCTACATTGTCCGCACCGATCAGAATATTCATCTCAAATCCGGAGCAGTCGTCGCCTTTGGACTGATTCGAGGATTGGCAGCATATCATCCTAGCCCGGATGCAGAATTATATTCCGCTATCACAATCGGGATTGGCGTTTTGGGAATTGCCGAAAGTCTAATTTTGTTTACCGTTGCCGCGATCGCCATAAATTTTGCGTTTCGATGGCGGTGGCTGAAGCCCTTCAAGTCTATGGGTGAAATGAGTTGAGTTTCACTCAGACTTTACAACCCGGTCAGGGCATCTGTACTGAGGTCGGGTAGGGGCTGTTGGATTTCGAGTTCGGGCCAGGGTTCGTCTGAGGTTTGGGTAGGGCGATTGATCAGGGGTCTGGCCATGACTCGCAGACGATTTTGATCTTTTAATTTAACCAATTCTTCCTGATAGGTTGCCATGATTGTAGCCAAACTCACAGCAATACTATCCCAAACCTGATCGTCTACCACCTTGTCAGCAATTCCCTGGAATAGATCCCCTTGTTGATGTTTTTTGACGTAGTCTTTTAACTGCGTGCCAGAACGGTGAATTGCCGCCTGATAAACTTCTCCATTCGACCACCAGATTCCGGGCTGATTGAGTAACCAGGTGAGGATATACTCTGGTGCATGTTGTTCTTTAACCCAGGTGGCGAGATGTCTTAACTCTTCCATAAGATTTCAATCCCCATCACTCATAATGGTTTTTAAGGGTTGACTCTGAAATTGCCGGGGACGATTTATCCATAAACTATTGGTTAAAGAAGATAGTTAAAGAGTAGAACCAAGCAATGCCTTATCTGGAATTTAGAGATCCAAAGCATTCATGACTTTTGGATAATTTGACCGCAATCTCAAATGATTTATAGAGGCTTGTAGCGAAAGTTTTCACTCTGCCCGGACAAGGAACCCGGACTAGATTCCCGGTTCAGATCAGACTGCCATGTATTTTAGTGATTTTATCCTAAAATCAGCTTGACCAATTCTTTTGAGCAATTCTATTTAATCGAACGGCGTTGATAACTCCATCTGGTTAACCCCAATGCCCAAATCTCACTTCATAAATCCTTTCATAAATCCTGTTGTATGAACCTCAATTCATAAACCCTAACATAGCCGTGTCGAATCCATTCATCTCATTTTAGTATTCAAATATACATCTAGATCCCAAAGAAAATATGATCAGAATCTTAAAGAAAATATGATCGCGGTGATCTCTAGAAAGAAATAACGATAAGGTGGGAGATGAATTAAGGCTTCTGTTTTCAACTGATACAAGCAATCACTGTAGAGTAATGGTTTATGACACAGCAAAAGTTTGGCGTAATTGGTCTTGCTGTTATGGGAGAGAACCTAGCACTCAACGTTGAGCGTAATGGTTTTCCAGTAGCAGTTTACAACCGTACCAGTTCCAGAACCGATGAATTCATGAAAGAACGGGGAGAGGGCAAGAACGTTAAGGCGGCCTACACCCTGGAAGAGTTTGTCCAGTCCCTTGAGCGACCCCGCAGAATTCTAGTCATGGTCAAAGCCGGGAAGCCAGTTGATGCTGTAATCGATCAACTCAAACCCCTGCTTGATAAAGACGACATGATCATTGACGGGGGAAATTCACTCTACGAAGATACTGAACGTCGTACCCAAGACCTGGAAGCGACTGGTTTGGGGTTCATGGGGATGGGAGTCAGCGGTGGCGAAGAAGGAGCCCTTTGGGGGCCTAGCTTGATGCCGGGTGGTACAGAAGCCTCTTATCGCGAACTGGAGCCGATCCTAACGAAAATTGCTGCTCAAGTGGATGATGGCCCTTGTGTTACCTATATTGGGCCTGGGGGGGCGGGTCACTATGTCAAAATGGTGCACAACGGCATTGAATACGGGGATATGCAGTTGATCGCTGAAGCTTATGACCTGCTCAAAAATGCCCTAGGCTTGACCAATTCAGAGATCCAGGAGGTCTTCGCCGAATGGAATACCACCGACGAACTCAATTCCTTCCTGATTGAAATTACGGCGGATATCTTCAAGAAGCTGGATGATCAGGGAACAGGCCAGCATTTGATCGATTTGGTTGTGGATTCTGCGGGTCAGAAAGGAACAGGCCGCTGGACAGTGGTTTCCGCCCTGGAAATGGGGGTTTGTATTCCCACCATCATCGCTGCTGTGAATGGCCGGATCATCTCTTCCTATAAGGATGAACGGGTGGCCGCTTCCAAGGAATTGCCGGGGCCAACCGGGAAGTACGAGGGAGATATCAAGGCATTTGTCGGGAAAATCCGAGATGCATTGTACTGTTCCAAAATCTGCTCCTATGCCCAGGGCATGGCCTTGTTGAGCAAAGCCTCCAAAGAGTTTAACTACAATCTCGATCTGGGGGAAACTGCCCGGATCTGGAAAGGGGGTTGTATTATTCGGGCTGGATTCTTGAATAAGATCAAACATGCTTTTGATCAGAATCGGGATCTGCCTAATTTACTCCTAGCCCCAGAATTTAAACAAACCATTCTGGATCGGCAAGAGGCATGGCGCGAAGTATTAGTCACCTCTAACACCTTAGGAATTCCGGTTCCGGCCTTTAGTGCGTCCCTGGATTATTTCGATAGCTACCGTCGGGCCAATCTACCTCAAAATCTGACCCAAGCTCAACGAGATTATTTTGGGGCCCATACCTACGAACGCACCGACAAGCCTCGGGGCGAATTCTTCCATACAGAGTGGGGCCAGGAATAGTTTCCCAGTTCCCCTTAAGGGACTGTTTAGCGTATTCACGCCGATAGTGATAAAACCGTGTTAGGACAGGGGTATTTCAATTGATGCCCCTGTTTCTTAGGGAGCGAGGAAACGGTTCAGTCAGAGATTGAGTAGAATGTGATTGAGTAGATGAGAATTGAGACCCAGGAGAATTCAATCATCTTGCGATCAGATTCGTTAATCTAGAAGTGGAAGCAGGATGAGCTGATCTGAGATGTAGTTTGATCAGGATCACACAGGTTTTTGTTTACCTCAGTTCTCACTTTCAGCTCTGTAACGGGTCTAGATCAATAGCAATGACACAGGAGTTTCGTGTTTCCGTTACCCCAATTGGCCAGGATGAATATTTGATGCGAACCGAACGGGTCGCATCGGGGGTTCCTCTGGCTGAAGAACAGGTAACCTGGCCCGTTTCAGATTGGTTAGAATCCGCTAGCCAGTTAATGAATGATCCCCTGATTGGGATCCTGGAGGGTCGAACCGTGGCTCCTTATTCAACCCCTTCATCGAGGCTTTTATCGAAAGGTTTGCCCGATGTATCTGCTCCATTTCGGGGCTCTGAAGGGTCAAGTCTAAACTTGATTGAGCTGGGTCAAAGGCTCTACAATGGTCTGTTCCAGGGAACCATGCGAGATAGCTGGACCTGTGCCCAGGCGATCGCCCAAAATCGTCGAGAATTGCTTCAACTTCGGTTGGGGGTAAAAGATCAGCGTTTGGCTGGCTTGCCCTGGGAAGTGCTTCATGCGGGTGATCGCCCCCTAGCAACCGGAACAGATGTGGTGTTTTCCCGCTATCAGTCGGGCACGGGATCGGTTTTGTACACTCCGGTTTTGCCCCCCGACCATCCCTTAAAGATTTTGATTGCGATCGCTGCCCCTAGCGACCAGGAAGGATTACAGCTTAAGCGTGAAGTGCTCCATCTCCAGACCGAACTCCAATCGGAGGGTCGGCGAGGAACTGTTTTACCCTTGAGCAGCAGAGCAGCAATCCGGCGATTCAGCTCACCATTCTAGAGCAGCCGACCGGGCCCAGCTCACTCAAACCTCGAGCAAGGCCAGTATCAGGTGTTTCACTATGCCGGTCATAGCAGCCTCAGCACCACCGGGGGGGGAATTGTACCTGGTGAATCGCAGAACCGGTTTGACTGAAACCCTGAGTGGAGACGACCTGGCAGGATTACTGGCAAATAATGGGATTCAGCTTACCGTATTGAATTCCTGTCGAGGGGCTTATGGCAGTGGGGATCAGGTTTCAGCGGAAGGGAGCGCTGCCCTGAATCTAGCCGAAACCCTGGTAAGACGAGGAATTCCAGGGGTTCTGGCCATGGCCGAACGGATCCCGGATGAGGTGGCCCTGACCTTGACCCGGTTGCTCTATCGCAATTTGAATCAGGGTTACCCCGTGGATCTGAGTTTGAGTCGGGCCAGACAGGGGTTGATTTCGGCCTATGGTTCCCATCAGCTCTACTGGGCCTTGCCGATTCTCTATCTCCATCGTGAGTTTGATGGCTACCTCACCACCCGTCAAACGGAGCAAAATGGCCTGAGTCGGTCTGGATCTGGTTCCTTGGAGCATGGACTACCGGGGGAGTTTGATTTTGGATTTGCTGAAGCTGCTCCATTATCAGGTTCCTTTGCCTGGGAGGAAGATGACTCGGTGGATACGATTGAGCAATTTTCGGATGAGGAGGACAGAGATTATGGCCCGGAAGCCACTAATGGGGAGATTGGATTTATCGGCGATGAATTGCGAAAACTTCAAGGGCAGAAGGCTAACCCAATGCCCTCCGCCATTCATCCCAAACCCCGAGCTGCTCTGCCCCCAGCAACTCGACAACCCAACTGGTTAAGGAACTGGCTCACGACCTGGAACCATGCCCCGAGCTGGAAAAAATGGCTGCCGATAGCTCTCTTGAGCATTCCCCTGATATTAAGTGTTGGGGTAGCTCAGAGGATGCAGCGTTCAGATTCCTCCAGCCAAAATCTCCCCTCAACCCTGGGTTCCCCGACCCCTGGAGAACAGGCCCCTGATCTGACCACAGCCAAGGCAGATTATGTTTTGGGGATCGCTGTAGAGCAGTTCTACCAGGGAAATTTAGCCGCTGGATCTGAGGCCACCACTGAGCTGCTTGATCGCGGAGCCCTTCCTGAGGCCAAAGCGGCCCTGGCAGCTATTCCCACTGCTGATATTGACACCGCCCCCCTCAACTTTCTTCAGGGTCGGTTGGCTTGGCAATCGATTCAGCAGGGCAGCCTGGACTATACCATAGATGATGTCAGACGCTACTGGGCCCGGGCGGTTCAGCAGGATCTAGATTCTCTGGAGTACCGTAATGCTCTGGGTTTTGCTTACTACAGTGAAGGGGATCTGGAAAAGGCATACCAGACCTGGATTTCTATTATTGATCAGGAAAAAGATATTCTAGATCAAATTCAGGCTGATACGGCGGCGGGGCGCACGGCAGCCGCCTTTACCACAAAAAAACAACTTCTGACCACCTACGCTGGATTGGGATTGGTGCTGATGAAATCCGCTGAAAGTTTACCATCGGAAGTCCAGGCTGTTCGTTATGATAAAGCTGCTAAATTTTGTGACAAGGTATTGCTAGAGGGGCAAGATATCTTCAAGGCTCCTGTTCTAGCTCGGGAATGGCTGTGGTCAAGTGAGCTAATTCGGGATTGGCAAATGTTGCTGCGATTGAGTAAAGTCAACTCTGGTTTAGAATCCCTTAGCCAACCGAATCCCTGATAGTATCCAGGCCGTCAGGATAATGCCATAGATCATTCTCTTCAACGTCTGATCAGAGGGCAGGGGATCAAAGCAAGTCCCGAGAATTTTTTTGGTGAATTGGCCCTGCTGTTGGGACTTATCCGGAGGGGTTTGGGCTAACTGGTTTTCCCAATTGGTCAGCAGGCAAGTCCCCTGGTTCAATTGCCATTGCAGAATGGTCAGGGGAACAAACACAAGGTGAATTTGATGAATGATTCTGCCCGGAAATACCCACCCCAAACAGATGAACAACAACACAGCCAGATGGGTGAACTTGAGACAATAGATCAAAAGAATCCGACCCTTAGCTGGTTTGTCGGATGCCAGTGCCATGGCTATAGTCCTCAAAACTAGTTCTATCCTAACTCTTGATTACAGGGAACAACTATCCCGGAAATTCCAACTGACAATCGGTTCAGATTTTTCCCAGTTGAGGATAGACTCAGGTCAACCTCTAGAAAGGATTTGGCGAATTGAACAGCCCAGCAGATATACCCGATTAAGACAGCAAACCTGGAGCAAATGTCAGGGTTCGAGCAATAAATTCAAGCAATAAAAGGGAGGCCCAACCTCCCTATCCGATATCCGAGTCAGAACAAACTGTTGAACTTACGAGAACCAGGATGGCGGATGGCTTTTCCTTGTTCTGTAATTAGTACAGCCGCGAGCCCCAATTGGATGTATTGGAGGACAGCTAACTTGAAGAGCCTCCACTGTCAATGTCTCCAAAAGCCCGGTGGGGCAATTGGAATCAAACCGATCAGGAGTCTCCAGCCACTCCAGCCGCAACCCGTGCCGCTGCGGCTTCATCAGGATGAATATTCAGGCGAGTCAGGTTGATTCGCCCCTTGTTATCAATTTCTCGAACTTTGACAACCACCTCATCCCCCACTGCCACTTCATCCTCGACCCGAGGGACTCGATAATCCGCCAGTTGAGAAATGTGAATCATTCCTTCCTTGCCCGGCAGAATTTCCACGAAGGCCCCAATTTGAATAACCCGGGTGATTTTGCCGACGTAGACATCCCCAGGGCTAAGTTTTCGAGTCATACCCTGAATAATCTGGCAAGCCCGGGCGGCATTTTCGCTCTCCGTTGAGGCGATTGTCACTGTGCCGTCATCATCAATGTCGATTTTGACCCCAGTTTCCTCTGTGATTCCCTTGATTGTTTTACCCCCTGGGCCAATGACCAATCCGATTAACTCTGGATCAATCTTCATGGTCAATAGCCGTGGTGCATAGGGAGAAAGATCTGGACGGGGTTTCTCAATTGTTGCCAGCATCTTTTCCAGGATATGCAAACGGGCCGGACGGGCCTGATTAATTGCATCCGCGATCACCCCCAAGGAGAGCCCGGTGATCTTCATATCCATCTGCAACGCCGTAATCCCTGTATCCGTGCCCGCCACCTTGAAGTCCATGTCTCCCAAGAAGTCTTCAATCCCCTGAATATCAGTCAGGATTCTGACTTCATCTTTTTCCTTGATCAAGCCCATGGCCGCACCACTCACCGGTTTGGAAATCGGTACCCCGGCATCCATCAGGGATAAGGTTGATCCACAGACCGAGCCCATAGAGGTAGAACCATTGGAAGACAACACCTCAGAGACCACCCGAATCACATAGGGAAATTGCTCTTTTGAGGGCAACACCGGAATCAAAGCCCGTTCTGCCAGAGCCCCATGGCCAATTTCTCGCCGTCCGGGCGATCGCATCGGTCGAGTCTCTGCCACAGAATAGGGTGGAAAATTGTAGTGATGCATGTAGCGCTTCTCATCCTGGGGATGCAGATCGTCTAAATCCTGGGCATCACCGGGGGTTCCTAGGGTGGCAATCGACAAAACCTGAGTTAATCCCCGGTTGAATAGGGCGCTGCCATGAACCCGCTTCGGCAAATAGTCCACCAGACAGGACACGGGACGCACTTCATCAAGTTTGCGACCATCCACCCGAACCCCGTCAACTACAATCTGATTCCGCATTAAAGTTCGGGTTAAATCTTTAAAGATGCGGCTGATCGCTTTGCCATCCTCACTAATCACCGTCTGGATGGGGTCATCTTCTGGCAATTGGGCAATTGGGGCCAGGACTTCTTCTTCTTTGATCACATCAAGGGCCGCATCCCGCTCTGGTTTACCCATTTCGTACTGGGTTAAGACTTGTTGGATTTTTTCAGTCGTGCGACTTTGAATAAACTCAATCAGGGCAGAATTCTCCTGCGGAGGCTCTGCCACAACAATCTCAATTTCCAGTTCCTGAATAATCTCCCGCTGAGCCCGAATTAAATCCACCACCGCCTCGTAGCCAAAGTCAATCGCTTCAATGATATCCTGCTCGGGCAGTTGATTCGCCCCCGCTTCTACCATGATCACCCCTTCAGGGGATCCAGCCACAACCAGATCCAGATCGCCGTTTTTGATTTCCTTGTAGGTGGGATTAATGATGAAGTCATCTCCAACGAGTCCCACCCGTACCGCTGCCATCGGCCCAAAAAATGGAATTTTGGCGAGCAGCACCGCAACCGACGATCCAGTCACCGCCAGAACATCTGGAGGAACCTGTTCATCCATTGAAAGGGTTGTTGCCACCACCTGAATATCATCTCGAATCCAGCCTGGAATTAGGGGACGCAATGGACGATCAATCAAACGACTCGTAAGGGTAACTCGATCCGGTGGGCGACCTTCCCGTCGCAGGAAACCTCCTGGAATTCGACCCCCAGCATAGAGTCGCTCTTCATAGTCAACCAGTAGGGGTAAAAAATCAATTCCAGGTCTACCTTCAGCCCGAGTTGCAGTGACTAAAACCGAGGTGTCTCCTGACTCAATTAGAACAGCTCCACCGGCTTGGGGTGCAAGTAATCCAACCCTAAGCCCAATATCCCGACCATCAAAGGATATTGATTTCGTAATCTCTTCCATTTATCTTCTCTTCCTTCTCTGATTGCATTTGCAATTTTGCTCACCATCCCAACATTAGAGAATGGGACAGCCGGCTCGATTTCCAATGAACGCCTGCACAATCTCTCTGTCTATGACTCTCTCCTATCATGAAACAGCACCTTGCCTGAGAATGGATTAGGCTTGAAATAATTCCCAGATTCTACTGAGGAATCGTAGAGCTAGGGTGATAGACTAACACTACAATTCAAATCTCGTCTCCACGAACAGTCAAGGTTTGGACTGAAAGATTTGCACTAAGCTAAGTCATCTTGAATTTATTCCTCTCCGCCTTCGATAGGTTTCAGCTGATCAATCGCAAAGCTGCAATAGCTAGAATCCAGTCATTAATTATAATTGATATAGGGGAGTTGTTCACCTCGACAAGGCAAAACTCAATTTTTTGTACCTTGTTCAGCATCCCTAAATCTTCTTTAGAATTCCCTGGAATGGATGGAATGATGCAGAACTTTGCGGCAGATCGGGGGTCATGGAATGGGCTCTATGGATGCCTCACTCCAATCCTCCTAACGAAAACCTGAGGGTAAATTTCAGATGGCTGTTCTGCATGGAAGTTGGCAGATTTGTTCCCCAAATCATTACTTTTTTATCTGGTTAGAAACCTGGCGGCGGGTTTCAGAACCCATATTGCTCCCAGATATTATCTCCAATCCCAATCCAGAGTTAGGCATTGAGGCTCTGGCTTATCCCTACGCCCTCAACACTTCAGAACTCACCAATTGGTTTACAGACCATCCCCAACCCTGGTTTGAACCGGGGGCGATCGCCTCAGAAACCATTGGCTTTCCCACCGCCATCACCCCTAAAACCAGAACCTTGAGCCCAATTTATCCTGGGGCTTCTGACCGGGAGACCCATGCCAATCATCCCAATGGTGCCGGGCAAACAGACTTGACTTTATATCCCTGGAGGGTTTCCGGGATTCGTCTGGAGAGCTCAAGTGCCTTCAAATTTCTCAGTACCCTACCCCTGGGCAATACGATGGAGTCCGAAATTGTTTTGGGAGAGGATTTACGGTTCTGGTCTCAGGTCACGCGGTGGACTCTGGACTTGTTGGCCCGGGGCAAGTTTCTCCCCACCCTGCAACATCAGCGGGGAGAATTTATCGCTCGCTGGCAACCCCTGTTGGATGGGGCCGTCGATCAGGGGCGATTCCTGCGATTTGCCAGCAAAATGCCGACAATCCATCGGCTGTATCAATCCGGTTTGACTCCCGGTGATGGCTCAGTCCCCAAACCTGTGACCCCGAATGCTCCAGCCCTGAATTTGCCCCAATCTTCCGGGGCAATGCTCTCACAAGTTTTACAGGGGTTGATGGATGCCCAGGTGCGACAAGCCATTGTCCAGGTCGAACACATTGCCCATCCGAACCGTTTTCCGGAGAGTGTAGCTGCCTGGTTGAGGGGCTTGGGTGAGAATCCTCCCAGGGTACAGGTGGAGAACCTGGAAGAATTGACCACCCTGGAAACCACTCTAAAAACCTGGTCAGCTTCCTTACCATCGGATATCGATGAATACAATGCGTTCCGGGTTGGCTTTCAGTTATTGCCCCCGAGCCCCAATCGCCCGGGTTGGGAATTGCAGTATGGTTTGCAGGCCATTGATGATCCTGAATTCGTCATTGATGCCCTGACCATTTGGCAACATCCCGTTGAGGTCTTGACCCTTCAGGGGCGCACGATTCGGTTTCCTCAAGAAACCTTACTGCGGGGGTTAGGGGTGGCTTCCCGTCTCTATCCAGTATTGGATGAAAGTTTACAGATGGCCCAACCCCAATCCTGCCCCTTGACCCCGATGCAAGCCTATGAATTCCTTAAAACTACAGCTTGGCGGTTTGCCGATAGCGGCCTAGGGGTGATTTTGCCCCCGAGTCTGGCGAATCGGGAAGGCTGGGCCAATCGCTTGGGGTTGAGCCTCAAGTCTGAAGCCCTGGATCTTGACCCTCAAAAGCGTTTGGGATTGGGGAGTTTGTTGAATTTTCAGTGGAAGATTTCTATCGGGGGCCAAACCCTGACCAAAGCTGAATTTGATCAGCTAGTGGCTCAAAAGAGTCCCCTGGTAGAGGTCAATGGGGAATGGGTGGAATTACGACCGACGGAGGTGCGGGCTGTAGAATCCTTCTTTGCCAGCCGCAAAAATAAGATGGAGCTCACCCTGGAAGATGCCCTAAGGCTAGCCACGGGGGACACCCAGACCATTGAGAAATTGCCGGTGGTGCGGTTTGAGTCCGAGGGCAGATTGGAGGAAATTTTACAGACCCTAACGGCCAATCGCCCCCTGGAAGAGCTGGAAACCCCTAAACAGTTCCAGGGAGAATTGCGACCTTACCAGGCTAAAGGGGTAAGCTGGCTGGCTTTTCTAGAAAAATGGGGTCTAGGAGCTTGCTTAGCCGATGACATGGGCTTGGGAAAAACCATTGAATTGATTGCTTTTCTATTGCATCTCCAGGAGCAAAACGCTTTAAATCAGCCGGTCTTACTGGTCTGCCCGACTTCTGTCCTGGGCAATTGGGAACGGGAAGTCAAACGGTTTGCTCCAACGTTGAAAATTCTGGTACATCACGGGGAAAAACGGGCCAAGGGCCAGGGATTTGCCCGGGCCGTTCAGTCCAAAAATCTGGTGATGACCAGTTATTCCCTGGCGTTTCGGGATGAAAAATCCCTGAAAATCGTAGCTTGGCAGGGGATTGTTCTGGATGAAGCTCAGAATATCAAGAACCCAGAAGCCAAACAATCCAAGGTGATTCGAACCTTAGAGGCAGGATTTAAAATTGCCCTGACTGGAACTCCAGTGGAAAATCGACTATCGGAACTCTGGTCGATTATGGACTTTCTCAATCCGGGTTATTTGGGACAACTGCAATTTTTTCAGCGCCGGTTTGCCATTCCGATTGAAAAATATGGCGATACGGATTCTCTACAAAGCCTGAGATCGCTGGTACAACCGTTTATTCTGCGGCGATTGAAAACGGACAAGGAAATCATTCAGGACTTGCCCGAAAAACAAGAAAATACCGTATTTTGTTCCCTGGCAACGGAACAGGCTGCTATTTATCAACAAACTATAGATGAGTTCTTAAATAAGATTGACAATTCTACAGGAATTCAACGGCGGGGATTAATTCTAGCTCTGCTGGTGCGACTCAAACAACTCTGTAACCACCCCAGTTTAATCCATGCCAAATCTCAAAAAACGGCTGAAAAGCGGCAATTAAATACTCAGCAATCTGGCAAATTACAGCGCCTAGATGAAATGCTTGAAGAACTCCTGTCAGAGGGCGATCGCGCCTTGATATTTACCCAGTTTTCGGAATGGGGTAAGCTTTTACAACCCTATCTGGAACAGCGATTAAATTGCAAAACTCTATTTCTCTATGGCGGTACCCGCAGAGACCAACGGGAAGAAATCGTGGATCAATTTCAGCACGATCCCCAGGGGCCCCCTATTTTGATTCTTTCCCTAAAAGCCGGAGGTGTCGGCTTGAATTTAACTCGAGCAAACCATGTATTTCACTTTGATCGCTGGTGGAATCCAGCAGTAGAAAATCAGGCTACAGATCGGGCCTTTCGGATTGGCCAAACTCGCAATGTTCAGGTGCATAAGTTTGTTTGTAGTGGAACTTTGGAAGAAAAAATTCATGACTTAATTGAGAGTAAAAGAGCCCTGGCAGATCAGATTGTGGGCACGGGAGAAGACTGGCTAACGGAGCTGGATACGGATCAACTGCGAGATTTACTCCTGCTGGATCGCAACAGTGTGATTGAGGAAGATGAATAAGAGTTAAAGATTGAACGTTAGAGATTGGAAATTGAAGCATAAAAGTTGGAAGTTAACGGTTAAAGAATAAAAATTAAAAATTAAAAATTAAAACGAGATCAAAAAATGGCTGAAAATAATCTTAAAACCGATCGAGAATGGTGGTCGCAACAATGGCTAGATCTGCTCAGTAAATATCGCTTCAAAAAGCGCCTAGAGCGGGCCAGAGACTATGCCCGCCAGGGAAATGTTTTAAAAATTGAGTTTAAGGATCAAAAAGTTTATGCCCAGGTTCAGGGAACCCAGGCAGAACCTTACCAGGTTTCATTATGGCTAGATACTTTTAGCCAGGAAGAGTGGGGCTATATCGTTGAAACCCTGTCTCGAACTGCCTTTTTTTCTGCTAAGTTACTGGCTGGAGAAATGCCCCAAAATATCGAAGAAGTCTTTTCCAGCAACGGCTTAAGGTTGTTTCCCTTTGCCCTTGATGAAGTTCATGCCCGCTGTAGCTGTCCTGACAAAGCTAATCCCTGCAAACACATCGGAGCCGTTTACTATATGCTGGGCGATCGCTTCAGTGCCGATCCCTTTGTTTTATTCCAGCTACGGGGACAAACCCAGGGGGAAATCAATGGGGCCTTGCGCCAATTGCGTTGTCTCTCCAACCCTGACCAAGCTGAGTCTCAGGCTAATCCAGAAAACATTTCAACTATGGTCAATCAACCCCCTGATCTGGAGCAATACTGGCACTATCAGGAACAGTTGGAATCCGCTTTAGTGGTGATTGCTCCTCCCCCCAGTTCAGAAACCGTGCTGGATCAATTGGGGACAATTCCTCTATATTCTGTCCATTCAACCGCTACAACTGATCAGCTTGAATCTGCCAGCCAATTTGTCATGCAAAATCTGGATAAAGTTTACAAAACCGTCAGTCAACAGGCTGTGCTGGATGCAATGGTTTGAGCCCACCAAAAAAAGGCATAGTAACGCTATGCCTTTTGAGTCACTAACCTTTTGAGTTGGAGATTTAAAGTGGTCAAACTAGGCTTTCTTGGCCTTCTTCTTCGCAATCAAACCACCCACTACCAACAAACCAGCAACCATTCCAGGCTCAGGAACGCTCTTGTTCGTCTCAGGGTTGAAACCGCTGTTGCTCAGCAGGAAGGAGTGGTTGTCAGTTTCAAATCCACCACCATTACCATTCACCTGAGTCAGGACAATCTTGTTGAACAGGGAATCACTGCCATCAGCCCAGAATTCCAGATAAGCATCAGCTTCGTTCCAGAAATTCTTCGCGGTGTGAGTGCCTTTAGCGCCTTGCCAAGCTGCATTCAATTCAGCTTGACCTTCAACAGGCTTGTTCAAGTCATTTCCAGCAGATTGGAAGGCGTTGACCAGGGTGTCGCCATTCCAGAACTCGATTCTATTGTTGGCGCTGACAGAACCCCAGTTCAAACCGAAGTAATTGGCAGTTCCTTCGAGGTTAATTGTAACGCTGTTGCCGCCGAAAATGGTCAGGTAAGGGTTATCAACGTCGATGCTGGTATTGCCGTTCTGTGTCCCTTCAAAACCACCACTAACTGTTCTATCGATATTTTCAGGAGCCCATTGGTCGACGCGAATCGAGTTCTTTTTGAAGGAATAGGACGCAAACTCATTCTCAAATCCAGTTGAGCTACCGGACAAGTTGTTGAAGTCAACAGTTGCAGTATTCTTGACCTGAGTAGCGATTCCCATATCGCCATTTGCACCGTAGGCAGTTCCTTGATTCATCCGGAACATTACACCAGCTTGAGCAGTATTAGCAACCCCGAAAGTAGAGAGAGCAGTCAGCGCAATGAATGCAATAGTTTTTTGTGTATTATCCATGTTTTTCCTGAACTTGTTTGAGTTTCTTCTGTGGTTCACATTTACAAGATTAACAATACAGAAAGCTTTCTGCAAGAGATTTTTGAAGGTTTTACATACTATTTACATTGCCCGTTTTTATCCAGTAAATCTATTTAAGTATACGGAGAAAAGGAGAGCTATTGGATATCATTGTTTTTACGGATAGCGAGACTTATTAAGGACTGACATTAGTAATAATACGGACATATATTTTCCAACCCTGAAAGTCAATCAATTTTTTAAAGATCCGAAGTTTCTTTGAAAAACAGGTTTCAGTTTTTTCTCCCCCGATCGAATGAGGTCAGATGATATCCATAGTTCTGCGGATGGTTATCCTCTGCTCAAAAAGTGCTGCTTTACAGAAGCTTTAAAATAACTATTTCAAGGGAATCAAAAAGGTAATGGACTTTTTAACTACTCACTACTGATCAGGGTTTTCAAGTAGATGCTCTGCTCAATCCCATGACTATCGCCATACTTTCCTTTGAAATATCGGGATAGACTCAGGTTGAATCCATTTAGATGAATCAGATGAAAGATCTTGTGGGGCAGGATCCTACCTTCCGGGAAACAGCCTTTCTGGCTGTTCCACTGTTCAGTTTCGGCTGCCCAATAATCCCATCGGAGTCTTGCCTGCCAAGAAACAGCCTTTCTGGCTGTTCCACTCTGTTTTCTGTTGACTTGATGGTTCTGATCGGGCAATCTCTCAAGTTTTGGTATAAATTCCGTTAGATGATGGAAGATAAGCTGGATGGCAATGATGGATAGGAATGGATATTTTTTGGAACCGGGTCTTAAAGTTTGCTGAAACCACGGCGCATCAGGTTGGATCCCAATTACTCCAGGATTTTGGCCATGTTCAAGCTGACCAGAAATGGGATGGTAGCCTGATTACCCGCTCAGATCGCTGGGCTGACCAGACCATCCAACAGGCAATTCACTCTACGTTTCCCAGTCATGGCGTGTTGAGTGAGGAGGGAGATCATGTATTTCCTCCCCGAGAATGGTGTTGGGTGATTGATCCCATCGATGGCACTACTAATTTTGCCTTTGGTATCCCGATCTGGGGAATTTCTCTAGGATTACTTCACTGTGGCACTCCCGTCTTTGGCTATGTCTATCTACCGCCCTTGGGTCAATCCTTTTATGGGTTCTGGTATGGTTCCTCTGGCTTAACTGGCCCTACAGGGGCGTTTCGTAACCATGAACCGATTCATCCGGTGACGGATGCTTCTGAATCCCAGCGGTTTTTCAATGTCTGTGCCCGCAGCACTAGGATTATTCCTGGACTTCCCTATAAGATTCGGATGGTGGGTATGGCCGCCTATAGCTTTTTATTGGTTGCCTCTGGAGTCTCTGTGGCAGGAGTAGAAGCCAGTCCGCGAATTTGGGATATTGCGGCGGCTTGGGTGATTATTCAAGCGGCAGGGGCAATTTGGGTTCCCCTCGACTCAACCCCTAATTTTCCCTTAAAAGTCGGGCAGGACTATAGTCGCCATCCCTATCCGACCCTGGTGGTGAATCGAGCCGGGTTAGTGCCGACGATCAAATCCTTAGTCAAAATCTAAAAAATATCGCTGATCGCTATCTTCAGCTTGTAAGGATAGCATATCAGCGATATTCTCAACTTTCAGGGGAGAGGACATTCCCGGCTCCCCTGAATTCTTTCGATCTCGGCTTGAAACTACTTCTTGAGACCTGAGAAGAAGTCCCGAAGTTGTTCTCCAGCAACGTCCCGTCCCCCTAAACCATAGGCAATAGCGATGGCCACGGCGATCGCCCCCAACAGGAGACCAAACGCCAGGTTAACGATATCGGGAGCCACTCGCATCTGCTCTAGGGCCATAGCCCCAACAAACACGATAATGGCAATCCGAGCCGCCTGAGCCAGGAATCGGGGAGAACCGGTATTCAAGATAAACTTGAACGCCAGGTTAGCAAAATATAGACCTACCGCAAAGACAGCCAGACCCACTAAAACATGGCCAGCAATACTAATAACCTGACCGACAAGCACGGTTAGAGCGTTCAGGTTGAGGATGTCAGTTGCAGTGACTACGGCAAATAGCATGACTGCAACCCCCGCAATCAAACCCAGAATTTCTGAGGGGGTGCGAGCAGTGCTTTGCTTGCCCTGCAGAAATGTATCTACCCGATCCTGAGCCGGAAGGGGCTGGCCAAACTGATCGCGGGCTTGCTCCCGAATTGGCTCTGGAGTCGCCTGGTAGGGGGTAGACTCCAGGCCCAGCCAGTACAGGAGATTGTTAAAGCCCAGGCTGGTCAATATGCTGGTCACCAGATCCGCCACAAATCGAGCGATAAAATAGGCAACAACCAGAATCACTGAGGCCGCAAAGATCTGGGGAATGATGTCGAAAATACTATTCAACATCGCAATCGCTGGCTCAGAGATGGCGTTGATCTTCAGGCGCTCTAAGGCTGCGATCGCAATCGGAATCAAAATCAGCACAAAAACGATTGTTCCGATAATGCCAGACAGACTTTGTCCTCCCGCCGCGCCGCCAAAGCCAAATCGACGACCGAAATTATCAATTCCTGTAGCCGCCAGCAGATTAGTGACAATCCGCCGAACAATCTGAGCAATAATCCAGCCTGCACCGGCAATCAAGACCGCAGCAAAGATATTGGGCAGAATGGCCAGAATCCGATTCACCATATCCTGAACTGGAGCCAGCAACCCATCCAGGCCCAAAGTGCTCAGAATAGCAGGAAGGAACAGCAGAAAAATCAACCAATACAGGGTGTTTGCCAGGGTTGTACTGAGGGAACTCTGGTTAGAAGTTGTCGTTCTTCCTGGGGTCGATGCAATTCGCTGACCGGGGGTTGTTCCAGTAGACGTTCCCGTTGTGCCGGTATAGGTTCCAGTTGTTGTCCCAACATTCGTTCCAACATTGGTTCTAGCTTGACCTGAGGGGGGAGTAACCTGCTGATTTAGTTTTTCATCCAGACCAAACGAATCTAAAAGACGAAGCACTAAAGACTTGGCTACGGTGGCCAAAACCCAGGCCAAACCCAGCAATAAGGCAGCCCCTAAAAGGTTTGGCAAGAAATCAGTGATCTCGCTGATAAAACTGGTTAGGGGAGTCACGGCTCCACCAAACTGCAGTCTGTCCAGGAAGCCAATAATGGCTAGCAGGAAAATAATCCAGAATACAGCAGTAGCAATCCAGTTTTCAATCGGGATATCTTCTCCGCTCCCGTCTCCACCAGACATCCAGGATGCCAGACGATTGTCGAAACTGGTCTTTTTCAGCAGATTCCGCGTTAGAGACTGGGCAAACAAAGCCACCAGCCAACCAACAAATAAGAGACCAACCGCCAGAACAATGTCCCAGATCCGGGCAGTATTGATACCCCCTAGGGCTCGGGAAGTCGTATCCTGAACTGCATTGGTCGTATCTTGAACGGCATTCTGAGCTAGGTGAAGATGAGACAGCGTCGGCAGCTTCACCTCAATCAGTTGTGGAATTTCGTACCAGGTTCCATTCATAGTTTTCTCAGATCGATTATGAAGTCTAAAATGAACGAACAGTCAGCTCCTGACCTCTAACCTTGGATAGATATCAGGACTAGCTGAACTACTAATGAGGTTTTCAGAATATTAGGTGATCCTAGCTAACCATATTTAGAAGAACTTGTCTCAACAGCAGACTCTCAAAATCTCCTCTTAATCCGACAAAACCTCAGGTATTCCAACAAATGTCGAGAAAGACGATAAATCTCTCCCAGATGCTGACATTTTCAAGATTCCTGACGAGTTTGTGCTGTCTAGGTTAACCTACTTGTATGATCTGCCTATAGCTTGAAGCAAGGATGCAATCTCGTCAAGTCTTTCAACAATCAATTCAAATTCGTTCTAGTGCCACTGTTGTAGAGCGATGTATCACGGAACAGGATCTCATGCATCAATGGCTCAACCCTGCCCTGCGATGCGATCCGATTGGGGAGTGGAATACGGAAGTGGGAGGCCGTTTTCGGTTTGTCATTCAAATTCCGATGCTCCAACCGGCCTTGAAAAGTGTGGTATTAGAGCGGGAACCGGGTTTAATTGTCTGGGGCTTTGATGGCTTTTTTAAAGGGAGCGATCGCTGGGAATGCCAACCCCAGGAAACTGGAACCCGATTGGTGAATCAATTTGAGTTTGAAATCCCCAATCCCTTGATTGCCTTTGGGTTTAACCGATTTGCCGCCACCTGGACTAAGACGGATATGGAGGCTCAATTGCGCCGCCTGAAACAGGTGGCTGAACGACAATATCGGCGATCGCCTTGAGGCTTCCTAAAAGCCCCCTGAAATTTCCATCTGTAAACTTTATCGGTAACTTCCATAAAAAAGGATACTCTTGTATCCTTTTTTTGGGGTCAAATTTGTCAAACGTGGTGGAGGCGACCTTAACAGACTACAGTTCAGCCCTGAAGACTACCGTAGCCAGAGCTATTGTTCACAAATTAAACGCTGAACCTCAGGTTGAGCCCGGAGGAAGTCAACGGCCTTCTCCCCTAAAGCTACAATATCTTCGTAGAGATCAACCAGTCTCTCGACATTAATACTGATCACATCTATTCCCTTATAGCCGACAATCAGTTCCAAAACCGTCAAACTGCCATCTCGAGTTGCCGCCCGAATGGATTGGAGCACCCGGTCAATAATCTGATCAATGTCACTTCCAGACTTGATAAATAAGCCAACTGCTCCCAAGGCCAGGCGACCATAGCTAGAATCCAGGAGACTATCAACAATGTCAGCCGGAACTTCCACCCCAAAATTGAGGGCTTTGCGGAAATCTGCAATTTGAGGCTCCGTTAAACTCGCCAGGGTAAACAGAGACCGAAGCTGATTGGACTGTTCTCCAGTTTCAGCGAACGTTTCTAACTCATCAAAACCAATCGCAATATTAGCAGCCCCATACTGGAGTTGCAGTTCCTCAACGGCTGTAGCGGGACGAGCGGTCAGAATCATCCAGCTTGCGGTAACGCTGAGAACCATCGCTAATCCCAGGGAAATGTATTTTGAGATACTCCCCCGAAAATAGGTGAAAGGCCGAATTTGATCAAACCAGCTCCCTGTTGAACGTCTCATATTCATTCCTCACAAAAAGTAGAAAAAGTAGAAAAAGTTTAGAATTGGCAGATAAGCCTAACAAAGTTTTCCTTATCATACTCTCAGATAGTCTACCCGAATAGAGTTAAAGTTCCGTAAATCTATCCAGGGAAATACCTTGAGACTACCCGATGATTGGATGTCCATCGGGTTCAATCTCGAAACCGGGGATCCAGGGGTCTGGTTCCTGATAATAGGAATGACTCGATGATCGCTGCCTCAGGGGGCCCAGTCTATTCGCTCTAACAATCGTCGAACGACCTGCTCATCCGGGGCTGACGGCATTTTGGCCAGATAAAACTCCAGATCTTTTCGTGCTTCCCTCCACTGATCCAACTGATAGTAGAGTAAGCCGCGATCGCGCCGTTCGGATAGGGCCTCCGGAAACAACAGCAAAATCCGCTCAACCGCCCCTAGGGCCTTATCGATCTGATTTTGATTCACATAGATCACTTTCAAGTTCGTCAACATCCGGGCCAGAAATTGCCGGGAGCCCACGGGCTCGAGAAATTCGGGTTGGAGTTGCACCGGCTGACCATAGATCTGAGACAGACGGGCTTCACAATCCACTGGAAACAGAATTTCCCCCTGATTAAACGCATCAACATAAATCCCTGCATCGGCAAAATCGGGACGAATCAAAAAGTGTCCTGGCATCCCAATCCCGACCATCGGGAAGTCAATCCGTTGAGCTAGGGCCAGATACACCAGAGACAGGGTAATCGGAATACCAGTGCGCCGATCGATCACTTGGTTGAGATAGCTATTGTCTGGATCGTAATAGTTCTCCCGGCTGCCGACAAACCCCAGATCAGTGAATAAATACTGATTCATCACCTGCAACACCCGCAGAGGATAGCGCTCTACGGGCAGTCGTTCCTGGATCTCAACCGCCATCGTATCGAGGGCATTCAAATAGGCCATCGGTTCTAACTCAGGAAATTCCTCCTGGGCCAGGTATAGCGCTGCCTTTGCCAGGTCTATTTGGGGCTCAGGAGCCTGAATCTCCTGAATAAATTGCTGTCTTGCTGGGGAAAAACTCATGTCAACTACCATATCTTACTGCCGCCGGAAGCATCAAGTGATCGGAACCCTTAAAATAGAGATCAGAATGGAGGATTTCATGATGCAGACACGATCCTTGGGCACTTCTGATATTCAGATTACCCCGATTTTGATGGGCACCTGGCAGGCTGGAAAACGGATGTGGGTCGGTATCGAAGATGCCGAAACGGTGAAAGCAATCCGGGCTGGGGTCAAGGCTGGAATCACCACGATTGACACGGCTGAAGTTTATGGAGAAGGTCATTCAGAACGGATCGTGGCTGAGGCCGTTAGTGATATTCGCGATCAGGTGGTTTATGCCACAAAAGTTTTTGCCAATCACATGAAATACGATCAGGTGATTGAAGCTTGCCACCGTTCCCTGAACAACCTCAAAACCGACTATATCGACCTCTATCAAATTCACTGGCCGTCTGGAACCTGGAACAGCGAAGTAGTACCAATCGAAGAAACCATGGCGGCATTGAACGAACTCAAACAACAGGGAAAAGTTCGGGCCTTGGGCGTGTCTAATTTCTCCCGGAGTCAGCTTGAAGCCGCCAGCCAATATGGCCGAATTGAGAGTATTCAGCCCCCCTATTCCCTGTTCTGGCGCATGGCAGAACAGGAGTTAATGCCCTATTGTGTAGAGCACAATATTTCCATCCTGGCCTATTCCCCTTTGGCCCAGGGATTACTAACCGGAAAATTTGGCCCGGATCATCAATTTGCCGAAGGAGATCATCGCTCAAAAAATAAACTATTCCATATCAAGGAAAACTATGAGAGAGTCCAGAACGCCTTAGATAAACTGCGTCCAATCGCCGAACGGAATCACTGCACCCTGGCGCAACTGGCCATTGCCTGGTTGATCGCCCAACCCCAAGCCCATGCCATTGTGGGAGCCCGCAATGTTGAGCAGGCAGTCCAAAATGCTGAGGCCGCTCAAGGGACTCTTTCTGCGGCGGACTTGAGTGAAATTGACACCATTGGTCGGATTGTCACCGATCCCCTTGACGACAGTCCGGTGATGTGGGATTTCTAGAACTCTATCGGAGTCTAGCTCAGCCATCCCAATGGGAAAGGGGCTCAACCTGGGCTTACAATTCAGGTAGGCTCCCTATATTCCAACCATCAATTGAAACCATTCATGGGCCCTGAACAATTGCTCCAGATCGCAACGGCCTATTTGTCCCAGGGCAATTCGGCTCGAGCCCTGAATATTTGCCAACAAGTACTCAACCACGATCCCAATTCTGCTCCTGGCCATCAACTTCTGGGAAATCTCTACGAAACCCAGGAACAGTGGACAGCCGCCCAACACGCTTACATTAAGGCGATAGAGCTGCAACCCCTGTGGCCAGAACCCTATGCCTATCTGGCTCGACTGTATCGTAATATCGGTTGGTTAGATGAAGCCATCTCCTTCTATCGCAAGGCTTTTTCCCTGTATCATCAATCGCCCCCTGAGCTATATTATTCCCTGGGAGAAGCCCTGCAGTTCAAGGGGGAATTTGCCGAGGCGATTCACCATTATCAGCAGGCCACAACTCTTCGGCCTGACTATGTCTTGCCCTATCTGGGATGGGCCATTGTCCTGAGTGACCAGGGCAAAACTCCCCAGGCTATTGAGCTTTTAGAGCAAACCCTGGGCCAGATTCCCGAGGCCCCCGAAATTCACAATACATTGGGTTGTCTGCTGCTGCGACAGGAACACTTAGCTGCTGCTCAGACTGTTCTAGAACAGGGACTCACCCTGAAACCAGACTGGGCGATCCTGCACAATAATCTGGGGCAGGTCTTTGGGGCCCAGGGAAAAGTAGGTCGGGCGATCGCAGCTTATCAAGCCGCCATTGAGCTTCAGCCTGATTTAATCATGGCTTATATCAATTTAGCGAAGATCTGGCAGCAGCAAAATCAACACGATCTAGGAATTGCCTATCTGCAAAAAGTGCTGGAACTCGATCCAAAAAACATTTTGGCCTATAGTGATTGTGCCAGTTCTCTCCTGAGCCAAGGCCAATTCATCTCTGCCCTGATTTGTTTGCGACAAGCCATTAACCTGGATGCAAAATTTGTTGCCGCTTACATTCAGCGGTTTGGTTCCATAGTGCTTGATGAAATGTCTCAGGATGACTCTCAGGATGAATTACTATTAGCCCAGGTGACCTGCGCCCAATTTCTCCAGGGACTGACTCAGGTTGACTTTAGCGAGTATTCAAATGTAGATTCTAGGTCTAGTTCAACCCTGGAATCTGTCACGTCACACCTCTGTCAATTATTAGGAAAAGCTTACTTTCATCTGGGCAATACCTTAATGCAATATGGAGAATTCGAGTCGGCTATTCGTTACTATCAAAAGGCGCTTCGGGTTCAGCCCAAATCCCTGGAAACTTACTGGCGTTTGGGTTATTGTGCATGGCGACACCATCGTCAGAATATTGCTCTAACGGTAGTTCATCTGGCCCAAACCCTGACGAAAAATACCCAGGAATTTAGTGGCGAAGTTTACCTGTTGATCGGGCTGATTTTAGAACAGCAAAACCGTGGAGACTTGGCAACCGAATATTATGCTAAAGTCCTTGATCATTTTCACCGCCGTCAACCTAAATTAACGATTCATCCGTTGATCCTGCGATGGCTAAATCGGGACACGATTACAACCCAAACTCCTGATTTGAAACCCAAAGCAATCTGTTTAAAAACCTATGATTGGTTACACGCTCAACAGTTAGAAACGACTCACTATACGGTCATTGACTTACCTCCAGATTCCCGATTAGTCTTGCTGATATCTGATTCAGGCTCTATTTTAGATTCTAGTTTAGATTCTAGCAATGAATCTGCAATCGCTCCAGAGAAAGCGAGTCAAAGTTCTGAGATAGAATGTCAGGGTTTAGACTGTCTGCCTTGCTTAAGGCGGATTTATCAACAATTAGAACTGGTGAATTCAGGTCATGGAATTCAAACCTGTTCCCGCCAATCGGTCAAGGAATCATTTCAGGAATCCGGCGAATTCCCAGGGTTTGTTGCTCAAATTCCCCAGGGAAGAGCCTGGATTGTTTCCCAGGAAAATTACTGGATGGTTTGCAAGGCGATCGCGATTATCACCCCCGATAATCAATTGTTAGCGGATGTTTCCCGGGAGTATCCTGGTCAATTGCCAGGATGCCAGAAATATCAACCGCAAAATCATCGAATTTTTCGGGAGCCTGATCTGCCGGAATTGACCCTGATTGATGGAAACGTTGCTGTTCTGTCGGGGTTGTCGGGGCAGATTTATTTTCACTGGATGGTAGATGTTTTACCCCGAATTGAGCTGTTGCGGCGGAGTGGAATTTTTGAGCAGATAGAATGGTTTTTGGTCAATAGTATTCACCTGGATTTTCAGCAAGAAACGTTAAATCAACTGGGGATTTCAACGGATCAAATTCTCACCAGCGATCGCCATCCCCATCTTCAAGCCAAAAATCTGGTTGTCCCCGCTTTTGCTGCGCCCTTGGGTTGGCTAAAACCCTGGGGAATTGAGTTTCTCAGGGGGAGTTTTTTAACGTCAATTAATTTAAGATCCGCTCACGTTTCAGAGCGAATTTATATTAGTCGAGGGGATGCCAGACATCGCCGGGTGATTAATGAAATAGAAGTGATGGAGGTTTTACAGCAATATGGATTCGTCAGTGTTCAATTGGAATCTCTGACTTTTTCCCAGCAGGTGGCCCTATTTGCTCAAGCAAACGTGATTGTTGCCCCCCATGGTAGTGGACTGACAAATCTAGTTTTTTGTCAGCCTGATACCCAGGTAATTGAGCTGGTTTCGCCCCATTATCAGCGGCATTATTATTGGGTGATTAGTCAGTTTTTAAACCTGGAGCATTATAGTTTGACAGGGGAAGGGTTTTCCTGTTATCCCTTGAGAAATTTGATGTATCAAAATCCTCTGACTGAGGATATCTGGGTAAATTTGACGGCGTTGAGGATTTTATTGGGGAAGATTGGGGTTGATTGAGGTTGCCCAATTTTGAGTGTTTATTCTAACCCTACCCTTGATCAGTGCAGCCTAACGTTCCCAATGGGCGAGATTAGGAGCATTAAACTTCATTCAGCCCACTGGGAAAATCAGGGCTGAGAAGTTGCTCGCTGGTGTAAATGGGGTCTTCTGGTAAGTCTTGATAATCTAAAGGGGTCTCTAGAGCCACTAAATCCAGTCCAGCCTTATGAGCTTTTGCAATCGCCTCTGGCAAATAGGGCTTCAGGCTAGGATTATCCTCTAGGATGTCTTGTATTTCACGACGTTGAATTTGAATTGTCACTCGCCAGCTTTTGCTCCGCTTTTCGGGTTGATAGTTCCATTTTAGAAGATGTCCAATTAAGACACCTAGCCGACTTCGTAATTCCTGGCGCTGTTGTTTGCCCAAAGATTCAATTTCCTCCACCAAGTTCACAATATCTAATCCCTTAAAATCACCTATTTGGAGTAACTTAGACTGCTCCAAAGTCCAAGCATAAAAATCTGTTTCATAGAGATTAGATTGCATCGCTTATTCTCCTAATACCAGGTCTTTGTCAAAATGCTAGCCAATGAGTACTCTTAACTTGGCTTAGACGAGCGGCAAACAGCAGGACAGCTAGGATATCCGCTTCTTCTAGATCATCATAGTCGGTCAAAATTTCCGCATGGGTCATACCAGAACTCAGCAGTTCGAGCAAAAACTTGACTGGGTAGCGCAATCCTCAAATACAGGTTTTCCCATGACAAATCTCTGGATGGAGTGAAATTCTTTGTAATAGGGGAGTCAGTCATAGGTTGTTTCCTCAACATGTGAAATACCAGGGATTTGCCTCTACTTTAACCCCGGAATAATCCCATCGAACAAATAATCTGCGCCCCATCTTGCTGCTCCTCTAGGTTAATCACACACAGCGCATCCTGCTCTCGCAGAAACGTCACCAGCTTTGCCAACTGTTCATCGCTGATGCCAGACTTGAATTCCCGGTTGAGGCGGGCGATAGCATGTAGTCTTTAATCGCTTGATAGCGCTTGCCGTCTTTGTTGCGCAGGTATCAGCAAGGCGTTGATGCACTCTCCCAATCTTCTTCTGAAGCTTCAGCCAGTTAGCTGACCCTTTTTGCTGATTCTTGAGCCTACGTTACAGCAATTTCAGCTTACGGTGCAGTTCATTAAAAAAGCGGGGCCGCTTAACCTGTTCCCCGTCTGAAGTCGAGAGGAAATATTCAAGTCCGACATCAATCCCTATTGGATGACCCTGAGGCATCATAGCGGGGATATCAACATCGGCCTGAAGGCTAAGCACGACAAAGTAGCCTGATGCTTTGCAAACGATTCGGGCTTGCTTTACCGCAAACAGGTCGGGGATTTCCCGCGACCATCGAACGTGCACCAAGCCCAAATGTGTGCTCAATCAATCCCAAAACTTGCTCAGCGGCTGGCTCTAGCTTAAATTCCCACGTTATGTTTAACAGGTCTAAGCCATAACACAAACTTGTGTAGACTGCTCTCTATCGGTCGCGCTCCGCTACATCACCAGCCAAGCTTTCAGCTATGACTGGAGTACTGCGACGGTAGCTTGTAGTCAGCAAAACCTAAAACGGAGAGGGAGGGATTCGAACCCTCGTTAAAGTCACCCCTAAACAGCATTTCCAGTGCTGCGCCTTCAACCACTCGGCCACCTCTCCAGGGAAAACGTGAAATATATATTCGCAATTTTTTCATTATAGCAGATTTTCTCCCTCTGATATTCTGGAGAATTTGTTCTAATTGCCATTGTGGTCATGCTCAATCTTGAAGTCTGGACAAGTCTATTCCAGGATGATATCAACCAGAAATCCGCCAAAAACCGGCGGGACTATCGAACTCACCCTTGAACAACGCCATCACGGAGGATTTGGGGTTAGAGGATCAACCAGTATTTCGCATTCCAGCCGCGATCCCATTGATCGTTAGCAAAGCGCCTCGGAGGAGTTCCCCTTTGCTATAGCGGGACTGAATGACCCCGGGCTCAGCAGAGATACCATGCTGACGCAGACGCTTGAGCAACGCCACCTGAAGAAATCCCAGGGGAATAATCGTACCATTGCGCAACTGCACTGAACGTTGCAGGGCTAGATCGCAATCCAGTAGGTTTTCCTGTTCGGTAATTTGCAGAACAAGATGGCGCGTCAGGTGAAATTCCTCGGCAATCTGCTGAAACAGGGCATCAAATCGGTCTTGATTTTGGGGGCTTCTGAGCTCCCGCATATAGTGGGCAGCCATTTGGAGATCAACCTTAGCTAGGGTCATCTCCACCCGCGAAATGGTAGTACGGAAGAAAGACCATTTTAAATAAAAGTAGCGCAGCAACTTCAAATGTTCCTGAGGCTTGTCCTGAACAAACTCCTGCAATGCGGTTCCGACCCCGTACCAGGACGGCAGCAGAAATCGACTTTGCGTCCAGCTAAATACCCAGGGAATGGCCCGCAGACCCGAGATCTCCTTGCGCTTGTCCCCACTCCGACGGGCAGGGCGGGAACTAATTTGCAACTGGCTAATTTCTTGAATTGGCGTTACCTCATGGAAGAAATCCACAAAGTCAGGCTGCTCATAGATTAGGGCTCGATAGTGCTGGCGCGATCTCGTGGCGAGCTCCTCCATGATTTCATTCCAGGGCTCAATCTCATCAAAGCCTTTATTGAGCAAACTGGCTTGAATCACCGCCGTTGCCACACTCTCCAGGTTGTACAGAGCCAATTGGGGGAGGGAATACTTAGAGGCCAGCACCTCCCCTTGTTCAGTGATTTTAATCCGACCGTCAATGCTTTTGCCCGGTTGAGCCAGAATCGCTTTGTAGGCTGGCCCCCCGCCACGTCCCACCGATCCCCCCCGCCCATGGAAGATTCTCAAGCTGATCCCGTGGGCTTCTGCAACGGTTTGCAGAGATTTCTGAGCCTTATGAATTTCCCAATTGCTACTGAGGAACCCGGAATCTTTGTTGCTATCGGAGTAACCCAGCATGATTTCCTGCAAGGAGACCCGGGAGGACACTCTCTGACCATTGGCGGATTGGGCTTGTTCCTGGGAAAAGTGTTCATAGCCTCCGGCGAGTAGGGCTCGATAGGGTCGCAAATCAAATAAATCAGTCATCACCCGGGGAGCCCGTTTCAAGTCATCAACCGTCTCAAACAACGGTACTACCTGTAAATTCCCAGTGCCTGTGGCAGGGTCATAGAGTCCCGCTTCCTTGGCCAGCAGCAACACCTCCAGCACATCACTGGCTTCGTTGCTCATGCTGATCACATAGGTCTGACAAATTTCCGGGCCAAACTCCTGCTGCAACTCCCGCATCACCCGGAAGGTATGAATAATTTCGCAGGTTTTCTCCGAAAAAGGCAACTCTGCCGGAATCAGGGGGCGACGAGTCTGTAGCTCAATTGCCAGCCATTTCACCCGCTTAGACTCAGGTAGATTGTTGTAGGGCTCAGGTAAAATCTGTAAATATTCAGCAATTTCAGTCAGGGCATTGGAATGGTTTGAGGATTCCTGCCGCATATCCAGCCGAGCCAGGCTGAAGCCATAAATCTCGGTCTGACAGATCAGATTTTCTAAATCCCGGGAACTAATGCCCGTTTCCTCTAAGTTGCGCTGAACCAGCTTTAACTCCGCTAGAAACTCACCCCCAGAGCAATACAAACTCCCAGCCTTTTCCTGAAGGGTTAAGGCTTCCCGGCCCCGATTGGATTCACTACTGTTGTAAAGTCGCCAGTTGCGATCGCGGGTATTTTCCAGACGTTTCTGAACATAGGAGAGCTTTAGGCGATAGGGTTCCTGACGATAGCGGATAGCCAATTTGTCATAGACCTCGGGTAACTGCATCTGATCGCGATCTAGAGATTCCAGCAATTCTGGCAGTACATCACTCCAATGCAAAGACAAGCTCAAAACCTCACTCAGCTTTTCTACCGCTGCGATATACTTGCCCAAAACCAGATGCCGTTGGTAACAGGCAGTACGCCAGGTCACCTCTGGGGTGACAGAGGGATTGCCATCTCGATCTGCCCCCACCCAGGAACCAAATGTACAAAAGTCATAGCCTGGGGGTTGCAGATAGGGAAAGGAATGATGCAGGGCTTGTTTGATTCGCTGATAGAGCTGAGGAATCACCTCAAATAGCACCTCCTGAAAGTAGTGTAGGGTATATTCGACTTCATCCAAGACAGAGGGCTTGAACTGATGCAATTCATCCGTACACCACCACAGGCGAATTTCCTCACTCAGGTGCTCCTTGAGCTCTGCGGCCCAGGAAGACACCACGGCCCCCTGATCTGAATCCTGATCTAAGGTTCCATACTGTTCATCGACCTGATCGAGTCGTTGTAAAATTTTGGCGATCCGTCGCTGCTTGGTACGAATCGTATGGCGGACAATTTCCGTTGGGTGAGCCGTAAAAACTAGGCGCACATCCAGGTGATTCAGTAATCTTTGAACCAATTGAGACGGCACATTCAAGCGATGGAGCACATCAAACAAACTATAAAACGTTGCCAATTCCCGATCATCTGTACCACGATGGCCATTTCTCAGAACAGGGGACTCTTGATCATCTGAGAACCGTTGATTACGGGTTTCAAAGACAGAGTTTTGAATCCCGGAGTAGAAGTCTACAGATTGCTTGGCAGAATGCACAGAAGCGTAATTTTTCTGCTGGTCTTGTTGGTCGTAGTGCTGTTCAACCAGATTGATCAATTGAAAGTAGAGGGCAAAGGCTCGAGCGGCCCGAATCGCCGAATTGATATCCAATCGTTCGATCAGTTCTAGAACATTTGATTCTTGAAATCCTGAAGCTTGGCCCTCTGGGGAAGTCATAGAAAGTAGCTTGCGCAGTAAATCCACGAGCTCCTGGCCACACTCTTGACAGAGCACGGATTCCCATAAATCCTCGACTATTCTGAGACGATTTCGCAGAAATAATTCTGAAGTAGTGGTCAGGTGATTTTGGGGCTGACTTTGCTGAGTTTTTATCAGGTCGGGTAAGGAATCTGAGGAGTGGAGCAGTGAACTCATAGGGGCCTTTCTTCGTTAGGAATATCTCTAATTATCAATGTTTGATGTAACTCATTGTAGGGCTTAATCTGTAGAAAGTTAGACTATTTTTTCCTGAGTTAGAATATGCCAGGAATTTGAATGTTAAAGAAAAATGGCATACAACGTTACTTGAGACCAAATACTCACCTCAGACAGCAAAGAGATGAAAACATTTAACATTCAAAAAATAATCGTTGCTAATCTTGACATTCTGTTAACCTTGCTACAAAAATCCTAGCCCGATTCAAAAATTTTATCCTCATAGCCACCATCCACCATTAAGATTAGTCCCGTCAGGCGGGATGATTTTGAAGTTAAAGTATGCCCCCTGCTTTAATGCCTTCAGAATTAATAATATCTATTAGATAATAGATTAAGTGGCTTGACGCAATTCTTGAAGCAATTAATTAGAAAATTGATGTGGGGGGTGAAGGGGGCAGTTCCCCCTTCCTAGGGCGAAGCTCCAGACCCCCTGTCATTTGATAATTAATTACAACCACCTAACTTATAAATATCTGATAAATTTAAATATCTGAAATTCAGATCTCAGAGCTGAACTCTCCCTGGCTATCTTGAGGGTGACGGGATGAGATTATCAGGATGCACTGCCGATCAGTCTCAGGTCAGCTTAAAATTCTTCTTCAGGAGCGGTTGCTTTATGACTCCCTTGAGGAAAGTGCAGCAGCGGGAGGCGATCGCCCCGAAAGACATCCTCACTGCTTTGACTGAGACCCGTCAATAGCTTGCCCAGGAATTGACTCCCGGTGAGCAAGCAAAGGACTGGGGCCGTGGCCATCCCCAACATCAGATTCGAGGCAATTTTGTTGGGGGCAGGACGAGAGGATTCAAGCTCAGAGAATGATTTAGGGGAAGACTGCATTTAGATTTTTTCAACTCTGTCCTAACTATGCCAAAATATACTCGAAAAAGCAGAAAAGTAGCGGAGCATTCCGGATTCAGGATGTCAGGCACAGCATTGAGATGCAACATCAGGTGAGACATTGTAGATTTAACGTTGTAGGTTTAGATGTTAGAAGTCAGGTGTTTAGGAACGTCCATCAAATCAGATGCAAATCTTGTGGTGTAGGCATCTTGCCTGCTGGGAACCACCGAAACGGCTGTTCCACTCTATTTAAATTTAATTCATAATCTTTAGTAAAGCTGTGTAGCAGAGTGAAAGCGTGTTAACACCGGACTGGTCAGTCTTAACTCAATGGGCAGAGAATGCCATTCAGTTTCAAGGAACTCAGGTTCAGGCAAAGTTGCGAGGCACAGATTTACATCTGATGTGCGAAGCCCCTAGCTGCCCACCGGAGAAGCTGATGGTTTCCCGGTTATTGAGTGCCCTCGAAGGCAAATCTCTGGAAGTTCTCTTTCCTCCCCAGACTTCGAGGATTGACAAGATTTTTATCTCGGGTCGGGCTCAAGGCGCAAAGCGTCCGGAATGGACGATGAAGTTGAGCTACGACTCAACGACCGCAAATTTCTCATCGACCTCCGGGCTTGGTCTGACGGGTTCAGCTTCAGTTCCTCAGACTTCCAATTTATTAGATCGGGTGATCGATCAGGATAGGGGTACTCAACCTGATATGCCTGATCCTCTCGCACACAATGGTAAGCCACCCGCCTCTGAGACCGACTCCGCCTCTACGGCCAGTTCCGTCAGCCCCTCCCTTGAACAGGAGATGGTCATGGCTCCAGTTACCAGTCCAGGGACTTCCCCAACGATTAACCCACCTTCGGTTCGGCATTCCGTTCCCCAGGTCATCAGTCCGATCCCTCCGGAGAAAATTCTGGCTTCAGTTTCGGCCCCTCCCCCGCCCACTTCAGAATTCCAGGGGTCTCCGGTCAAGCCCTCAAGCTCTTGGGCCCGAACCTCTGGTTCAGATACGCCCCGTGAAATTGTAGCACCAACTACAGGTTCAACTGCAATCTCAACTACAGTCAAGTCAGGCCAAAAAGCCTCTTCAGAGGCGATCGCCGATTCCCTCAGGCAGATTCTGGGCAGTTTGGGGGTTACCCTCAAAGTTGGTCTGCGACCAATTGGCCAATCCAGAAATGTAGCAACGGTTGAAACAGTTGAGCCCGTTGCACCCGATCTGGCCCCTGAAGTGCCGCCCCATCGTCTTTGGGTTGTTTGTGAATCAGCCTATAGCCCCGACCCTTCGTTGCTGGCAGAGCCTATTGCTGAACATTTGCGACAACTCCAGCTTGAGAGTCTATACCGGCAACCGGTGCGAGATGCGGTGATTTTATTGCAAGTTCAAGGGGAGTCCAGCCCGGATTGGATGTTGCGGGTGGACTTGACCCCTCCGGACAAAATTTTGCGAGACTGGGGCCGATGGGGTGATGAACAGGCCATAGCCCATCTGCTCAATCAAAAACTCAATCCGTTGGGCATTAAAGTTCGGGCCACCCTGAAAGACTCAACTCTGTATGTCTTCTCCCAACTATGCCATCCTCAAAATCGTTCTAGGGCCAGGATTGGTCGGGGCAAGATAAGTTTGGAGGCGGTTCCCGATCCCCAACAGGTGCGGGAGCGGGTTGCCCCGGAGCTAGAAGCCTTGGCTCCCCAGGGAATTCATGCGGCGGCCCTCTATGGATTGGAGGCAAAAACCGATCGGTCTGATGCCCCAGCCTGGATTGAATGGCTAAATCTCCCCGCTGCGATCCGCTCCGATCTCCAACCCAGTGCTTTTACCCTGGCCCAACAGGGAAATCTAGAAGCACTCAAGTTTCTACTCAGTCGCCTGCTCAACCCCAGCCTGAAAACCAAGTTGGCCACTGGGGGCGTTCAAGTGTTGCTCCTGCAAAAGGGCAGCGTCCTCCATGTGATGACCGAGGCCCCCGTTTGTCCCTCCCAATCCCAGGTATTGGCTCAGGTTGTCAAACCCCTGCGGCATCAGCAGATTGCAGGGATTCTCAAAGTTCGGGTCTATGGTCGTCGAGCCGGGCAAAAATATCCCCTGTGGCGCTATGGATTTACCCTGGATCCAACTCAATCCAATACCCTGCGGCAGCAACTAGAACTGTCCCTGGCCAACTCTGAACCGGAACTGGCTGAAGCTGAAGCTGTCCTGCTTCACCCTGAAATGACCACTGAGGCCCTAGAGGATGAGGTAGCTCTCCCAACTCAAGGGGCGGAATCACTCTGGCGAAAGGGCTTAGACAATTTATCTGGTCGGCTACAACAGGGTCTTCAAGCTTCTCGTTTATTCGTCAGTCGGGATAATGACCGGGTATCCCTGGGGAAAGTCACGACTGGAAATTACCAAAGAGCTGGTCTGGCCCTGGTTTGGGGAGCATTGGGATGCTTGCTGGTACTGCAGGTGGATTTAGTCGTGGGGGAGCTCTTACAACCCCTACAGCCTGAATCCCCTGAAACCATCACTGAAACTCAGGCTGAAACCCCGCGCCCGTCAGATACCGAAGGCGAAGCCCAGACGGTTGCCAGCCCATCAACGGGAACTAATATTCTGTCACGGTTTGCCCCCTTTCAATCAGCCCTTTCCCAAATACCCCCTGCCCCCGATGGGGTATTTCAGTCCTCCGACTTTGTTGCGGTTCCCGGCCAATCCTCGGGGGCTCAAGGTAAGTTTTTGCCCCTAGCCTATCCCACCTTTCAGAGTGAGCAGTTGGATGAACAGTTGGCCCGCTATCAACAGTTCATCGCCACAGAAAAGCGCCCTCCCGATGTTCTGATTTTGGGCAGTTCCAGGGCTTTGCGCGGAATTGATCCAGCCCAGCTAGAGCAGGAATTGGCCCGTCAGGGACATCCTCAACTTCGAGTGTTTAACCTTGGGGTGAATGGTGCCACCTTGCAAGTCGTCGATCTGATCCTCAGCCGGATTCTTCCGCCTGAACAATTGCCCCGATTGGTAATCATTGCAGACGGAGTCCGGGCACTGAACAGTGGTCGCACTGATCGCACCTACGAGACGATTGCCACCTCCGCAGGCTATCAACAACTCGCCCAGGGCCAGTTTAGAATAATGACCGATGCGGCGGATACTGATGCTGAAGGGATTCAAGATCCATCCTCCCTAAAACCTAACCTATCCAAATCCTGGCAAACCTGGCTTGATCAACAATTGGCTTCGGTCTCAGCCGCCTATCCCCAGCGCGATCGCCTCAAGCACGTCCTACAAATCTTGGTCAGAGAACATATTTTTGCCCAGGAACAAGCTCCAGCCGCCACGGACGAGCTAGAGGAATTGGTCAAAACCACCCGAGAGACTCCAAGACTAGAGCCCAATGGGTTTCTACCCCTGTCAATTCGGTTTGACCCTGCCACCTACTACCAGGAACACTCCCGGGTTTCTGGATACTACGATAGCGATTATGAGGCATTTACCCTCAATGGCATCCAGATGGATGCCCTGCGTCGTCTGGCCCGCTACACCCGTACTCATAACGTTGACCTAGCCTTTGTGAATATGCCCCTCACCCGGGATTATCTCGATGAGGTGCGAATGGCCTATGAAGATAAGTTCCATCAGACCATGGCCCAAGTTGCTGGGGAAATCACCAGTCAAACGGCCAGTCAAACCGACTTCACATTTGTCAATCTAGGGTTTCAATGGCTAGACACCTATGACTATTTCTCTGACCCCAGTCATCTGAATCAGTATGGGGCTGCCGCTGTTTCCAACTATCTAGCCAGAGACTCAGGGATCCCCTGGCCAAAGCCCTAGTTCAGCACTGGTTGGCAGAAATCCTTGAATAATGGCCATAGTCAAGCTAAATGGAGATTTATTCAACCCCATCTCAGATCGTTTTTGTCTTGTGCTACCCTACAGAAAAACGCTTTGATCCGAATCATGGTGAACTCTTCCATTAACTTCCGCCAGCTTGTATTTCCATTTCTCGGTGCATTAATGCTGGCATCCTGTGCGTCTCAGCCCCAAGCGGCAGGGCCTCCACCGGCCCAAGTGACCATCAAGCAGATTGAGCCCACCAGCGTCAAAGACAGCACCACCTATAATGCCAGGGTTGAAGGGGCAGAAAACGCCGTGATTCGTCCCCGCGTCGATGGAGCGATCAAGCAGGTGTATGTTGATCTGGGCGATCGCGTTGAAGTCGGAGAGCCCTTGCTCTTGATTGACCCGGCTCAGCAACAGGCCAATTTAGCCAGTCAACTGGCAACGGTCGAGTCCCGGCGGGCGGAGGTCGTTGGGGCCAGAGCAGATCTGGCGGCAGCAGAGGCGGAACTGAAGCGAGTCCAGGCCGAACTGGAGTTTCAGTCCCAAGGTGCAAATTTAGAACAGAGCCAACAGGAAGTTGAAGTCCAAAAGCAGGAACGGGAACGCTTGCAATTTGAGCTGGAAGATGCTCAGAAAAGTCTCAATGCTGCAAACCGAGAGCTTGACCGCCGTCAGGCTATTCAGACTGAAAGACAGGCATCATTTGATCGCTACAATGAGCTTTATAAAGAGGGAGTTGTCTCTCGAGAAATCTACGACGAGCGGTTGAGAGACTTGGAAACCAGCCAGGCTGATGTGGCCAATCAGCAAGAAGAAATTCGAGCGGCCCAGTCCAGGGTAGAGGGGGCGAAAAGGGGTATCGCTCGACAGGCTCAAACTATCAAAGGAGCTCAGGCTGGAGTATCCAGTGCCAATAGCGACCTAGAGCGCCAGATTACAACCCTAGAAGCCCAAATTGAGAGCCGCAGACAGAATGTCCAATCTCAGCAGGCTCGAATCGAATTATTGCAGCGACAAATTCAAAGTGCCCAAGCCCAGGCCGTAGCCCAACAAGTGGAACTGGAATACTACAATGTGACAGCCCCAATCGCTGGTATTGTCGGGGATATTCCAGTGAAAGTTGGAAATTTTGTCAATAGCCAGACAGAACTCACCAGTATCCGCAGCAATGACCAGCTCGAGATCAATATTGAAATCCCAGTGGCAAGATTGTCTCAGATTCAGATTGGCACACCCGTTGAAGTGATCAGCCAGGAAACAGGAGAAGTGATTGGAACGAGTCGGGTCTCTTTTATCTCCCCCAGCGCTGGCACAGGGACTCAAACGATCTTGGTCAAGGCAATTTACGACAATAACGGCGGCTCACTCCGCACGGATCAAATTGTCAGAGCCAGAGTCATCTGGGATCAACAATCGGGATTAACTGTGCCGACAACGGCCGTTAGTCGGATTGGCGGGCAGAGTTTTGTTTTTGTGGTTGAGGAGGAAAATCAAGAGGGTCAACGGGTGTTGGTGGCCAAACAAAGACCTGTTGAATTGGGCAGTGTTCAAGGTCAGGACTTTGAAGTCCTATCGGGGATGAAAGCGGGCGATAGAGTCGTTACTGATGGCGTAGTCAAACTCCAGAATGGATCTGTGATTACTGATCAAGCCCAGCAACCTCCAGCAGGGGAAACCCCACCGGAGTCTTAGGATATTCCGCCTACCAATCATAAAGTTCAGGGAATAGTTTAGTCCAGGAGGAGGTTCAGAAATTGACCATTTTGATAGCATCATTTAGAGTGGCTAGATGTCCTGCTCAATTTGAACTATTGAAGATTAAACTATTGAAGAATAATCCCGCTATAATCGAGTAATCAAACTGATGGGCCTATGTAGTTTACAGATTATGTAGTTTACAGATATTGAGATATTCAGATATTTTTTGTTTATACCAAAGTTTAGCTTGGTGGCGTTTCAATTTTGAGTTTATGGCCCTTTGCTAACTTTTTTTTCAGCACGCTATTTCAACCAAGGTAATATTAAGCTTGCACAGGTTAACAATATTTTTTTCACTTCTCTAATTCATTTTCTCTAACTCAATCTCGATCTAGCTCTGATTCTATCAATAGTTCAGGATCAAGACTCCAAATCATCAACATTCCCCCACCTGGCTAGTTATGATTCTGTTTGTTAGTAATTTTATCAAGCGCCCCGTTCTGACAACGGTCTGCACTATCCTGATTCTCCTTGTTGGAGCAGTTTGTATTCCGTTATTACCGATTACTCAACTGCCTCAACTTGCCAATACTCAGATCAATGTGACGGCGACCAATATTGGAGCGGATGCGGAAACCACTGAAACTACAGTGACTACCTTGTTGGAGCGGGAAATCAACGGGGTAGAGGGGATGAAGTATATCACCTCAAATACTGGAAACAATGGGATTTCTAATATTTCTGTAATTTTTCCAGTCGAAATCGATAAAGATATTGCTCAGGTCAACGTTCAGAATCGAGTTGGCCAGGTAGAATCTAGCCTACCCGATGTGGTCAGACAGACGGGGGTTACGGTTGAAGCGGCTTCTCCCAGTATTTTGCTGGCGATCGCCCTTTACTCTGACACGGATGAGAATGGGGCATATCTCTACGATGACATTTTCATGAGCAACTACGTGGATCTGAGTGTGATCGATGAGCTCAGGCGAGTTAAGGGAGTCGGTCAGGCGCAGATTTTTGGAGAACGGGAGTATGCCATGCGAATCTGGCTTGATCCGCAAAAAATGGCAGCCCGGCAGCTATCTTCTCAGGACGTTGTCAGTGCCCTGCAAGAACAGAATATCCAAGTTGGGGCTGGTACAATTGGTCAGCCTCCTGCCCCAGAGGGTCAGCGATTTGAGATCCCGTTGCAGGCAGTGGGACGGCTGAGAAGCGTCGAAGAATTTCAGCAACTCATCTTGAAGCGGGGGGACAATGGCAATCTGGTAGAAGTTCAAGATGTGGGTCGAGTTGAACTCGGAGCTCAGAACTACAGTACGATTGCCACTTTCAAAGGGCAGCCCAGTGTCGGGATCGGGATTTATCAACTTCCCGGCAGTAATGCTTTAGATGTTGCCAATAAGATCAAAGCAACCATGGCAGAACTGAATAAAACCTTTCCCCCCGGGCTCAACTATGACATTCCCTATGACACAACCCTGTTTGTTACGGCTTCCTTGAGGGAAGTAGGAATTACCCTGGCTCAGGCAATTTTGCTGGTTATTTTGATTTTGTTTATCTTTTTGCAGGACTGGAGAGCAACCGTTATTCCAGCCGTTGCCATTCCCGTGGCGTTGATTGGGGCCATGATTGGTCTGGCACTTCTGGGATTTGAGCTGAATACCCTGACGTTGTTTGCCTGCACCTTAGCATCTGGTTTGGTGGTAGATGATGCCATCGTCATTGTAGAAGCTATTTCTCTTAAAATTGATCAGGGAATGAAGCCCCGTCAAGCTGCTCTAGATGCAATGAAAGAGCTAACGGGAGCCACAATTGCCACATCTTTGGTCTTGATGGCTGTGTTTATTCCTGTTTCTTTTTTCCCGGGCACTACAGGGATCATTTTCAAGCAATTTGCCCTAACGATTGCCTTTGCAGTTGCCTTTTCGACCTTTAACGCCCTGACCTTTTCCCCTACGATGTCAGCTCTCTTGCTGCGACCCAAACGAGAAAACACCGGGCCCCTAGGGTGGTTTTTTGGCAAGTTTAATCAAGGATTTGGCTGGATCCAGAATCAGTATGCTCGGTTGATTGGGTTTCTGGTGAGGATCAACACCCTGATCATGGGGATATTTGTTGGTGGATTAATCTTGACTTTTCTGATGTATGGCTGGGTTCCATCTGGCTTTATTCCGGAGGAAGATCAGGGTTACTTTATTACGCTCTATCAGGCCCCTGACGGGGTTTCTCTGGGTTATACAGCAAAAGCAGCAGAAGAGATCACCGAGAGAATGCTGCAATTGCCGGGAGTTAAGGGGACTTTTAGTATTGCGGGCTTTGGCTTTGAAGGGGTAAATCCCAGCCAGGGGGTTATGTTCGTGCCATTGAAACCCTGGGATGAGCGGCCGGGTGTGAACCAATCAGTTTATGGATTACTCGGGCAGGCCAATGGTGCTTTGCAAGGCATTCCTGAAGTTCGAGCCTTTGCCGTTAATGCACCTCCGGTTCAGGGAGCTAGTAGTACGGGAGGATTTGAGTTTCAGGTTCAGGATCGGACTGGAAATTTACCCATTTCTTCCCTCGCTGAGAACGGGGGTCGTCTGCTGGGGGCGGTCAACTCCCCAGAATATCCGGCAGTAGGGGTGGCCTTCAGTCAGTTTTCTGCCAACAAAGCCCAGAAGAGAATAGAAGTATTGCGGGATCGAGCCAAGGCGCTAAATGTCAACATCAACGATATTTTTAGAACTTTACAAACTTATCTGGGTTCTTCCTATGTGAATGACTTTGTTCTGGGTCAACGTCAGTATCGGGTGTTTGTCCAGGCTGATGCCACCTCTCGAGCGAATCCTGAGGATATTGGCCAACTCTACGTCCGCTCAGTAGACGAGGAGATGATTCCCCTGGAGAACTTGATTGAGATCAGTGATTTTACCGGGCCAGAAACCATTACCCACTTTTAATATTTTTCGCTCCATGAAAATTCAAGGGGCAACGGCTCCTGGATTTGGTTCCACCCAAGCCCTGATTCAGATGGAGGAAGCCGCAGCAGCCAACCTCGATCCAGGATTCGGCTATGCCTGGCAGGGGACTGCCCTGGAAGAAAGGTCATCTGGGGGGGCAGCGGCGATTATTTTTGGGCTGGGGTTTGTTATGGCGTTCCTGGTGCTGGCCGCTCAATATGAAAGCTACATCGATCCCCTGATCATTATGTTGGCTGTACCCCTAGCGCTGTTAGGGGCTCTCTCAGCGGTCTGGTTCCGGGCTAATGTGTTGATGGCTGGAGGACTATGGCCCGTTGTCACCAATGATGTTTACTGCCAAGTAGCCTTGGTGATGTTAATTGGTTTATCGGCCAAGAACGCGATTCTGATTGTAGAGTTTGCCAATCAACTGAGAGATAAGGGTTTGAGTCTTTCTAGGGCAGCTATCCAGGCGGCAGAGCAGCGCTTTCGCCCAATCCAGATGACGGCAGTTTCCTCCCTGGTTGGCTTCTGGCCGTTGGTGGTGGCAACGGGGGCAGGCTCCGCCAGTCGTTGGTCTCTGGGAACCGCAATTTTTGGGGGAATGCTGTTGGGAACAGTCTTAACATTGTTAATCACGCCTAACCTGTACATCGCCATTAAAACTCTAGAAGCTCGCTTTCTCAAGGGAGAAAAGCCCGATCCCTCAGGGGGGGGTGGGGGCGATCGCCCTCCGCAACTGCCAGGGGAAGAGAAGCCCCATAAAAGACATAGATCTCTCAAGGAAAGTGCCGATCATAATGGAAAAACCCTGGAGGAATCCAGCCATCCAGAAATCCCTCAAGAAGCCCCATCTCAGCCGGATGAAGTGTTTCGTACCGAAGGCGAATCCACCAATCTTCAGGGGGAAGTTTGAACCTTGCATCCCTTTGAGACCGTCAACCGTAATGTCTAATCCTACCGAAACTAGTGCTTAAACCAGTCAACCCAAACCTAAAGTCTGGCATCTATGAATTATTCTAACGAGGCTTTCCCAACTCCAGAATTGCCTTCTCCACCTGAGCCCCTTCAACCTGAAGTGTATTCCGATCCTGGTCTACCTGGATCTGGGCTAATTGATCAGCAACCGACCCAGCCTGAAACCCTGGAAGAACTCACCCAGCAGATTGCCCAACTCGAAACAAAGCTGACCCAGGCTCTGGAATTGCTGGGGGACATCTATCGCTACGGTAAGCTCAGGGATTTTCTCCTAACTGGAGATTTCAGGGCAGCAGATGAGGAAACTACCTTGGTGATGCTGGAAATTGCTGGCCACGGGAACCATGAACAGATGACCCCAGAAGATGTTTTACAGTTTCCCTGTAGTGCCATTCAATTGATTGACCAGCTCTGGCTGAAATACAGTAAAGGTCGATTTGGCTTTAGCGTTCAAAACCGGATCTATCAGGAATTAGGTGGGACAGATGATATCACTCTGATTGATATGAATCTATTGCATCGAGTCGGCGATCGCCTGGGAGCCCGGGCCAATAATCAATGGATTCCCTACAATGATCTGGACTTTACCCTGTCTGCCCCTGAAGGCTGCTTTCCAGCTAAATGGTGGGACTCTCCCTATGGGGCCAAGATGATTATTTATTTTTCGGCTCGATTGATGGCCTGTGGCATTTAAAGTCCAGCTACAATACTGCAATCCCAGACAATAAAACCCAGACAATCAGGATAAACGTCTGGGTTTCGAGTCTCTTAGCTAAAGCAAGATGGGCGAACCACTCACTACTCTGCGGTGTTCTCTTCTTCCTTCTCGTTATTCTCCTTGGGCTGGTTGTTGGAGTAATGTCTACCCTTTGAATAGTTGCGAGCAGGACTCTTGCGGAATCGACGGGCGTGCATCTCGTTACGTTTTGCTTTCTCTTTCTTCAGGTTACGTCTTTTAGCCACTCTGTTTGTCCATAAATACAGCAATTGAAATTAGAAGTTCAGTTAAGCTCTCAACCTGTCAATGTTCTTGCTATGCAGTGAGCCTCAGGAACCCACTCAGAACCACGACTCAGGCTTAACTTCTAATGTTCTAGCGTAACACACCCCGATTGAATTGGGCTTTTCTCCAGTCGAACGTTCCTGCTCACCGGGCGAAGATACAATTTGTATCCAAAGATAACTTGAATTCGTTCTGGTGCAGCAGAATTGTTATGTAACGCTGGCTAAAATACAAGACCCCATAGTAAGTTAAGTGATTTTAATTATTGTAGGGTGCGTCATCGCTTGACGTGACGCACCAGAGCCAAACCGGGCGGTGCGTTAGGCGATACCACAACATACCCCTACAGTATCGTTTAATTACAGCTCGCCACTGATTAGCAAAATTAACGGTTAACTGTGTTCATAATGGCTTCAGAATAGCGAGTTCCAGCAACACCAATTGGGATAATGGCTTCGATTGTCTCTATTTCATCTCTCGATAACTCAATCTCCACTGCGCCTACATTTTCACGCAACCTTGCTAGATGCTTTGTACCCGGAATTGGAATAATATCTTCGCCCTTTGCCAGTAACCAAGCAAGTGCAAGTTGGGCCAACGTGCACTGCTTCTGAGCGGCGATTTCTTTTACTTTTTCAACCAGTTCCCAGTTACGGTAGAAATTGTCACCCTTAAAGCGCAATTAATTGGAAGATTGATATAGGGGTGAAGGAGGCAATGTCCCTTCCTGGGGCGAAGCCCCAGACCCCCTTCCATTTAACAACTAATTAATTGCAACCACTTGCTTATTTGATCCAGCCTATTTAATGAGTGGGTTGGATAATTGGCATGTTGGGATTTGAGCCTGGCTTTTCAGTGCTATAAGAGAATTGAAAATTAAGGGGGTGAGCCAGTTGAAGTTTCTAATCAAATCAGGAGCATTCTCAAATGAGAAAATTGACTTATCGGCTGACTTCTGCCAGCAGCCTCATGATCAGTGCAGTAGTCCTGGCAACTTTACCCGCCCAGGCGGATATTTTCTACGACATGCAGTTTTTCGATGAAGCAGGGAGCTTGATTGGCTCAGGAGAGTTTTCAGCCACGGGGATAATCCCTTTGATGGCACGATTGACCTTTGTCCAATCCCCTGTGAGCCAGGAAAATTCACCCCGCTTAAATTTGAGAGTAGCCAAAATATCTTCAGATTGAAAACCTTTTCAACCACAGTGCCTCCACGAATAGGGTTTACCCCCAGTGATCTATTCTGGTCTCCCACCGCTTCCCAGGGGCTCTCCAGCATAGGAAGCATCAGTCGCCCCAACGGCACATTTTATAATCCATCGATATGGAGTTTTGATCAGAACATCGGGCCATTAACTACTATCTTAATGTCAGACACTCGCTGGAGCCTGACTTTACCGACATTTGTCGGAGGTTTTATCTCTGGTTCTGGAACCTGGACAGTGGCCCGTCGGGAGGCCACAACCTCTATTCCGGAGACTACTCCCGTAGCTGGCTTATTGATTCTGGGATGGTGTGGTTTGATGGTAAAACCCAGGCGCTAACTTTCAAGGGTTACTATTTGGGGATATCTTGACTCCGCTCAAACAGGTAAGTCCCTAGGAGATTCCGTCCTGAACTGAGAAGAGCCAATATTCCTCTGAGGAATATTGGCTCTTCTTGGGACTTTTCTCGTTATCCTATCCCATGTATTGGGTTGATTACCTCAGTTAACGGCCCTGCTGCAGCAACTCCTGGGCATCGGGGCTGATGTTGTATTCGTAGCCATAGGGGGCTCGATCAGAGTCGTCTAGAACGTTAGGGGTGACCAACACGACGACTTCAGCCCGCTCATTTTCACGACCGGTACTCCGGAACAGCGCCCCGATAATCGGCAAGTCTCCCAACAGCGGAATCTTACTGACGGTGACGCGATCGCGATCCTGAATAATCCCAGACACAATCAAAGTCTGACCATCTCGCAGCCGAATCCGCCCGGAATTCAGGGTGCGCACCAGGGTTTCCGTGGCAAAACCCCCTTCATTGTCCGTATCCACCCGCTGACCCACTGCACTGACCGTAGGAGTTAGGACAAAGGTAACAAAGCCATTGTCATCGACCCGTTCGACGTTGACCTGCAGCGTCAGACCCACATCGTCAAAGTTAACCGTTCGGTCTTCCACCAGGTTTCCAGAGGTGACGGTTCGCTGAACGTCAATCGACTTGACAATATTTTCCACTAGAGCAACCGTGGCGCTTTCCCCTTCCTGAACCACTAAGGTCGGATCGGTGAGGATCTTAGCATTGCCACTGATCACCTGGGCTTGCAGGGTGGAAAGGAAGCGCCGGGGATACTGGAAGAAGGGGAAAGTTTCATAGGCAACACTACCCAAACTGTCCAGGGCTCCTGTGGTTAAGTCTCGGGTGAATGGAGTGATTTCACGGATCCCAGGCCGACCGGGGCGCTCCGTAATCGGTGGAATGGGTCGCAGCCCCACACCCCCGTCTCCGGGAGCAGTCAAGGGAGTCGTTGTAGTGCCATCCCGGTCAAAGAAGGGATCTTCATCGCTCAAGAGCTGCTGATCATTAGAGCGATTTTCAAGAATCGGTCGGGCATTGATGCCAGTAGTTGAAACATCTCGACCGGGAGGGTTAAAGCCCCCAAAATTCAAAGAAGCTGCTCCCCCATCGTTCACAAAGAAGCTATTGTTGACCCCGAAGGAAAAGCTACTATTGAAGGCTTGCTCACCGGACAGGGTGATATCAAGTACCTTAACGTTAACGGCAACCTGGCGCTTCCGCAAATCAAGCTGCACCAGTTGGGCGGAGGCAATTTCCACTAGGTTCGGTGGGCCTACCAGGGTAATGGTGTTCAACCGCTCATCCACAATCACCTGCATTCCCCGCAAGAGCGGTGAAGAATCCTGGGTTTCAATACGGTTGTTTTCGATCCGAGTCTCCAGGGTGGTGTTGGTTGAGGTGATCGCCTGAGTTGAGCCCTGAATCGGTACTGAGCTGGTCTGAGTCACCTGAACTTCTCTGGAAATCGCACTTTCTGCCCCCATGGCCACCAGGAAGTTGGCTGCAGTTCGAGAATTGACTTGGTTCATCCGGAAGGTTCGGACAACGACATTTCTGGCACTGTTGGGCAGTTGGGAGCCCACAAAGACTGTATTCCCAACCCGGTTTGCCTCTAAACCTGTCAGGCGCAGGACATAGTTGAACACGTCTTGAACGGATTCATTTTCGATATCGAGCGAAATCTTCTGATCGACCGCCCCTCCCGATTGACCGGGCTGACCGGGAGGGGCGGGCTGTCCCTCACCCAAACCACTGGAAGTAAACGCAATATTCACCCCCGCTACCCGACCCAGTAAAGACAACACGTCTCTGACAGATGCATCTCGTAATACCAGGCGAGGGATCACCTCAGAGGAGTTCAGATTAATCGTAGAGACTGTCGGGTTCACGTTGGAAACTGCAATGTCTCCTACGGGCGGAGCAACGGCACGGGGTAAGAAAGGCGGGGCCGCTTCACCGGGACGGGGCGTGCTGAGTTCAGTCGGGCCACCTTGAGCTGTGACGCTGCCATCAGGGAGAATCAGGTTTCTCTGGGCTGTTGTAGAGGGTTGAGCTGGGGAACTAGTGGGGGAGCTAACCGTCACTTCCGGATTTGGCACCAAGACATCCTGGGGACGGGATTGAGGGAAGGCCGTTGCCGGGGGAGCACTCGCCCCACTAGAACCAGGGGCAACGGCAATGATAATTCCCTGTCCCTCACCCTGAACGACCCGAGCCTCAGGAGGAGTGCTAGCACCACTGACAATCACCCGAACGCTGGTAGGGTCGATTTGAGTGACCACAATAGATGCTACTCCAGGAGTCGGATTGCTTTCCTGAAAGTTAGTCTGTCCGTTGGTAATTTGGGCATTGATAATATCTGCAACGAAATCATTGCCCCGACGAATGACAAAAACCTCAGGGCGCTCTCCACCCTCCGTACTCAAAACTAAATTGATTTCCCCGTCACCTTGGACGAGTTGAATATTCTGCACCTTCGTAAATGCTGAAGCCGGTATCTGGGCCATAAGCACCATGGCGATTCCGGCAGTCAGTCCTCCACTGTACCCTAGAAGCTGTTTCACGTTCCCTCCTCTACTGAGCTATGATATGGCTGTTTATTATCGACACTTAGAAACTAAATTTCAGTCACTAAATCTTGGTGAATCAATATTAAATCAATTAGATTCATGAAGTTAAACCTTAACATCCAGATAATATAATTTAGATGAGTTCGCTAGCCACATTAGAGCATCTGATTTGTTCTGTCAAGCGTCAGTTGCAAGGAACTGGAAACCTGACCATAACAAAAAATTCCCAGATCGTAATCCAGGAATCCCAAAGAATTTAGGGTGCTCATTGAGAAAAGCTGCACAACCCATAAAAATATTTAATATTTAAAGAGAATGGCGACAGAAACCAGAGTAAGCTGGCAAACTGTTTGCTTGAGTATTACTGGGCAGGTTGATCCGGTGCCGGTTGACCGTCTGCTGGTACAGGCTGGGCAGCGGCTGCCGCTGCATCAAGTTGTGCCTGACTCAGGGGCATCAGAGCCTCAAGATCAAAAGAAGTTTTGACCCGACGCTGAGGCTGATCGGCAGACTCAACAAATCGGCCTTGCTTATACTCCCCTTCAATAATTGAACCCCCTTCTGTCAGCTCAGTCTTGACATTGCGAGTTAGCAACATCGGCTGCATCCGCTCAAGAATCACCATAAACTGACGGGTTTGAGGAAAGCTTCCTTCAAACTCAACCTTGTACTGTCGCCGCCGCAGCTTCCCATTCACTCCAGGCCCCAGGGAGCCATCGTTAATAATTTCCTGACCTGGATCTGCTACCGGAACAGGCTCAAGTTTCGTGATTTGTGCCCTTTTATTCGGATCAGTAATATTGGCATTGACCCGTTGATTCAGTTGCTCTTCGACATCGAATAATAGAGTATCCAGAGTTTCCTCACTGGCAAACAGAGTGGTGACATCGGCCCGCCGCTGATTGGCTTGAGCCAGTTGGGCCTCAGCTTCAGCCTTTTTACTCAGGCGTTCATCTTGATCCTTGATCTCCTGTTGCTTGGTCTCAATTCCTGCTTTCAGTTCTCCTCCTCTACTCAAGGCTGGAATAACTAATTTGAATAGGCCAAATAGGGCAAGTAAACCCCCCAGGATTCCCAGTAGAATTCCCAGATTTCGAGGAGTAAAGGTGATCCCGAATATACTCGGGCCAGAGGCTTCAAACTCCTCATCTGCTTCGATAAACTCATTTGCTGCTGTCATTGTTGAATAACTCCTTTGCGCTGAAGTGTTTCAATCCGATTTACCAAGCCTGAAGCCCCCTTACTTTTGAGTTCTGGCAGCAGTTCTGAAGCCGTTTTCGGGCTGAGCTTGGTTGTGATCTTGTAATCAATAATGGGCTGTAAATCGGGAGATTGGCTGGTGCCATTTTCCGATTGGGCGACGACAAGCTGAGTTGGATTATCAACCAGATTGGCTGAAACCAGTTGAGTGCCTTCTTCGCTGAAGAAAGGAGACTGGTTCAAGAGCAGAACAAAGTCATTTACCTGAGTCAAAGAGTTAGCCTCTCCAGAAATTTCTAAGGTCGCAGTTTCTGGAGGGGGCGGCGCAACTGGAGCAGCCGGTTGGCCTTCTGCAGGGGGAGGGGGTGGCGCAACTGGAGCCGGAGCCGTTTCTTGAATCTGCTTGATTTTAACCCCCGCAGTTTGCATCAATTCAGCCAGTTCTACCGATAGGGCTGACCAGGGCTTGACCTCATTGAAGACCCCGGCTAAAGCATCAGCTTCTGCGTTGGCCTGCCCTGCCTGGGCATAAATTTGATCCAGGGCCTGAACCTGGGTGGTTTTCTCCCCTAGCCGAGCCGTCAACTCATCCAATTCCCGCTGTAGGTTGGCGTTTCGCTGACTGAAAACCAGCCAAACCCCACCCATCAGAGCATTAGCAGCTAGAGCGACTGCAGCTCCAACAAGGATGGGCCGCCGATCAATGGGAGCACCATTGGGGGTGAGCGATCGCTTCTCAGCCTGAGGACTGTAGTCCGGACGGTCATTTAAGAAGTTAATATCAAGGCTGTACATAACCTCAAACCTCTGATAAGTCTATAAAAAGGGGGTGGATATTCAGAACATGGGCCCTAGCTTACCCGTAATCCCAAACCCAGTGCTACCCCTAAACTAGCACGTTGCTCAGGAGAAATGTCCTGATCCACCTCTAGGGCGAGGGCATTGATTGGGTCAACTTGGGTGGCAGGCATGGCTAAACGCTGCATAAAAAACTCATCGAGCTGGCCAATGGCTGCCCCTGGCCCTGTGAGCAAAAGTTGGGCAACTTCTAAGCCATCACTCTGGTTAATATAAAAATCAACCGAGCGCCGCAGTTCATCGGCGAGTTCAGACAAGACTTTGATAATAGCACTTGTTCCAGGATTGGTCTCACTCAATGAACCTAGGGTATCTGTTACTGGCAGAGTCATGGCCTGCAGTTCTCGCACGTCCCGGGATGGGGGCAGGTTCATGGCATTATTCAAAGCGCTTTGGGCTTGAAATACACCAATTGGAATCGTTCGATTAAACTGAGGGATTCCATTGACCACAATAGATAGCTCGGTATTGTCAAACTCGATATTGGCAATAATAGCTGCTTCGCTGGAAGAAAACTGTTCAAGCTGTTGCCGCAAGGTACGAATCAGAGCAAAGCTACTAACCTCTAGGACATCAATCTGTAGCCCTGCCTGCTCAAATACGCTCAGATAGGTGTCGGTTACTTCCTTGCGGGTGGCAACCAGAAGTACCTGCATTTTTTCAATGCCATCTTCGTCTACAAATAGACCCAGCTTTTGGTAGTCTACATCGGCTTCTTCTCGGGAAAAGGGGAGATAGAGCCCCGCTTCTGCGTTCATGTAGTCCCGGAGTTCATCGGCATTGAGTTCTGCTGGTACAGAAATTAACCGGGTGACGGCTTCCCGCCCCGGAATTGCCGTCGCCACTCGTTTAACCTTGACATTTTGGTCGGCTAGAGCAGATTGAATCAACTCCGAAACTGCTGGAGTATCAATAATTTGACCCTCCTGGACAGCATCTTCTGGAACTTCAATACTGGCCAAGGTGGCGATCCGGGTTGCGTTTCCCTTGCGTTTCAATTCAACAATATTGATCCGCTCAGAGGCAACTTCAATGCCAATCCCAGGCTTCTGTTTTGAGAATAAACCCTGTAAAAAACCAGCCATAACCTATACCTTAGTGAACGAACCGAAATCAGCGATCTTAACGTTGGCGATCTCAAAGTTGGGGATCCAACTGAATCATTCATCGATCACTCAAATGATTCGATGATACCGGAATGGCCAGAGATCTCAACTCCAGGCTCAAAACTTCCCCCCAGGTATCGAGCTAGAAATTCCTCTGCGATCGCATAGAAATGAAGCCGATTTTCTGGACGGGCAAAGCCATGACCCTCGTCAGTGTATAACACATACTTTACGGGCTTTCCAGATTGTTTCATTGCTGTTACAATCTGCTCGCTTTCGGCCTGCTTGACCCGGGGGTCATTTGCCCCTTGACCAATCAGTAAAGGTTTTTGAATCTGGTCTACAAAAAACAAAGGCGAGCGAGATTTGAGAAATGCTTCCTCCGTTTCCAGATTGCCAACCCGGTGATAAAAATTAGCCCGAATCGGCTCCCAATACGGAGGAATACTCTGCATCAGGGTGACAATGTTGCTCGGGCCGACAATATCAACCCCACAGGCAAATACATCTGGCGTAAAGGTCAATCCCACTAATGTAGCATACCCCCCATAGGAGCCGCCCATGATGGCGATTTGATCCCGCTGAGCAATATCATGGTCAATCAGCCATTGCACCCCATCAATCAAGTCATCGTGCATTTTTCCAGCCCATTCCCGGTTTCCGGCATTGACAAAGGCTTTGCCATAGCCGGTAGAACCTCGATAGTTGATCTGGAGGACTCCATAACCCCGATTGGCTAACCATTGGGCTTGAGGATTGTAACCCCAGGTATCCCTGGCCCAGGGGCCACCATGTACCAGCAGCACGGTAGGCACTGGGCCATGGGTTTCAACGGGCTTGGTTAAATAACCATGAATGGTCAACCCATCCCGAGCTGTGTAGGAAATAGGTTCCATGGGAACCAGGGGCAGTCCCTCAAGCTTGGGTTTATTCGTGAATAGAAAGGTAGCAGTCTGAGTCGCCCGATCATAGCGGTAGTAGTGCGTCGGGCCATCATCGGTGAGGAAGCTCACCAGCCATTGTTGATCCCCCAGGGTGCGACTGATGCTAAACTCCCCTGACCGAATCTGGCGAATCGCCTCAAAATCTGCTGCAATTCGGGGATCTAGAACTTGCCATTCTTTCCGAGCCCGGTAAAAGGACACCGCCTCAATGGTGCGGGTGGCGACGTTGAAGAAAATTCCTCCGACATCATATTGTGGATCCTCGGCAATCACAGTTTCCTGGCGAGTGTTTAGATCAAAGGCCAGTAAACGCTCAGCATTGGCCTCATGGTTCCCCAGAATATAGAGGGTTTGACCATCTTGAGAAAAGTTAACGGCCCCTCCTTCTTCATCTGCAGACCAATGGCGTAGGGCTTCCCAGGGGTGTTCTGGGGTAGGACGATAGAGTAAATCATAGCCCCCGTCTGGAGTTGTGGCTGTAGCAGCCCGGAGTTGAAACTGGTTATCGGCGATCCAACTCACAATATTGCCAGGATTCTCAACATAAAAATCCACTGCGCCGTTGATCAAATTCACCTGATAAACGTCGAATACCTGAGGATTTCGCAGGTTCATCCCCACCAAAATCCTATCGGGGAAGTTGGGTTCAAGGGCAATGACTTGAGCCCGAACCCCCTGGAAGGGAGTCAAATCCCGAACCACACCTGAGTGAATATTCACCAGATACAGATGCCAGTTCTCATCCCCGTCAGAATCTTGGGCATAGATCAACAGATCAGGATTGTATGTCCAGAAAAAGGCCCGAATTCCTCGCTTTTTATCTGCGGTAAGCTGGCGGCTCTCAGAACGATCATCAGATTGTCCAACAGTCTGTAGCCAGACTTGCAGGACATTGTTAGAATCTGGGGCAATATAGGCTAGGAACTCACCATTGTCTGATAGGGCTGGGCTGGTGCGTTCTGGATTGCCGAACAGAATTTCACGGGAGATAATAGGTGGAAGTTGAGTGGCAGTTTGGTCAACTATTGCTGTACTCATGAAATACTTGTGAAATACTTAGAAGGGTTAGGATAAAAACTTGGGAAAGCGCTCAGGGGGTAGTCTTAGGGCTTGAATAAAAGCTCAAGAGCTGCTTCCACTCCCCCATTCTAAGCTAAAGACCCCTCGAAATGTTTGCTCCATTTTCATGAAACCCTGTCTCGACCCTCAGTAACCTTGGATATCTCGAAAAGTTGTTGCGATTGATTGCTGCAGGGAGTTTTTACAACCAAACTGTTGCAACCAAGCTGTTTCAATTGGTTTCGATCACTGGTCTCAACTGGATGTTCGAATCAAACATTACAGTCAGACTCTGTTGCCATCCTGCGATCGCATGAATTGAGCTTCATCCCCTTGCTTCACCAGGTTGTAGGACGGCAAATATAAGGCAATCAACGAAGATTAAAACAGATGGTTGAAACAGATGGCTAACATAAATAGTTGAAAGTCAATCCTTCAGCTTTTCTAATGTTCATCGTTTGGGAAATTCTATGTTAATGACAATGAAAACTGACATTTCTAACTTGATTGCAACAATGCGGCAACGCTTGGGGATTTCCCAAGAGAAGCTAGCTTCGGAACTCGGAGTCTCATTTCAAACGGTTAATCGCTGGGAAAGAGGTCATACCAAACCCTCTCATCTAGCCTTGGTCGCAATTAGACAAAAGCTAGTTGAAATGGGTCGAGTTGGCTCTGATTTATTGTCAGAATATTTTGGAGAGTCCTAATTGTTCAGAATGATAGATGATAATTTGACCCATCAATCAGACTGACCACCAGGATGACCAATGCAGTTGACCAACAAGTCGATCAATAGGTTGACAAACCAGGTAATGAATGGGCATTTCAGCTTGAGATGCCCGCTTTATTTGCAAGAATTCCCAAAACCCAATCGGAAAACCGGGATATACTGGGAAAAAACCCTAGAAAGATGAACCCTGGTCTGTGGAACTTTCCTGCAAAAGTCAGTATGCTTTGCTGGCTCTCTTAGAGCTAGCTACACGCTTCAATAGTGGTGAACTGACTCAAATTCGTCAGATTGCAGCCCATCATGATATTCCTGATCGCTATTTAGAACAGCTATTAGCTATTTTAAAACGAGGCGGCTTAGTTTCTAGTCAGCGAGGTTCTAAAGGAGGTTATCGCCTGGCAAAGGAACCTCAGCAAATTACCTTGCTGAATATTATTGACTGCTTAGAAGGCTCCCACTCAGCTCAACCATCAGTTCTGTGTTGTCTGACTCCAGAGAATTCTATTATTCAAGAAGTCTGGCAGGAGGCCCACCAAGTCGCCAACTCCATCCTTCAAAAGTATACGTTGAAGGATCTGTGTGAAAAGCTCGAAGTCAAGCGGCAAGTGAACTTGATGTACTATATCTGACCTGACAGATCTAACCAACTTGACATTAGTACTCTACTGAATCACAGCAGACTTAGTTTGACTGTCACTTAGAGAAATTCCTATAGAGAGATTCCCATCCTGGGAGAAGCCTCCTGCAATATCAGACGCTGCTACAAAACAGGGCAACCTAAATGGAACATGTTCCATCCTGCTGGGCACCATTCTGGATGCCCCTGAGTGGGAGAGCACCATTATCCCACAGTGGGCCCATCACTCCCTAGAATTAACCCCATACTCCATGCCTGACGCGATTGAAAACCGCTGTAAATTAATCTCCATAACAGTAGAAATTGAATGGTAGAAATTGGTAGAAATCCTTAGGTAAAGATTACTAGAAAGTTTGTCAGAGAGTTCAGGGTTATTTCAGCAAAATCACCTCATGATTTCCATGCTAAACTAGCAACTAGTCTAAGTGATCGAATTCATTTAGAACTTAATTTTAGGCTCTATTCAACGGCAAAAATTTGTGCTAGGAATTTCCTGCTCAAAAGCAGTTTTTAGAATTAAGTTTGAGTCTTTAATCTAAAAGCACTGACATGTCAAGCTCTAATCGGAATGGAAGATAACTTTTATCAAATTCTAGAGGTCAAACAGACGGCAACCCAAGCAGAAATAAAGCGGGCCTATCGTCGTCTAGCAAAGCAATTCCATCCGGATACTCAAGCTGAAACTGCTGACCATGATCAGATCATTCGAATCAATTCAGCCTATGAGGTTTTAGGAGATTCACAGCGCCGTCAATTTTACGATCGCACCCTGCCTAACTACACTTCTTCTAGAAGACAAACGGCTTATTCCACGGCCAATTCTCCCCAACGATCAGAGCTAGAAACTGACATAGACCTCAACTATTGGATCAAGCAAGTTTATCAGCCAATTAGTCAGAGTCTGGATCGAATTCTCAAGCCTTTAAAGAAAGAAATTGACAAGCTATCAGCCGATCCGTTTGATGATCAATTGATGGATGAATTTCAGTCCTATATCGAGCATTGTCGAGCTTCCTTTGAACGGGCCCAGAATGCTTTTCGTTCCCTCCCTAACCCATCCAATGCTGCGGGGGTAGCAGCCCATTTGTACTATACTTTGAACCATGTTGGGGATGGCATTGAGGAGCTAGAAACCTTTACCTTGAACTATGACGATTCATCTCTCCACACCGGCCAGGAATTTTTCAGAATGGCAGTTGGTCTCCGCAAGATCGCCCGGGAAGAGCTGAAAAACATTGCCTAAGATTCCTGGGGGATGTCCCATCAATAGGCCATGAGTTGCCAATCCCCTGGAAAACCTTTAAATTGGAGTTACAGAACTTAACAATATAAATCTTCGTGCATTTATGGAATGCATTATTCAGCGTCGAGCCCAGTTTTCAGCTAGCCATCGTTATTGGTTAGCTGAACTGAGTGAAGCCGAGAACTTGGAGCAATTTGGCCCCACTGCCCGTTTTCCTGGACATGGTCACAACTACGTGCTCTATGTCTCCATGATGGGGGAGCTCGATCAGTATGGCATGGTGCTGAACTTATCGGATGTTAAGCACACCATCAAGCAGGAGGTCACCAATCATCTGAACTTCTCCCATTTGAATGAGGCTTGGCCAGAATTTCAACAGACTTTACCGACGACGGAATATCTAGCTCAGGTGATCTGGCAGCGTCTCGCACCTCACCTGCCAATTATCAATATCCAACTGTTTGAACATCCCGAACTCTGGGCAGATTATCAAGGAAATGCTATGGAAGCTTCTCTAACTGTTAGTACTCATTTCAGTGCAGCCCACCGTCTGGCTCACCCTCAATTAAGCTACGAAGATAACTGCGAGATTTATGGTAAGTGTGCTCGTCCCAATGGTCACGGTCACAATTACCATTTAGAGGTCACAGTCAAAGGTAATATCCATCCTCGAACTGGAATGATTGTGGATCTGGCTGCCCTACAGAAAGTGATTGAAGACTACGTGGTCGAGCCATTTGACCATACGTTCCTAAATAAGGATATTCCCTATTTTGCCGAAGTAGTGCCAACAGCCGAGAATATTGCCATTCACATCCGAGACTTACTGCGCTCTCCGATTCATCAACTCGGGGCTGAATTGCACAAGGTGAAACTGATTGAAAGCCCAAATAATTCCTGTGAAGTCTACTGTTCTGCAGCGGAGTTAAGTGGAGCCATTCCTCCATCGTTTGTTCCAGCCTTGGCAAACCTTTGATGAATTAGACCTGATTGGATATCTAATTCTCAGTTCTTCTAGCTCTGTTATTTTCATCGGTGCCTTTAGAGTTCCTATCTTCAAATCCTAATTTTTGTGAGCTGGAATTACACTTTCCAGCTTGACTGCAGCCCTTGTAAAATGACCGAGTTGGCTGCTGCTAGTCACAGATGTAATTCGACTGCAGTGCTATTTCTTCCTGCAGAAATCGCTGGGGCAATTAAACTTGCCCCAGCGATCGCCATAGATTAGGAGTTGGTCAAGTTGAAGACAAATGCTCTCAACGGGTTAGACTAAACATAGTTCCCTGGACTTGGCAGAACTTAGAAGGGTACATCAGTATCCAATCCTCGATCCATCAGGAATGCGGGTTATGTTGTCACCCTTAAAGCAAAGCTATTCCCTAACCGAATCAAGGCGCAATCCAAATCTAAGTCGGCTGCAGTAGATTGGTACAGTGATTAGAATCAACAACAATTGAACGGATATGCATAGGCTGAGTTTCAAGGGATTGAGCCCGGTCTAGCGCTTTAGGATGGAAAACAATCTGTTTACAAACCATCTCGGAGCTTCCTAAAGCCCCATAATCCCAGATATAAGTCTTAAAATCCCTATCGGGAACTGCTGAAGCTGGAGCAAAAATCACTGAACTGAACAACACTAACAGCCAAGAGATCAATGCAACAACGCCATATTTAAACATAACTCCCAATTGATTACCTGCCCAAATTCTAAATCTTGATACCTTAATTATGACCTGAGGTTTCAGGAACGTCAAAATAGAATACAGCGTTTCTCACACTGCTGGATTTGGGAGTGGATAGTGCATCGCGCCACCAACTCCCAAATCCATACCTTACGAGATTGAAAAGCGCCGTATAAGTAGATGGTTGTAATTAATTATCAAACAGAAGGGGGTCTGGGGCACTGCCCCAGGAAGATGC
>JAAURB010000083.1 GCA_012033335.1 Oscillatoriales cyanobacterium RM2_1_1
ACGACACGCCACACAAATGTGATTTTGTTTACCCCTCATCTTGCCGTTTTTACCGATATGGCTGGAACCACAGTCAGGACATTGCATCAGATTGAGCCTCAATTCATGGCACTATTATGCAACGCCGAAACTATAACCCCAGCCCCAGATCAATAGCAAGAAAATCCATCAACAAAACCCAACCCCAAACGACTATCCTAAAAGTATCCCAACTTACAGCACAAACAACCCCCAATTCCCAAATCCATACCGCGTACAATTGATAGTCCCGTTTCGAACTTCTAACCTAGACTTCCAGTCTAAACTGTCAGACTATTCCAGAACTCACCATCATTACCTATCCAAAGTAACAACTCCTGGTGTCAAGTCCTCAACCTGGATCAAGCCCTCTTCGACCCAGTCACCTCTCAAAAAAACCTATAGCGAATGCAAAACTCAACCCAAAACCCAGCTAGAAGTTCAGTCAAAAGTCCGATCAAAAAGTCCGACTTTGTCCTGACTCCCTACATGAAGAGCAACGATCTACGGGCCACTTATCAGATTTTAAACACCGTTATTCCCTACTTCTTATTATGGTTCTTAGCCGTTAAGGTCGCCCCCATCTCCTATTGGTTGCTGCCCCCCATCATTCTCCTGATCACCCTATTTTCAGTCCGGTGTTTTTCCCTGATGCACGACTGCGGTCACTATTCCCTATTCACCTCCAAAACCGTCAATCGGATCGTCGGATTTGGCCTGGGAGTGCTCAACGGCATCCCCCAATATCCCTGGTCAAGGGGCCATGCCTACCACCACAAACACAACGGCAACTGGGAGCGCTATCGCGGCCCCTCGGCCCTCTGTTCCACCGAAGAATTTGCCAAACTCAGCCCCGCCGCCCAACGACGCTACGAGTTACTCCGGCATCCCCTGATGATTTTTCCCGGCGGGTTTTTCTACCTGGCGATCAAACCCCGGCTAGCCCTGATCCTGGGAACCTACGGATTTATTGTCCATTTATTCACCCGCTTGAAACAAAATCATAGTCAGGGTTTAGTCAGCATCATCACCTCCTACAAATCCAAAAATTGGTACACAACAGGGGAATTTTGGGACTTACTCTTCAATAACATTTGCGTAGTGGGTGGCTGGATGGTTCTGGGTTCTGTGCTCGGAGTCGGATTCTTTGCCAGTGTTTACTCGATTTCCCTCACCTTGGCCGCCGCCCTATTTATTTGCGTCTTTTTTGTCCAGCACAACTTTGACGGTTCCTACGCCCACAAAACTCAAACCTGGGATTATCTACGGGGGGCGATTGAGGGCAGCAGTTACCTCCAGTTACCTCCAGTGATCAAATGGTTCTCCGCCGACATTGGCTACCACAATATCCACCATCTCTCCGAAAGAATCCCCAACTACAATCTTGAAGATTGCCACCAGGCCAATTCCCATCTGCTTTCCACGGTGAAAGTATTGCGAATTAGGGATATTCCGGATTGCTTCAAATTTATTCTGTGGGATGCCCCCTCCAATAGCCTGGTTTCTATTGAGTCCTTCCGTCAAACGGTTCAACCTGGATTTCCCCTCCAGGCTTAACCTCAAAGGATTATCCTGAAAGCAACTCCATCTACGGCAACCATCACCCATGAAAGACTCCCCATTGGCCAATGTCTATCGCAAACTACTGCGCAATCCCAAATATCGCTGGTTGATTCTGGGAGCCTCTGCCGTATACCTGCTCAGTCCCATCGACATCTCCCCGGATGTGATTCCCATTGTTGGCTGGATCGATGATGGGGTAGTTGCTACCTTTTTGGCCGCTGAAGTCACCCAGATTATTTTAGAGCGCCGCCAAAAAATGAAACAAAGCAAGACAGGGGTGGCACCAGATCCAGCATCCTCCGAATCAGCCGTCCCAGGAAATCAAAAATCCTGACCCGATCTGTCTAATTCTGGAGTTTCAGTCAACCGACTCTAATGTTAAAACCAGATAGTAGCTGCTCATCCGACTCCTGGAGGTTATATGGCAAAAGAGACCAAAATCGAAGCACTCGACCACGAAGTCCACTCCACCCGCACTCCCCCCTGGGGCGAAGTCACCCTGCTTGAAGAGGGCGATCGCTATCGGATCAATCGGATTGTCGTCAATCCAGGCTTCCATATCACCACCCAGATGCACTATCACCGCAGTGAACACTGGATCATTGTGGCGGGCACGGCCAAAGTCATTTGCGGCGATCACGAAACCCTGTTGATTCCCAAGCAATCCACCTACGTTCCCATGAATACCCCCCATCGGGTAGAAAACCCTGGGGTTATTCCCCTGGTGATGATCGAAGTCCAAAATGGCGAATATTTAGGGGAAGACGATATCAAGCGTTTTCCTGAGAAAGACGGATATCTTGACATCGCCAAATCAGCTAGTTAGTCCAGAATGTTTCCTGGGTGTTTTCTGGGTGTTCTCTGGATATCCATCGGGCGGAGGCGCTGTGCCCCCGCCACCTTGTTAAGATCCTGAAGCAAAGAATAAAGTCAAACAGCCGTCTCGGCTGTTTCCCAGCAGGCAAGATGCCTGCAGCATAAGATTTTTATTTAATTTATTATGTAGATTGCTGGGCGGGTTTTCTCTGGCCGCCCATGATACACCCCTGATGGATCGAGATGAGCTGTAATCCAGAATTAAGTCTTCTGAACGGTTGCGATTTCTGAGGAAAATGTAACAATATCATACGGTGGTTTTAATTAACTTTTGTAAAGTAACTTTTTGCAAAGTAACTTTTGCAACGTTAAGTCCTGTTAAGCGCTCAATAAACTTCTATGACTGATCTTCTGACAAAGCTGACCTATCAAGCATTCCAGCAAGGAAAAAGTTATTTTGGTCTGGCCCACAAGACCCTGAGTACTGAGCTGCTCAAGTTGGTCAACCCCCCCGCACCGGAACGGGTTCCCCAACCGCTGGATATTCAGGTTCTCAACCAGGTACGAATCTGGCTGGATGAAATCATCGAAACAGACTGGCAGGATGCCGAACAGGGGGTTTATCCCGCTTCCCTGCTGTTTGAAAATCCCTGGGAAGATTTTTTCCGCCACTATCCGGCCCTGTGGTTGGATATGGTAGACATTCAAAACCGGGCTAACCGCAAACAATATCAGTCCTTTTCCCCGGGGGTGGATACGGATGGTTATCCTAGTTACTATCTGCAAAACTTCCACCATCAAACCGATGGCTATCTCAGCGAGAAATCGGCCGAATTGTACGACTTGCAGGTTGATATTTTGTTTAATGGCGGGGCTGATGCCATGCGACGGCGGGTATTGGCTCCTTTGAAGCAAGGGTTAACAGAATTCCAGTCCGTACCTCCGAAGCAAATCCGAGTTCTAGACGTGGCAACGGGTACAGGCCGTACCCTGCGCTATATCCGGGCGGCCTTGCCCCAGGCTTCTCTCCATGGGATTGACCTCTCCCCGGCCTATTTACGCAAAGCCAATCAACTGCTTTCAGAAATTCCTGGAGAACTGCCTCAATTGGTACAGGCCAGCGGGGAAGCGATCCCCTACCTGGACAACTATTTTCATGGGGTGACCTCTGTTTTCCTCTTCCATGAACTTCCGCCTCAGGTGCGCCAACAGGTGATTGCTGAGTGCTTTCGGGTGACAAAGCCTGGAGGGCTTTTTATTATCTGTGATTCAATTCAGGCGATTGATTTCCCAGAGATGCAGCCCATGCTGGAAAATTTCCCCGTCACCTTCCACGAGCCCTACTATCGCAGTTATATCACCGATGATCTGGTACAACGGCTAGAACAAGCCGGGTTCGAGACTGTCAGAACTGAAAACCATTTCGTCAGTAAGTACTGGATTGCTCAAAAGCCGATTGAGTCTTGAAGTAATTCTGAATCTTCCCCATGGCCAGGGTTGGTGTTTAATTCTAGTTCTGGACTTGAACTTTCAGCTTGAACTTTCAGACTAACAAGACCGCGATCGCCTGTAGAGGCTTAGAGAGAAAGTCATGTCAAATTCCCAGCCGCCGATCCTGCCGGAATATTCCCAGCTCTGGCAGGACACTTTATGCTGGCAACCTTCCAGGGTGCAACAGCAACAATTTCAAGCCCTATATCAGGGAATTTTACTCGGCAATCAAAAGCTCAATCTCACCCGGATTACCCAACCTGAGGCATTTTGGGAGAAGCATTTATGGGATTCTCTCTGGGGAATTTGTCCCTGGTTGAATCGATCTTCTGATGGGTTCACTGACAGATTCACTGACAAGTTCACTGACGGATTAAATGGACAGCCCCAACCTGCCGCAGCATCTCCCGTAACAATCAACCCAACCCTCAATCACGACAACGTTAACCCTATTCAGATTATTGACATTGGTACAGGGGCAGGATTTCCTGGTTTGCCCGTGGCCATTGCCCTGCCCCACCGGTCGATCACGTTGTTAGACAGTGTCCGCAAGAAGATAGCATTTTTAGACACCTTAGTACCGCAGTTGGGGTTGACAGGGATCAACCTCATTACCGGTCGGGCCGAGGCCATCAACACCAGATCTAAACATTCTGCTGGTTATCATCTGGCCCTGGTTCGGGCCGTATCGACTGCCCCGACCTGCGCCCAGTATACTCTACCGTTCCTGCAGCCCGGGGGATATGCCGTTCTCTATCGGGGACAATGGACATCAGCAGAAGCAGCAGAATTGACTGAGGCTGTTGAGCCATTCCATGGCACGATTGAGCAGGTGATTAGCGGTTCTACTCCTATTTCCCAGGGTGTGCGGCACTGTATTTATATCCAGAAAAACCTGACATAATCACCCTGTTCTTGGAGATGCGGGCAATCGAAGGGGTCTTCGCGTTTGGTTTTCTAGCCGTTGTATGACTAAGCGCCTTAGCATCGAGGACTTGCCCCACAAACTGCAGACTAGAATGAGCTTGCGAACCCTGGAGGCGGGGGAATTACTTTTCCATGAGGGTGATCCGGTACAAGCACTCTATTCAACAACCCTGGATTGACTTGGATTGAATTGTCTTCATGGTTCCGTGCGATCTGGGGTCAGCCTTTACCCTGATTGGGGACTGATTCAGCAATCTGATTTGAATCATCAGGTGAAGCAGGCATTTTGCCCCATGGGCTAGCCTGGATGATTATCGATCAATTAACGGGGTTCAACTCCAGTTCGGGGAGCTTTGGAGCAGTTTTCCCCTACCTGGTGTTCTCCAGATTCAACATACCAACGCACTCCATTTCCACATAGAATCACCACTTCAGCATTCCGGGGTCGAATGACTTTGTCCCCATCAGCAAGCTCAGTCCCCTGCTTGAGCTGTTCTTTTGTCTGATCGCCCTGCCTCAGAACGTAAGCTTTATTCTTAATTCCTACAACCCGGGTATTTTCCTGAGCCAGAGCTGAAGTTGGAGTAATTTGAGTTTTTAAAGAAAATTCGCAACTTAGAATCGTCAACACAATCAATGGAGTCAGAGATCCATAACGGATGAACGTCCAAAACATTTTAAATTTCTCCTGAGAATTTTTATAGTTTTTACAGTTTTTCATCGGTTATTAATAGTGATTTATAGCGATTTTCAGTCCTAGGAGGTACAGGAATTAGGCAATGATTGCTTAAACGGGATTTTCCCCAACCCTATTCAGGTTGAAAACTATAATTTTCATGCAGTGCGTCAGGGCCAGATTCTCTCAATAACAATCTCAGGTATAGACTAGAATCAAGGATTTCAAGTGAATACGATTCGTTGTAAGCAGGTGGTTGTGATTAATTGTTAAATGGCAGGGGGTCTGGGGCACTGCCCCCTTCACCCCCCGTATCAATCTTCTGATTAATTGTGTCAAGCTACTTAGCAATCCTATCTCATGCGTAAAAAATTTTATGGAGGGATTTGGAGACTTCGTTCCCAAGAAGGGGCCTCATCAATCATTTGTGATTGCTATATTTACCTTCTAACTAGAATTATTGACTGAATTATTAAGTTTGTTGTTCCTGAGAAAAGGTTTCAAATCCGAAGCCGTTGAGCGGCAATACCGTTCCATTCTGCTTCCTCCGGCCAGATTTTTCCAGCTGTATAAGTTTCACACTTTTGCCAGTGATTCAGAATGGTTTGATTTGCTGCAACATTATCAGCTTTTTCATGGGGCTGTGTCTGAGCTTGTTGTTCGAGTACCTGCGCCATCAAGCAATAGGCAGAACCTTCCTCTGGATTGATTGCGATCGCTTGTTCCAGGTGTTTTTTTGCTTTGAGCAGATCCTTGTTTTCCAACCGCAGCCAGCCCAAATTTTTAGACACTTCATACTCTAGAGAACCCGCACTACGCTTGCAGTTTTTCAGCATTTCAGGCTTTTCCGCTAGCTTTTGAGCCTGGTTGAGAACATTATTTGCCCCTGGATAATCCCCTGCCAAAACTAGCAATCGACCCAAATTGTTATAAGTTTCAGGGCAATCTTCCTGTTCAATGGCCTGCTCATAAAAAGCTCGAGCCTGGGCAAGATTTCCCAGTCGTTCATATAAATAACCCAAGCTTACTTGTAAGTTTGGAGCGTCTGGATTGAGGATTTGAGCTTGCTTATATTTCCGCAATGCAAGTAGCAGATCACCATTTTTGGAATGGTTCAGCCCCTCCTGAATAAACTGATTGGCTTGGGCTGGAAGGATAGCTCGATCAATCCCAGAAACCGCTAAAACTGTCATGATTGACAGGATTAACTTGAGTTCAGCATGAAAAGATTTATCCGATCCAAAGAACCGGGCAATTCTTTGGGATAGACCATTTAAAATGTCTCCAGGGTGTTTGTCTAAAAGACTTTTACCAATCAGAAAAGTCAGTCCAGTTTGCAGTGAACCCAGCAACGGATTCACCTGAATCAACAACGGAATAATTCGGGCGATCATGGCAAAGGAAAACCCTGAGCAGGTGAGCGCTAATATATTCCATAGGGGATCAAGCCGATCACTAGGATGCACCTGTACTCTTAAATTCCACCACCACCAGTAATGTTCAGGAGGTTTTTTTACCTGACATAATTCTTTAATCTCATTGGCGACTTCGTTGTTGGAAAATTCATTTTCAAACCCCTTAAACTGCTCATCAATTTGCTTCAATCGTCTGAACGTGTCCAGTTCTATGGGGTCATCGAGTAGTAAAACTTCAATCTCATCCCGGAGTGAAAGTACCTCGAGAATCTGCTCAATCCTGCCCTGATCCGGCTTAAACAGAAACTCGACTTTTTCCTCATAAAGATTGAGTTTTTCGGACAAAGCATAGATTTTCTTCATGACACATCCTTAGAATCAGGCATTTGCAGGGAACTGGATGAATGGAGTGAATCTGGTTTCGATCGGGGGCTTACCCGACATGGGATTGGGTACCCTACAGTAATTTTCAATCCCGTGAAGTCAGGATTTGGAGTTGGTGGGGCAGTGCGTCCCCAACTGCCTTACTCCAGTAGCAGGAGCAAGGCTGTATTAGCTGTCTTATCAGGTGTCTTATTGGGTTAATAGGAAAAGATCAGGTTTGTTATGCAGACTGAATCGTCAGATAATGTCTGATATTCGGGTCTGGCTTTTGACCGGAGCAATGTTCAGGAGAGCCAGAAGCATAGGAGAACTACGATGAATTTTGCTACAACGATTTTCAATCGCGTCAGGTACGGATTTGAGCATGGGGGGCGCGGTATATTCCCCACTGCCATACTCCAACAGCATCAGAAACGCTGGATAAATTTACAGTGGAATAGTCTGAATAGGCTGACTTTGAACTGTTATTGGGTCGTCTGTCTGGCTGTCCGTTTCGCCGTCCGTCTAGCCAGAAATTTAGCTCCAGTTATGCTCGGCTTGACATTGATCACAGCAATTACAGCTTGTACCATTCCTCAAGTCACGGCGGAAGAACGGATGTTTTCAGATTTGACCCTAAACTTTTGGGGGGCAACCACTTTACCCCCAGCCGCCCTGACTACCGCTGACCTCAGCCTCTCTGACTTAACCTACGAAATTCCTGGCTATAGCGCTTCAACCCTCCCAGGTCAGCATTTCTACGGGGTATCTCAGCACCAATCAGGAGAACCCTCCGTTCAGTTCTATCGGCTGAAGTTTGACTTCAACCCCGTCAAACCCCTGGAACCCCAAGCATCTACTCAACTCGAACCCGCTCGCTCACAATCGCTTAACTCTGATTCATTTAACTCTGATTCACTCAAATCTGATTCACTTAAACCCAATCCATTCAACCTTGAGGCGGCGATCCCCTTGACCAATCTGTCCGGGGAGGCTTTATCTTCCGATTTGACTCGCCCTGAAAGCATTACGTTCTCGCCTCGGGATTCTATTTTTATCGCCACTGAAGAGATTCAAGGGGATCAAACCATGCCGTTTATTGGCGAATTTGACCTGACCACCGGAGCCTTTCGCAATCTGGTTCCGGTTCCCCCGGGCTATGGCCCCGAACGGGAAGCAGACCAATCACTCAATTCATCGATCCAAGGCATTCAACCCGATCTGGGATTCAAATCCCTGACCATTGCCCCTGATGGCTTTAGTCCGGGAGGGTTTGATCCATTCCGGTTGTTTGCCATTACAGCCGCCCCCTTAATGCAAGATGTTGATCCGGATTTTCCTCCACGATTGCGGTTGCTACATTACGTGATCGCAGATCGGGCATCCTTTCTAGTGTCCGAAACCCTCTATCCCCTAGAACTGAACTGTCAACTAGTGGGTATGGTTGCCCTCAAAACAAGTGGGAGTTTCTTGAGTTTGGAGCGATCGCCCACCTCCGCCCAGATCTATCAGGTATTCACCGGGGATGCCACCGATATTTCTAGAGTCGAATATTTGCGAGGTAATCTGGGCAGCATTCAGCCCTTACGCAAGCAATTGTTATTCGATTTTGCCGAGAATTTTGGGGGCTTAAAAGGTTTGCCAGCCGAACTCACCGGAATGACCTTGGGGCCACGGTTGCCCGATGGCGGTCAGAGCTTAATTCTGATCGGTTCAGCACCTGACAATACTACAAGTTTTCTGGTGTTTAGCCTCATCAAGAATGACTAAAGCATTACCTGGAACATCAAAGGAAGATTTAATTTCTCCCTTCAAAATCGGCGATCAACCTCCTCTTGAACTTTCTCAGAGAGAACCCCTCCAAACCGTTCAATATATGGGCATAGACGGATGCCGTTCCGGTTGGTTTTATATTGGTTTTAGCCCAGATCAGGATTATCAATTGGGTATTCTGAAGAACTTTAGAGAAATTGCACCTTTTCTAATACACTCTCAGCAAATCCTGGTGGATATTCCCATCGGATTTCGTGATATTGATTCCCAGGAAAGATTGTGTGATTTAGCAGCCAGAAAAATTCTCGGTAAACGAAGTTCCACCATCTTTCCTGCTCCAGTTCGCTCTGTTTTAAACATTGATAATTATCCCCAGGCTAGCGCGGAAAATGACCGCTGTTCGGGGCGAAAGCTATCTAAACAAAGCTGGAATATTGTGGCTAAGATTCGAGAAGTAGATGAGTGGTTACAGTCAAGTCTAGCGCCTGGAATCATTCGAGAATGTCATCCAGAAATCTGTTTCTGGGCATTAAATCATCAAACCGTTGTCAACAGTCGTAAAAAAACCGAGACCGGCATAGAAGAACGTTTAGAAATCCTCTCCCATTATTGTCAGAATGCTCGAACTATTGTGACCGAAGCCCAATCCCGATATCGCCGCAAAGATCTGGCAGTTGACGATATTGTAGATGCTCTAGCCTGTGCGGTAGGGGCTACCTTTTATCCTGCTTTGAAAACCCTGCCCGACCAGCCCGAACGGGATCAAATTGGGCTGCCGATGGAAATTGTCTATCCAGATCTGTCGAGTAATTCTAAAGACTAGTAATGTAGAGAGTCAAGTGCATTTTGTCTACCTAACTTCAGCTAACCCCTTCAACTCATGGCCCATCTCCCGAAGACTGAATTGACTGAACTCCCCCAATTCTTGAATCGGGCTACCCAAGTTGCTCTAGATTACTGGAACAGCTTGTCAGTCAGCCCTGTAGCCCAATTGGGTTTATCTCAATTGCCTAAGACACTGCCTGAAACCCTGGCTGCAATGGGATGGGGAACAGCCCAAACCTTAGAAAAGTTTCAGCGGGAAATTTTACCTGGGTTATCCGCTAGTGCTGGGGGGCGGTACTGGGGCTTTGTCACCGGTGGAACGACTCCAGCGGCTCTAGTGGGGGACTGGCTGGTCACTGCAACGGATCAGAACCTGATGGTTCCGGGGGATTCTATCGCCACAGCCCTGGAATTGGCCACCCTGGATTTACTGAAACAGTTGTTTGATTTACCTGTGGATCAGTTTGCAGGTAGCTTAACTACAGGGGCCACCGCCGCCAATTTGGTTAATCTGGCCACAGCCCGCCAATGGGGAGGGCACAAGCTAGGACAAAATATTGCCCGGGATGGTCTGACCGATCTTGATCAATTTGCCCTGTTTGCGACTACACCCCACGCCAGCCAGCTCAAGGCTCAAGGAATTTTAGGGTTTGGCCAACGCCATTGGACAAAGGTGCGAGGATTGCCCGATGCCAATGGTCAGGAGGGAGAAGCCATGGACATCGAGGATCTAGAGTTGCAGCTCAAGGCCAGTTCAGCCCCGATCAAAATTGTGATCAGTAGCGCTGGAACAGTAACCACAACTGCTTTTGATGATTTTCAGGCGATCGCCCGCCTCTGCCAAATTCATCATGCCTGGCATCATCTAGACGGGGCGTTTGGACTATTCGCCCGGTGTAGCTCCCGATATAGACACCTGACCCAGGGGGCAGAACTGGCCGATTCCATCACCGTGGATTGTCACAAGTGGCTCAATGTTCCCTATGACTGTGGGGTGGCTTTGACCCGGCACCGAGACTTGTTAGAGGAGACCTTTGCTGTCGGGGCCGCCTACCTTAATACGGAAGATACCCTACCCAGTTTAATGAATCGGGGGATTGAAAATTCCCAACGGTTTCGGGGGTTGCCGATCTGGTTCTCCCTCATGGCTTATGGATCAGAGGGAGTTCAAGCAATGGTGGAATCCTGCTGTGGATTGGCCCGTCAATTGGCGGATTGGATAGCCATTTCAGCCCATTATCACTTGCTCCTGCCCGCCCATTTGAATGTTGTCTTGTTTGCGGGTCAATTTACTGGCGATCAGGTCACGGTGAATCGCCTCAACCAGGCTCTCCTGTCCAGGATTAATCAGACTGGCAAAGTGTTCCTTTCCCCGGGTTATTATCAAGGGCAATTTTGTTTTCGGGCGGCTTTGAGTAACTGGCGTACGGGAGAAGAGGATTTGGCGATCGCCCAGACTGCCTTGGAAGCCGCTTACCAGGGCATAATTTCTGATAATTTGCTCTAGGAAATCATTGGAATCATTTAAATTGGGCAGGGATAAAGGGAGTTTGGGCTATTTCTCTAGCAGATTAATAGCAAATCAAGAGTAGATTGATAACCTTAGCGTTCCTGAGTTTTTAACCACTCTTGATTCAAGTGAGTAGCTTGACGTAGTTAAATTAATTAGAAGATTGATCTGGAGGTGAAGGGGGCAGTGCCCCTTCCATTTGATAATTAATTACAACAATAACTAATTATAACCATCTGCCTATTGAAGATGAATGATCAAAATTGATCAGATTTCTATCCAGCTAAAGCATGATTTTTCAATCTGTCTTTAGTGGGATTGAGCCGGTATCAAGTTCATCTATGATGATCACACAGTTTAAAAATATATAGCTTAAGTAGGGGCACAATTAATTTAAATTAAAATTAAGATTGGGCGAGGTTCGTATCCGAAGGATTTCTGTGCAAGAGTATAGTTCATCGATTTAGATAACGCTAGCATTGAGAGTTAAATGGAAAAATTGATAAAAAAATGGAAATAGTTCACCAATATTAGTGAACAACCCTGGTGAACTTTATGAATCAAACTTTATGAGTCAAATTTTTAAATCCCTGATTTTACTCTTTGACTTATTGGTGCTAATTCTATCAAGGATAGAATATTTAATAGACTTTAATTCAAGTTTTAATTTTATTGAGTGAGTAGCCAAAACTAATCAATATCTCTATAACGGATTAATCGGCATTTTAGTAATTCAAGCTATGTTTACTTTTGGCTCCATGCCTAGTTATTTTCTATTAACTTAACCGACCACCTTTTAACAATTAATGATTTAACTTGGGGGATTTATCATGTGGATAGAGCGATTGGCGCGATTTGGATATGCAACGAAGGGAGTGGTTTATATTCTGATTGGAATGTTAGCTGTTTTAGTGGCTTTTAATGCAGGCGGCAAAACAACAGGATCATCTGGGGCCCTACGTACCATTGCAGAGCAACCCTACGGAAGGTTTCTGCTAATTTTAATTGCCATTGGTCTATTGGGTTACGCTCTCTGGCGCTGGGTGCAGGCAGTTAAAGATCCAGATCACAAAGGCAATGATTTTAAAGGTCTGGCTACCCGGGCCGGTTATATTCTCAGCGGTTTGATTTATGCAGGATTGGCATTTGAAGCGACCAAACTGGTTCTGAATTTCGGAGGCAATGGTGATGGAGATAGCCGAGAAGACTGGACAGCCCAATTGCTATCTCAGCCCTTTGGCCAGTGGTTAGCTGGGACAGTAGGAGCGGTGATTGTTGGGGTTGGATTTTACCGAATTTACCGGGCCTGGAAAATCAAGTTTCGTAAATCTTTGAATTTACAGGAGCTCGATCAAAACCAGACCAACCTGGTTGTGCAGGTCTGCCGCGCCGGAATCGTTGCTCGGGGTATTGTTTACGTGTTGTTGGGGTTTTTTCTAATTCAGGCGGCCTACCAATTTGACCCTGAACAGGTGAAGGGTATGGATGAACTGTTCCAGACCGTGGCCCGGCAGCCCCTTGGCAAGGTTTTGCTGTTGCTGATTGCTCTGGGAATGATCGCTTATGGAATTTATATGGAAATCCAGGCCCGTTACCGCAGAATCGATGCGAGTTAGGTCACAGAACTCATGTGGAGCGGGCGGCTTTGCCCAAGCAAGCCAGAGGCTTGCACTACAGACTCCACAAAGCTTTCAGAGTAATGGCCTAGCCAATGGTCAGACCTAGATCATCGGCAGGGGCGATGAAAACGGCAGTCTGGACTTGACCCGGCTGAACATTGAGCACCTGACCTAGAATGTCTCCATTGGCCAGTTGAATTGAGGTTCCTCCAGACACCGCGTTGAATCTCAGGCTACTGAGACTGATTGAGCCCACAATCCCGAGGCGATCGCCCTGGCTCAGATTCAGATCGACAATCCGGTCGGCTAGATTAGGATCTCGAACCCCCGCCGCCTCATCCACCCGCAGCAAAAAGGTATCGGCCCCCGCTTCCCCCGTCAGGGTATCCGTACCCAAATCCCCAATAATTAAGTCATTGCCAGCATTGCCATTCAAGTTGTCATTGCCTTGGCCCCCCCGAATGTAATCACCATTGGTGCCGCCAAAAATCACATCATTGCCCCGGTTGCCGTTGAGAATATCGTTCCCGGCGCTGCCACTCAGGGAGTCATTGTCCTGGCCACCAAAAATATAGTCATTGCCGACATTTCCGGTGATGGTATCGTTGCCCTGATTGCCGTTGATCACATCATTTTCCACCGACCCCGTAACCAGATCATTGCCACCCCCCGTTAATACCCCACGAGTGGCCTGAATCGCAATTTCAGGGGGAATCGTTACCACGTTATCCGCATCAAGATTCCGGGTTGTAAAGAATTGCAGGGGTAGGGAAAACTTGTTGACCAGGTTGACAAACGTATTGAGTAGGAACGGATCGGTCACCACCTGGGAACTGCGAGTTGCTACAATGCCATCTACTACTTCCGCGTCGATGATGCGATCGCCCTGGGCAATTTGATCCACCACCGCTTGACTATTGACTCCCACACCATTCACCACCTGACCAAACACGGCAAATCGCCCGTCGAGGAAATCAGAATCCGTCAGATTGATGAAAAATTGAGAGGAGGCGGAGTTAGGATCGTCGGTTCGGGCCATGGCAATGGTTCCCCGTTGGTTTTGTAAGACTGGGGGAACAGTCACTCCGGCTTCAGCAAAGGTTTGACCGATAATCGGTTCCGTCGCCCCCTGGGGCAAAATTTCCAGGGGAATAGTCCGTTCCTGGCCGGTGGCTGGATCAATGAATCCGGCGCTGCCCAATTGATCCGGGGGGAAATTTGGATCTCTGCTGTTGGGATCTCCTGCTTGGGCCACAAAGGGTGTGGGTTCCAGGACAACCCGATGAAAAGTAATCCCATCATAAAAGTCCCGCTCCACCAAATCAACAAAATTCCCAGCGGTGATCGGGGCCCCTGTACCATTGAGTTCTAAGCTAATTGGCAGTCCGTTCACAACCAGGATAACGGTTGCAAAGCCTTGAAGTTGTACTAATTCTTCCATGGATTTTTAATTTTCAAGAGATGAATGGTCAATATTGGGGGTCAGGGACTAGGGTTTCAACGTTCCAGTCCAATCCGGAGGATTTACACCCTTTCGACCTGAAATTTGACCCCAAACTCCAGGTTCGGGTTCCTGACTATGGCAATCTAGAGGGTTATCCTACCGCTAATCTGGGATGAATTTGCGCTCAGTCCCGAATTCAGTCCATCCTTGCCGACAGAGAGACTCGACATTGATCTTGCCCTGATGTTCGCAGCCAAATCCCTCACTGCACCAGGCTTTCAAGTCTACTTGGGGGAGCTGGATTACGTCTTGACATCGGGGTTGAATCCGTTGACTGACCCCAGCCCACACTAGGGCTCGGGTGACATCCACCATTGTTTTGATCGGGGATTCTTGATTTCCGGGCACTCCAGTTTCCGCCACTAGTTCCGGTTCGACCCAAATGCCATGGGCTCCGAGGATGATTCTGGCTAGCCAGAGAGCCCTGGGAAGATGATTGGTAGAGGTGATCAGCTTGACATGGCGAACATTCCATCGGCTCAGGAGCGGTTGGGTAAAGAAAAAGTTACCAAAGGTGGAATCAGCGCACTTCTCCAACCAGACTTGATCCAAGGGAGCCTGGATGCGGCGAAATAGCTGACTAATGCAGGGATCATCTGATCCGGTAGAGATTAAAATTCTCGTCTGGGGGAATTTGTTGGCCAGCTCAGATACATAAATTTCCCGTTTGATGCTGCCCCCCAATACCAGAAATAAGTCCACTGGTTGCTGGGCTGAGAGTCTCAATATCCAGACTTGATGCAGCAATCCCGCTAGGAGGAAAGCCAAGATTATCCCCAGGCTAGCGTAGAGAAATTTTTGATATTGCTGGTATTTTCTGGAGAGCCATCTAACTTTCTGATTAACTTTCTGATTAATTTGCTGAACCGTTTTGGTAAGAAAGTTCATGGAGGAGACTTATGGGAGAATGGGGAAGCATTAAATCACAGATTGGATCGCAGATTAAATTGCAAACCGCTTAAATTTCAGCTTAGCGTGTTGATTTAACCCATGAAAATACCTGTCTTAAACTCTTCAGTCTTTAGCCTGACGGCTCTGGTTCTGTTATTTGCCAGTTTTAGTCAATGGCCCATTGCCACGGCTGAGCGGCCCCTGGCCCAGAAACCTGATATTCCACCCTATCCGACAGAAATTAAGGAAGCCTACAAAAAGCTCTGTGTGCAACAGTCTACGGGGGAAGGTTTCACGCCACAGCAGGCTACCAATCTTTGTACTTGCGTTCTGGATCAATTTCAGGCGAGATTCACCCTGGATCAGTTTCTCAAGATCTATGCTGAGTCCAGTAAAACCCAGGAACCGCCGGATGAGTTTGTAGAGGTGGGTTTGGCCTGTGCAAATCAGTTAAATCTTTAGGCATCTTCAATCTGATCTGGCTTTTTTTCATTATGTTCCTGCTTGGCTTCTTTCTCATGACGTTTAATTTTAAATTGCTGCTCAGCTTTGGCCGCTTCTTCTAGAGTCGGAACCAACTCACCTTCAGGGCTGAAGAACTTCAGTTTCCGTTCGTGGACTCCTAGAAACAACTGCAACTGTTTACTCCAGAGCCCCCCAGGACTCATCAGGCTGCATTGCCTCATGGGTTCCCTGAGTCACTGATTAACTCTAGGCGATCGCTCGTGCTGAGTTGAACAGCTTGTTCTTTAATTTCCTGTAAAGACATCCGAATTAACCCAATCGGCGGGGTCTCTTCTCGAATAACACAGTTGAAATTGCCATTAAAATTGTGACAACAATCAAACAAGCCTTTTTGCACCACTCTCAACCTCCTAAACGAAGTCCCGAAGAATCTAGACTCTTTGATTCCGATAACTGTTTGAACAGTTTTCAGGCATGATCAAACTGCCTCCTTTGGGAGCCCATATTACAGCTTTTGTGTTCATGTTAGATTTGGGCCGCAACTCCGAACCAGTTCTATCCATAGGCAGAGGTTGAAACTTAAGGGATTTGATAAGGTTAACAAATTGAGATAAAATTCATCAGGTTCAGCTATGCTGACAAAAGCAATTGAATTGAAGCAAAAGTTGATTGACTTTCTATACGATGCAGAGGGGGATTTAGCCATTGCATTGGAGCGATATGCAGCCCAACATGGAGAACATGAGCATCGTGATTTGCGATATCAAAACTTAGTTGTTGATACATTTTTAGTTGAAGGAGAGGTAGGAGGAGAGATACCATTAGCAATTTTTCTCCAGGACTATTCAGATCTCGAAGTTGAAGAGAAAAGTCTGATCAAAAGTTGGGAGAAAACTTTTACCGGACTATTCGAAATTCTACAAATAGAAGTTCCCAGATTAGACCTGAAAAACTGGCTAACAGACAAAGAATACAGTGTTTTCTTGACAGCAGAGGTTTCAGAAATAGAGGTAAAACGTTGGCAGCCAGGAGAAATTTTACTAACGCGAATTGCTCCGTTAGATGCGAAAACCTGGATGCTTTCTGGAGCTTGTATTCCCAAAGGTAAGCTCAGCAAACCCAAGCTTGCCGTTGCAATTGGAGAGTTTCAAAAAAAGTATAAAAATTCTTTGTACGGAGATGCTCCCGAGTTGCTAGAACAAGCTTGGAAATCAGTAGCTTATTATGATCAAAACTTTGTTGACTTTTTTGGCAGTGACCAGGTTGCCTTGCCAGGTTATCAACTCAATCAGAAAATTGCTGAATTACAAAACCAACTGGTTCAGCAGCAGCTCGAATCAGCCGGAATTGATAGCTCTAAATCTATGCAAGAATTGGTTAATGAAGCGGGTGCAGACGAAGTAGAGTTTGAACTTGCCGCAATCGAAGCAGGGGCAGATACTAAAATAATTGAAAGGGTCATGAAAGATAAATTGTCTACGATGACCACTCCAAAAGTTGAGCTACCTGAGGATATCAGGCGAGCAGAAAAAGTGACGGTATTTTCCCATCCTCATTGGGGTCAAATGTTTGTTCCGTCCTACTCTCAATTTGTAGACGTTCTGAATAACAAAAAATTACAGGAAGAGATAGACACTACAAAACTAGTCTTAAAATACTTGAAAGATCCTAAAATTAATACTTTTATCTGGTATCGACTTCGGGAAAAATATCCTGATCAGTTAGAGCGTGCCCTGCAAATAGCGCTCCATCGCCCAGATTTAAGTTTAAACCAGGACTTAGATTCTATACTGCAGGAATTTAATAAACCCTTGAAGCCAGACCTGCCTGAAATTGCTAGTATTCCTAAACACCTCAATGATTTATTTGAACAAGCCGTTGCCCAAGTCAGCCTATCAAAAACCACATCAAAATCCAAATCGGAGTCCAAACTGAAGTCTAAAAATGGTTTTAACAAAAAGAAATCTATTCAGGGATTTAAAGCTTAGATTAGAATTTCATGACAGCTAATAAAGCAGAGCTACTAAATAGCTCTGCTTTATTTTGATCACCGATCAGACTATTGAATAATATTCTGCCTTATGGATATCAAATTCAAGGGGTTGTATCTGCATTACTACATATCTAGCAGGATCAACCTCAAAAGCTTAAGCGCTCTTAACTACCATGCCCCAGATAAAAATCAGTAGCATCGCACCCAAGACAGCAAAAATTAAGCTAGGAATTGAAAATGCTCCCACCGAGGCTGCAGCAGCCCCACTACTCCCCAGAAAAACCTGGCCTAGCCAACCCCCTAATACTGCACCTAAAATTCCTAGACCAATAGTTGCAAAAATCCCACCACCTTGATGACCTGGGTAAACTAGCTTTGCAAGCGCGCCAGCCATTAACCCTAGAATGATCCAAGATAAAATGCCCATCTTTTCTACTCCGAAAGTAAACTAAATTGAGTTCTTATCCATAGGTTAGCGGTAACTCGTAATTATTTACTTCCTCCGAAAGTTAGACATCTGAAGCAGCACATCTAGACAATAAAGATGACCTTTTGCCAACATTAATAATCTCATAACACAGACTAGAGGCGAGATAAATACAGTATCTTTTAGCCAACTTTCATTAAATAGGGGAGACTCTACCTCTCTCTTGAGATAGATATGTTATATTTGCTCTTCCAATATAATCAGAGCATCAAACCTGCTTCAGACCTCTTCAAGGGTCTCAATAGAGTTATTTATAGAAGTTTTCTAGGGCTATTTTAGTTGTAAAGGAGTGCAATCCATGAGTTCAGTAAAATTTGAGTTGTTTGCTCCATACAATCAGGACGTGAAACTGATGGGCTGCTTCTCCAACTGGGAAGAGTTGCAAATGGAGAAAGATGAGCATGGTTACTTTCGCACTGAAGTTGAACTCGAAGATGGAGAGTATCAATATAAATTTAAAGTTCGTTCTAGAAGTTGGTTTTTAGAACCCGATGAGTGGGTTACAGTTACTGACCCCTATGCTACTGACGTTGATAATACTAGCCAAAATGGGGTGATTCGGATTAAGGATGGGCAGATAATTATTGATACTTATGTCTGGCAACATGATGACAAGCCCTTACCCGCTGATCATGAATTGGTAATTTATGAACTTCATGTCAATGATTTTTCGGGTGGAGAAAATGATCCTCATCCTCGGGGTAGCTATCGACATGTTATTGAAAAGCTGGACTATTTATGTGAACTGGGAATTAATGCTATTGAATTGATGCCTATCAAGGAATATCCAGGAGATTATAGTTGGGGTTACAACCCACGCTATTTTTTTGCTGCGGAGTCAAGCTATGGGTCAACAGAGGGCTTAAAGCGATTAATTGACCAATGCCATTCTCAAGGAATTAGAGTCTTTATGGATGGCATTTTTAACCATGCTGAATCAGAATGTCCTTTGACTCAGATTGATCATGACTACTGGTTTCATCATGATCCGAAAGACCCAGAATTTAATTGGGGCCCAGAGTTTAATTACGAGCATTATGACGAAAAACTAGATTTGAAACCTTCCTGGAAATTTGCCGGCGATGTAGTTCGTTTCTGGATTCAAGAATATCATATCGATGGGATTCGTTACGACGCAGCTAGGCAGATTGGTAACTATGATTTCATGCACTGGATCGTTCAGGAAGCTAAGAATGTAGCTGGAGAAAAACCATTTTATAATGTTGCAGAATTTGTCCCTGAAGATCCAAGTATCACCAACTTTGATGGGCCAATGGATGGCTGCTGGCATGACAGTTTTTACCATACAATCAAAGAGTATTTATGCTATGAAAAGTCTGATTTTGAGGAACTAAAGAATGTTCTAGATGGTAAGCGTCAAGGCTTCATGGGAGCCACAAATATAGTTAATTACCTGGGCAATCATGATCACAATCGATTGATTGTAGATCTAGCCGACCAGGAAATTTTTGATGAAGCAGCGTTCAAGCGAATTCAGCTTGGTGCAGTTTTGCAGATGACTGCTGTTGGAATTCCGATGATCTGGATGGGCGAAGAATTTGGAGAGTACAAACCTAAAGCACTCGAATCTTCTAAAATTGATTGGACTCTTCTACACAATGACATTAACCAGGGTTTATTCCATCACTATACGGGTTTAATCCGGCTTCGTAAAGAGAATCATGCCCTTTATACTGAGAATATTGATTTTTTCTATGAAGACAATGAATCAAAAGTTTTGGCATATACTCGCTGGAATGACGAAGGATCGAGAGTAGTAGTTATTGCTAATTTGTCAGGTAATTTTCTGGCAGGGTATCAAGTTCCCCATTTTCCCGCCAATGGAACCTGGCATGAATGGACACAAGATTATGATCTTGAATCAGGGGACGATAATATTTTGATTGATTTGCCAGAGTATGAGGCGAAAGTTCTGGTCTGGCATTGAGTTAACAGCAGTAAGTTAACAGTAGATTAGATTAAATATTGACAAATCTGCGCTAAAGTTTAAGATCTGAATTAACTTCTAATACTTCTTGAAGTTGAATGACATCTTGATGTGGATCCACATGAGCCACTTTGACCTGGAAGCGATCGCCCGGTTGGATAGAGCGGTGAAAGCGCATTTGCAGCTCCAGAGCCAAATCTTCTAGTAAGATCAAGCCTAGACTACTTTCCTCCCGCCACCATCGTAAAAACATGGCTTGCCAGACATGATCTCCCTGACGGCGGAGATATTCCAAGCTCCAATAGCGATTAGTTTCCCGTTCGACCTTAGCTGCTTCTTTCAAGGTTGTTCCCAAACACATCACTATTTCTTGCATTTGCTCAGGAGAGAAGGGCAATGCCTCTCCTCGTAAATGAGCTTTAATTTGAAAATGAGTCAATAGGTCGCTATAACGTCGGATGGGAGAAGTAACCTGAGTATAGTTATCGAGGGCAAGGCTGGCGTGTCGAGCCGGAGTCAAGGTAACTTCACTCCGGGGCATATAGCGCCTCATCATACAGGCCCGTACAGCCCCTGCAGGCAATTTCATTAACTCTTCCTGAGGGGGCAAATCGGGCTGAGGTTGGCTGCGATAGGGAAGTGCTAAGTTATGCTCTTTGCCATATTGTGCAGCAATTTCTCCTGTCAGAATCATCATTTCAGCCACCAGTTGCCGGGCTGGAGAATCATCTAGAACTGTAATAGTCACTTCATCTTCATCAACCTTTACAGATGATTCCGGCATATAAATACTAATCGCACCCCGACTATCTCGCCATTGTTTACGCCGCTTAGCCCACAAGGCAATATTTTCAACTTCGGGCTCAGCTTGAATCCCCAACTGCAACATTTCATCTACATCGTCGTAGGTCAAACGATAAGTTGGCTTAACTTTGCTTGCATGGATGCTATACTCTGCGATCGCACCAGATTCTTCTAGAATGACAGCAAAGCTCAATGCATTACAGACTTGGCCTTGAACCAGGCTCATGGGCCCTGTGGCTAGATCAGAAGGGAACATCGGAATCATTCCCGTTGGCAAATATACCGTCGTTGTCCGACGTCGAGCTTCTAAATCGAGCTGGTCTCCTGGATTAATTAGATGAGTCGGATCCGCAATATGAATCCACAAGCGCTGACGATTATCATCCAAAAATTCTAGACTCAAACCATCGTCAATCTCCTGAGTACTCTCATCATCAATGGTATAAAGCTTAAGATGGGTTAGATCTAAGCGATTTTCGCTAATGTTAGTAGATTGAAAGTTCAAGCGGTGATGTGCTACCTCAATGACCTGAGCCGAAAACTCAATCGGAATCTGACTACGTTTCAAGGATAAATTTTCATGCTTACCCCATCTCCCCAAGTCTATCAAGAGTTGTAGCGAGTTGTAAGAGGTTTGAAGACGATTAAGAGCAGCGAGAGTATCTAATGCAAGTGATATATGAGGAGCTTCTTCGCCATCTAAAGCAAAACGCTCCAAGGACTCTAGACGAGGATAATCACTGCTCTGCCAATCTACAGACTCGCCCTCTAAGCGACGATGAACCCGCTCCCAGAATTCTTGAGCTTCTTGCTGCTTTTGATGCTCAACCTGTAGCTGATGCTTGATCTCAGAAACTTGACCTGTAGGACGAGGTTCATAGCGATCGCCTCTCTGCTTAAAATAAAGCTTATCACTTGAGAGCAGCACATGACTTGCATAACATTCAGGAGGAGCTACACCTGAAAACAATAAAAGGGCCATCTCCTTAGGACTTACCGCTTCCCCTGTCTCACTTAAAATTTCCCAGGCAACTTCCAAGCTAGATGGATCAAGGTATGACTGAACCTTCTGAGAAAAATTAGAAATGTCAGAATACAGGTAAACCCCCCCCATAACCTCGTAGGTAATCTGCCGTGGATGTACAGTATGATGCTTGCCCTGTGCGTCCAAGACAATCCAATGCTTCTTACCTTCAGGTCGCTCAGCAACAGCGAGGCGACATTCCGTTCCCAACTTAAACTCGATTAAAGTACCCTTTTCCACCAATCAGAGCTTTAACCTTCCTTATTAACAAAAGGAATCATTGCTAAGAGCCTCGCCTGCTTAATTGCTCTCGTGAGGTCTCGCTGCTGTTGACAGGTCAAACCCGTGATTCTTCTAGGCAATATTTTACCTCGTTCCGTGACAAACCGACGAAGCAGATCAACGTTTTTGTAATCGATAGGATCTTTAGGATCAACAGGGGAGACTTGCCTACGAAAATAAGTCATAATTCAACTCTTTTAAACTCAGACTTTTTAAAATATCAAAAACAGAAAGACAAAAAACTATTTCGTTTCCTTATGAGCTGTATGCTTGTTACAATGAGTACAAAACTTTTTGAGTTCTAAACGTCCTGAAGTATTACGACGATTCTTCGTAGTTGTATAACGAGAAACACCGCGAGAACGCTTCTCAAAGTTAGTCCGACATTCAGTGCATTCAAGCGTAATTATAATGCGTACACCTTTAGCCATAGCTTAAAACTCTAACCTCATTCCCCAACTAATGATCTAAACTGTAACTACCTAAATAGCCCTACACCGCATTAAATTGTAAAAATCCTAGGTTGAAAACCTAATTAAAGTTGTTAAATCTCTTCAAAATTATTTATAAAAACAAACATTCAAAGAGAATTTAGCAAAAAATCTATTAATGAACCCTAGAGACTGCATAGAGAGAGGAGAAAGAGGAGGAAGGTCAAGCCCTCGGTCTATTAGTGTGCCTTGGCTGCATACATTGCTGCACTT
>JAAURB010000084.1 GCA_012033335.1 Oscillatoriales cyanobacterium RM2_1_1
CAGCAGTTCGTCGATGAGCTGGTTGACTGTGTTGTTGGTTTTCAAGCTGATCTTGCGTTGAGTTGTCATAGTGATCTCCTTCATTATTGGCTATGTTGATCACTTACACAAACTAATTTACAGTCTCCAAGATATCGAGAGATTCAGGAAAAAGGTCTACGGCAGTAATTCGTGAATTTCGAAGTTTGCTTGCTAAAACCAACGTTGACGCACCAGTACCGCAGCCTACATCTGCTATCTGAAGTGTTGCTGATGTATCAAGACGGGTCAGTTCAAGTGCCCGCAGGGTTTCTTCGTCACTTCCTGGGCCTTGGCGCATCCCATCTCGGTGCAACTCCACCATTAGGGTGAACAAAGTTTCATCATCCATTGCCTGTTCTAGCTCCTAAATCCGGTTGATCCATATTGAACCTCTTGGTTGAAAAATTTCAGCTGAGAGTACGAGGCGGTCTAACGACCAAGCTCACCCGCCGCAGATAACCTATGGCTCTCAGCAGATAGCTTTTATCCGGTCGGGTGCAGCGACTTGTTATGCTGCCGTCACTACTCAGACTCAATCATTTTCAAGAATTCGTCTGCTGTAATCACCAGCACATCACGAAATGGATGCAATACGAGCAAATCCCTGTCGCCACTGATGATATGCTGCGCCTCTCCACTTAATGCCAATGATTTCTACACGACTTTACTTTTATAAATCCTTCTATTGATCTATAGCGAACTCAATCAAATGCTCTCTCCTCTCTCCTATTGTTAATTGCATTCTCACCCCACACACTGCGCTCAACACCGTTATCAGAAACAATATCTTTTAGCAACATAAGATTAGCTTTCTTATAAGCTTCTTTTTTGTCTCCAAAACCATTGTTGCTTGCTTCTGAGTTGAGACTTGGTGAGAGCAAACATAAATTTCCAGTAGAATGCACAAGCTCTTTACGTTTGACTTCGGCAATATCACTCCAATGCCCTCACAGATCCCCTGAGGCGGCATAACGGTTGAACCTTTAAGAGTGACAAGGTAGCTGAGATGATTGCTGAATGGAGGATAGAGCGTTTAGTCCGCGCTGAAAATGGAGGCGTTACTTCGGCTGAAAGGCCGTGTACTGACCTCCCAATCCTTCGACAATCGCCCTAGTGTTGGCAATCAGCATTTTGGGATAGGTATCGCCTGGAGAGCCTGCTGCGCCCAGACCATCCGCAAACAGTTCTTGCTCAGAAATTTTGACATTGGCTTCTTGCGCAACCGTTTCTAGCAGCTTTGTGTTTTCAGTAATTTCAGCAAAAATGGTGGGCACCTGGTCGGCTTTAATGTCATCAGTCAGTTCTTTGATCCGGGCGGCGGTAGGTTTCTCTTCGGTGCTGATGCCCTGCAGTGCCCCTTCAACTGGAATACCATAGGCAGCAGAATAATAGCTCAAGGCATCATGGGTCGTCACCAGCTTGCGGGAAGCAGTTGGAATGGTGTCAATTTGAGACTGGATCCAGCTATCAATCTGAGTTAATTCTGCGGTCAGGGCTTGGGCATTTTGGGCGTAGAGGTCAGCGTTGGCCGGAGCCGCTTGTGTCAGATTCCCTTGAATGACCTTTACCATCTGAACCCCATTCTCAGCATCGTGCCAGATATGCGGGTCGGGTTCTTCGGTTTCAGCCAGATCGCCTTCGGCCTGGGTTTCGCCTTCATGCTCGTCTCCATGCTCTTCCCCGTGTCCATGATCATGTTTGCCCATTAAGGGTTCAGGCACTGCTGCCTCACCAACCGCGACTTTGGGGGCGGGGCTAGAGGCGGCTTGAATTAGCTTGATCAGGCCAGATTCAAAGTCGTAGCCAGAGTACAACACAAGCTGGGCATCTTCAATCGCCCTGCGGTCTTCAGGAGTTGGCTCATAAACGTGGGGATCAACTCCGGCTTTGATCAGGCAGGTCAGGTCGATGGTCTCAGCAGCCACAGCCTCGACTAAATCACAGAGAACGCTACTGGTGGCTACCACTTTCAGATTGGTGCTGGTGGCGGCGGTATTGGTGCTTACATCGGTAGAGCTTGCGGGGTCAGTTTGGCTAGTTGGCGGGGATGGGGCGCAGGCGCTGAGGAGGCCAACGACAAGCGCGAACAGCGGACGGCCCCAGTTTCGAGAATATTGAAGATGACGCTGAATCGACATAATGGTTAATTTCTAAAATCGCTGCGTAATTTCTGAATGATACCTTATAATGATAACCGTTCTCATTCTGAATATTCATGTTAGAGGTTAAGCAGCTTGCTGTCAATTATCGAGGCGTATGCGGACTGGATTCGGTGAGTTTTCAGGTGAGCCCAGGACAGCTCGTGGGCATTATTGGCCCTAACGGAGCGGGCAAGAGCACGCTGCTCAAAGCCCTGTTAGGCTTGGTGCCGGCGGCGGGCGGGGTGGTTCGCTACTGCACCTGTCCGCTGCACCAGCAGTTAGCGCGGGTGGCCTACATTCCCCAGCGATCGCAAATTGATTGGGATTACCCGATTACGGTTTGGCAGGTGGTGATGATGGCGCGGACTCGGCATTTGGGGTGGTTTCGCAGTCCGGGTCGGGCGGCAAAAGCAACTGTCAGAGCCGCACTGGCGCGGGTCGAGATGCTCAACTTGTGCGATCGCGCATTGGTGAACTTTCGGGTGGACAGCAGCAGCGGGTGTTTCTAGCGAGGGCTCTGGCGCAGCAGGCCGATCTGTTCTTGTTTGATGAACCGTTTACGGGGGTGGATAAAAAAACCGAAGCAGTGATGCTGGAAGTGTTTGAGGAGCTGCGATTGCAGAGCAAAATTCTCCTCCTGAGCACCCATGAATGGGGACAGTCACTTCATCAACTCGACCGATTGCTCTTACTCAATCAATGCCTGATTGCCGATGGTTCCCCGAAACAGGTGATGACACCCGAAAATCTGCATCAAGCCTATGGCACCCACCTGGGAAATTCTTTACATCAGGATTTAGAAACGACATTCTTTTGTTAAGTTCGCTTTTATGAAATTCTCTTATGAAATTCTCTTTGGTTAAATTCTCCACTCTCTATTTCCTATGCTCAACTTGCTGCTAGAACCGCTCAACTACGAATTCATGCGAAACGCGATCGCCATTGGTATCCTGGTCGGTATTCTCTGTCCGGTGGTAGGGAGCTATTTGATCGTGCAGCGTATGGCGCTGCTGGGAGATGTGATCGCTCACTGCGTTTTACCAGGGTTGTCCATCTCGTTCTTTTTGGGGATTGATATTTTGATTGGCGCATTTGCCTCTGGCATTCTAGGCGCATTCTTGATTGCCTGGATTCGCTCTCAATCCCGCGTCAAGGTTGATGCCGCGATGGCCCTAACCTTTTCAACTTTTTTTGCCCTGGGTGTGACGCTGATTACCGTGCTGAAGAACAAGCTGGATCTAGATAGTTTTCTGTTTGGCGATGTCTTGGGAGTCACCCCCCAGGACATTCAGCGCACCCTGGTGATTGCAGGTTTGATTTTGCTGACAGTTAAGCTCTTTTATAAGGAGCTACTGTTTTACACCTTTGACAAGACGGGGGCACAGGCGATTGGCTTGCCGATTAACGCTATTTACTTTGGCTTTATGGCAGCCATCACCCTCACGATCATTGTCAGTATGCAGGCGGTGGGGGTGATTTTGGTGATTTCTCTCCTGGTCGGGCCAGCATTAACAGCCTATTTGCTGGTTAAAGAACTGCATCAAATGATGATAGTGGGAGCCATGTTGGGCGCGATCTCCAGTGTCTCTGGTGTCTACCTCAGCTATTATTACAACTTGCCCTCGGGGCCCGCGATCGTGCTGGTGTCCTCCAGTTTATTTTTGCTGGCATTGCTATTCAGTCCATCTCAGGGAATTTTGGCTCGATCCCCTCAGCTAGAGCCATCAACCCCCTTGAAGAATCGACTCAACTTCCTCAAACGCCACGATTAAAAGCGATCGCTCAGGTTGACGGCAGATCCAACAGAAAAAAAGCGATCGCCGGGTAAAACCAGTTTTCCTAAAAACCAGGTAAACGACCTTGCAGAAGCTGCTCCGTCTGGGTGTATCCTAGGCAGCCGCAACCTGTTGGAATTAGCGGCTGATTGTTCCTGGGACTTGAAACCACTTTATATATGAATGCCTATTCATGTGTTAAGCTATTCATAGATCTAAAAGGAGTCAACCTTATGGCCACTGTAACTCAGATGAAATGTGCTTGTGAATCTTGTTTATGTGTAGTTTCGCTAGCTGATGCTGTGATGAAAGACAACAAGCCCTATTGTGGCGAAGCCTGTGCTAACGGTCATCCTGGGGGTCAGGGCTGTGGACACGCAGGCTGTGGCTGCAACGCCTAGATCCGGCTTCCTACGGTTTATCGATGCTAGACAATCAAGCTGAAAAAGCTATGATCGATCCCCTTGAGGATGGGGAAAGTCTTCAGTGTGAAGCTTCCCATCCTGATCATTCTGACGCTGTTAACTCTTGCCAAACCGAGATATTAACCGTTGAGAAAGCGCAACGCATGTCAGAGTTTCTTGGCTTTCTAGCCGATACGAATCGGTTGCGAATTCTTTCGGTGCTGGCGAATCAGGAAATGTGTGTGGGGGATCTGGCGATCGCCCTGGAAATGAACGAATCAGCCGTATCCCATCAGTTGCGAACACTCCGGGCCATTCGCTTGGTCAATTTTCGCAAACAGGGACGGCATGTCTTCTATCAGTTGCAAGATCACCATGTTCTGGATTTTTACCAGGCCGTGATGGAGCATTTAGATGAGGCAACCGTTTAGCCTATCATGCCATGATTGACCTAATGTTATCCAAAGCCCTGTCCCCGTCCCACCTTTGACCAAACCACTAGTTCGCCGTTGTGTCCCCCAGATGCAAGTTGGTTGCCTTCGGGATGCCAGGATAGACAGGAAAAGCCGCTGGGTGCGCCATTACAAACTTGAGTCTGGCGTTTTGCCTTTTGCCACAAACAGACCCAACCGTCTGCCGCTGCCGAAGCTAGTAAAAGGCTATTCGGTTGAAACTCAATAGACTGTACTGTTTGTTTATGACCTGCTAAAACGCGACCTGCCCAACCCAACGCTTTGTCCTCCTGTTTCTCCCAAACGACAATGCCTTCAGCACTCGATGAGGCTAGCAACGATACACCTGCTTTGGTTAGCATATTTGACCAGGCAAGTTGGCGAATTTTACCGGGAAAGCCGCTCATGACCCAGGGATGAGGATAGTCCCACTCCCACACGGTGAGGGTATGATCGAGGTTTCCAGAGGCCATATATTTCCCATCGGGTGACCAGGCGATCGCCACACTCGCCGAAGGAATTGCCATCAAATACGGATCATCATCCCAATCATCCGCCGTCCAGATTTTTACGCCTTGATAACCGCTCACGCTTAGCCGCCGCCCGTCTGGATGCCAGGTCAGATCCAGAGCGGAAGAGGTGTCGAAATTCAAGGTGGTGGCAATCTCACCCGATGCAGCGTCCCAGACCTGGACGTATTTTCCCAGGCTAAATGCCAGTAGAGTTTGGGTGGGACTCCACGACAGACAATTGACCCAAGCAGATGTGTTCCCAACTGTAGCAATCCATTCTGGCAGATCTGACTGCACCCGCCAGATTTTCACCTGTCCGTTTTGTCCGCCTACCGCCAAAATTTGTCCGTTATGGGAGAAGGCGAGGCAGTCAACCGAGTCTCCGCTACTCGCCTGTACAGATATTTTTGCCATGCTCCTGCTTGATAGAGCACCACTTCCCCCGCAGCAGAAATCGCTGCCAGCGTTTTGCCATCGGGCGACCAAGCGATCGCCGTCACATAATCCGCCAGCATTCCTTGCCAGTGAAGATCGAATTCACCCCACTGCTTTGTCTTCAAACCGCTTGCCTTTAAACCAGACATGCCCGGAAATCCTCTCGTAATTGAGCTTCGTTCAGGTTGCGACCGATAAATACCAATTCGTTTTTGCGTTCTTCATTGGATTTCCAAGGGCGGTCAGCTTTGCCATCAAACAGCATATGCACGCCCTGGAATACGAAGCGCTGATCTTCGCCTGAGATCGTCAAAATTCCTTTCATCCGAAAAATGTCCGGCCCCTGAGTTCGCAGCAGCTTGCCAAGCCACTCGTTGAGCTTGCTGCCATCTAGTTCACCGGATTCGACAATCGCTACAGACCCGACGGTTTCATCATGGTCATGGGCCGTTTCGTTTAAGAACTCTGGGTCAATTTCTAGCGCCCGATTCAGGTCAAACGCACCGATACCTAAGAGCACCTCCATCTCAAGCTCAGCGTTGCGGGTGCGATAGATTTTGGCAAGGGCATTCATGCTCCGAATCCGCCGCTCCAATTCATCTAGCTCCTCGGGCGTAACCAAATCAATTTTGTTGAGCAACACTACATCGGCAAAGGCAATCTGTTCCTGGGCCTCTTCTGCCTCCCAGTGCTGCCAGATGTGTTTGGCATCCACGACTGTCACTACTGAATCCAGATTCGTCTGGGTCTGCACATCCTCATCCATAAAGAAAGTCTGAATCACCGGAGCTGGATCAGCCAGTCCAGTGGTTTCAATCACCAGATGATCAAACTTATCACGCCGCTTCATCAGGTTGCCAATGATCCGAATCAGGTCGCCTCGCACGGTGCAACAGATGCAGCCATTATTCATCTCAAAGATTTCTTCATCCGCGTCGATCACCAGTTGGTGATCAATGCCCACGTCACCAAATTCATTGACGATGACTGCGACTTTTTTGCCGTGTTCATGGGTGAGGATGCGGTTGAGCAGAGTTGTTTTGCCTGCGCCCAAATATCCTGTGAGCAGGGTCACAGGCACTGAATCTACTGTTGATGAGTTAACCATAATTTAGATGCTCACTGTATTTAGAAATGATAACCATTATCGCTCATAATTTACAGTCTGGCTAAGAAAGCCGACTGCTTCAAAGAACTTAATCAGGTTCCTGGACAAAATATCTTATATCAAATCCGCTTGATTACCCTAATTAAACCCAGGTCGTCAATCAGCTAAAATCCTTGCTATCTGAAGATTCTGGCCTCAATGACGTTGTTTTCACTCCAAAGGACTTGATATTATTTGTCATAGCCGCCAAAATCACTAGACTATTATGGAATTGGTGGCTCAAGTTTCTGCAGCCCTACGGTTAATTAATAGTTAAAGTGTTGAATCCCTGGCGGGTTAGATGGAAAATCAAGCCCAACTCATGAATGAGTTACAAGTTTAAATTACAAACCACAAACCACTGGTACACATCGTTCACAGAGGGCCGGATGATCAGCAGACTCACCCAGATGAACAGAATAATTCCAGCAGCGATCGCATTTTTCACCTGCAGCTTTGACCACTCCCACCCCCAAACTTTCTGAGGTAGAACTGTAATCTAATCCCTGCAATGGCTCAGGAGTTTCTAATAGCTCAACCTGGGAAGCAATGAATAAATAGCGCAACTCATCTACCCCGCTTTGACCGTGATTGTGAGCCAGTTGTTGCTTCAGATTTGGAATCAGTGGATTCAATCGGGCAAGCTGTTGGCGTAACCGTTCATCTTCAAGATAAAGCAAGACCTTTGCCTCCAGGGAAGCCCCAATCATTTTATTCTGACGGGCTTTTTCCAGGACAGCATTGACCTCAGTGCGAATAGCCCGGAGCTTTTGCCAGAATTGCGCCAGTTGTGGTTGGTGCCATTGACTATCTAGTTGCACCCATCCCGCTTGAAACACAGAAACATAGGGAGTGGGATAGGGTAAATTCTGCCAGATATCCTCTGCCGTGTGGCACAGCACCGGAGCCATGGCCCTAGTCAAGTTTTCCAACGCCAACTGCATGACGGTTTGACAACTGCGTCGTCGGAAGTCATTGACCGCGCTGATATAGAGCCGATCTTTGGCAATATCTAGATAGAAACTGGACAGATCAATCACACAGAAATTTTGCAAGGTCTGGAAAAAGCGGAAAAATTGATAGGTTTCAAAGGCATCAGTAATCTCTGTGAAGACTTCCGTCATTCGATGCAGCATATATTTATCCAAGTCTGGCAACTGTTCATAGGAAACGGCATGATTTTGTGGATCAAAGTCATGCAAATTTCCCAATAAATACCGGGCCGTATTGCGAATTTTTCCTCGAATATCGGTGAGTTGATCCAGAATACTTTTGCTCATCGGGAAGTCGGACGTGTAGTCCACTGACGCGACCCAGAGCCTCAGAATATCCACACCATAGGGGGAGAATTTTTCGGTTTTTTCCTTACCGCTGACTAGATCCTTGAGTTTGGCATTGCCCCCTTCAATAATCACTGTCGGATCAATGGCATTCCCCAGAGATTTACTCATTTTCTGACCCTTTTCATCCAGGGTAAATCCATGGGTTAGAACCTTGCGATAAGGGGCATGACCATGGCAGGCAATACTGGTCAGCAAACTGGACTGAAACCAACCCCGGTGTTGATCCGATCCTTCCAGGTATACGTCCGCAGGATAGCGCAATTCCTCTCGTTGCTCCGCGACAGCAGCCCAGGAGGAACCGGAGTCAAACCACACATCCATGGTGTCCATGCCCTTGCGGTAGGTGTGACCATTATTCCGATAGGATTCTGGGAGTAATTCTGTCACCTCCAGTTCCCACCAGGCATCAGACCCCTTTTGGGCAAAGATTTGCTGCACATGATGGATGGTTTCCGCATTTAACAAAGGTTCGTGGGTGGCTTCGTCATAAAACACCGGAATGGGTACGCCCCAACTGCGTTGACGGGAAATGCACCAATCTGAACGTTCGGCCACCATCGGGGTAATCCGATTTTCCCCTTGAGGCGGAATCCATTGCACCTGTTGAATCGACTTCAAGGCCGCTTCCCGGAATCCCTCAACGGAAGCGAACCACTGCTCAGTGGCTCGGAAAATGGTGGGTTTTTTGGTGCGCCAATCGTAGGGATATTTGTGGGGATAGGGTTCTTTTTTAATCAGAGACCCTGCGGTTTGCAGGGCGGCGATAATGGCATCGTTGGCCTCTTTGAGGACATTGAGTCCGGCAAACTTCCCGGCATCCGCTGTAAAGTTGCCATTTTCATCCACTGGGCATAATACAGGCAAACCATAGCGCTGCCCAACAATAAAGTCCTCTTGACCATGACCGGGAGCCGTATGCACCAGGCCCGTGCCGGACTCCGTGGTGACATAGTCCCCCCCAATCACAATGGGGCTTTCCCGGTCAAACAGGGGGTGTTTATAGGTGGTGTGTTCTAGGTCTTGGCCCTTGACCGTAGCGCGAATGGTTAAGGGATAGCCAAAGGTGGCTGACAGTTTCTCGACCAGATCTTGAGCGACAATTAAGTACTTGAAGGGCGGTTCGGGTGCTATATGTAATTGAGGTTCAGGGGTTTGAGGGTCAAGAGTTTGAGGTTCAGGAGCTTGGGTCTCAACTACCGCATAGTCCAACCCTGGGTTCAACGCTACGGCTAAATTTCCCGGAATTGTCCAGGGAGTCGTTGTCCAGATCCCTACCCCTAGGTGGGGCACGAAGGGGCTGAGAATTTCCTGTAACGGCTCAGGCAAATTCGCGATCGCAAACGCGGCATAAATACTGGGGGACACGTGATCCTCTGGGTATTCCAGCTCAGCCTCAGCCAGAGCCGTTTTAGAGCTGGGACTCCAATGGACGGGCTTTAATCCCCGGTAGATGTAGCCCTTCAAGAACATCTGGCCAAATACCCCAATCTGAGCCGCTTCATACTCCGGTTGCAGGGTCATGTAAGGATGATCCCAATCTCCCCAAATCCCATAGCGCTTGAAGGATTGCCGTTGCTTGTCTACGGCTTCCAGGGCAAAGGTTTTGGCCTTGTGACGTAAGTCCAGGGGAGTCAAATTTTGCCGTTCGGATTGCTTCAGATTTTGCAGAACTTTCAGTTCAATTGGTAAGCCGTGACAGTCCCAACCGGGGACATAGCGAACCTTTCGTCCCTGAAGCATCTGATAGCGATTGATAATATCCTTCAAGATTTTGTTCAAGGCATGACCCACATGCAGATCCCCGTTGGCGTAGGGTGGGCCATCATGGAGAATAAAAATTTCTCCAGGGTTTTCCCGTGACAACCGCTCGTAGATTTGCTGTTCTGCCCAGAACCTCTGAATTTCTGGTTCCCGCCGGGTGGCATTGGCCCGCATATCGAATTTGGTCTGGGGCAGGTTAACGGTATTTTTATAGGATTGGGTTGGGTCTGTCACAGCGAGTTTTCAAACTAATATTTAAGTTACAGATAGCATTTTTCTATTCAGGCCCACGGTAGCTCCCCCGCCTCAAACCCTAGGGAAAGTTGCTATAGCAATCATTCTACCAAGGACGATCACAGGAGCCATCACTTTAGTTGTCCTGTTAAGACAACAGGCTGATTCAAACTGGCAGATTGTCTGGCTGCCTCCGCTACCTTCAGGGTGTAGAGGCTATCTGCCGCCGTGATATAGAGGGGGCTCTGATCCAATAAATGACTCAATACCATCTGAGTATCCTTTAGAAAGATGCCCCGGCGAGACTGGACTTCCAGGGTTTGGCTGCCTGATGGGGTAATCAACTGACCCTCTTGGGGGGTAAACACTAAAGTTCCGACTTCCCCCTGCACCACAAACCGATTTTCAGGGTGCCAGAATGTTTCTCCCTTGCCATAGAGAATCTGGGCCACAAGTCCGGATTGAAACTCCAACTGGGCCTGACAAAGGCAGGCTCGGTAAAGATCCCCTGACAGATCAGGCTGTTTTGCCGGGCCAGGAAACCAGAACCGACTCTGGCAATTGACCCGGATTACCTGACCAAACAGATCAATCCATCGATGCAACCGGGACAGGGCTCCCATCAGCGGAAAACCAAACCTGGACTGCTGATAAGTCCATTTTTGCGGGGCGGGATGTTTAGGATTAATGGTGGAATATTCGCCGTAAAATGCCTGACCAATTTGAGGGAGAGCCTGTTTGATCCCCTGGTGCAACCCCCCTAAAAGCTCAATATGTTCGACATGGAGGAGTCGTTGCTGTTGCTGGGCCAGGGCAATCAATTCCTCCGCTTCTGACACCTCCAAAGCCAGGGGATACTCGACAATCACATGCTTCCCCGCTTCCAGGGCTGCCTTTGTAATCCTGGAATGATCACAATTCACCGTAGCCACCACCACTAAATCCAGGTCTTCTCGCTGCACCAGCCCTTGCCAGGATGGGACTGACTCAATTCCGAGGGAGTCACAGAGCTGGGTGGTTCGCCCTGGATCGCTCCCTGACAGAGCAATTAAATGCGATCGCTCATCCTGTTGAAAGACTTCTGCCCTTGTCCTGGCAACATAGCCCGTTCCCACAATTCCAACTCCTAGGGGCACAATCACTCGTGATCTCCTATTTTCTTAAGTATAAGTAACCAGAATGTAATTAGAAAAAGTTATAAAAAAAATCATTCATAATCCGACGACTGAAGGGTTGATAAGCTGGTTTTTTCACGTAATATCAGAAGGTGAAGAAAGTCTAAAGTACAGCCAAAGGGAGGTAATCGTCCTGAATGGTCAAGCTTTTGACGAAAATCCTGTCAATTTTAAAAAGAGGAACACTACATGGCTAGTTACAAAATCACCCTGAAGACTCCCGATGGAGATAAAGAGATCGAATGCGCTGAAGATACTTATATTCTAGATGCTGCTGAGGAAGCGGGACTTGACCTGCCTTACTCCTGTCGTGCTGGCGCTTGCTCTACCTGTGCAGGCAAGATGGTCAGCGGTACAGTTGATCAATCTGATCAGTCCTTCCTGGATGATGATCAGATTGAAGCGGGATATGTTTTGACTTGTGTTGCTTATCCAACTTCTGACTGCACCATTGAGACCCATCAAGAAGAAGCCCTCTACTAGGGGTTTTGAATCAGTTCTGAAGGTTTAGCTTCAGGGTTAGCCATTTGAGGACGAGCCCCAAACTATCTGGGCAGTGAACTGTTTCAGTTAAATCTGCTAACAGTTTTCTGCCCTGGGCTTTGCAGAAAAAGGATGTATGCGTTCAAGGCGGCAAATCGGTCTACGAAATTATTGATATTGCCGTTGGTAGCATTTATAATGAGAATTTAGTGCTAAATTTCTGGGAAGAGGAAATTCAATGTCTCGATATAGAGGCCCTCGATTGAGGGTTGTTCGTCGATTAGGAGATCTGCCTGGCTTGACCCGTAAGGTGGCGAGACGGGCTTATCCACCTGGTCAGCATGGTCAGGCTCGTCGCAAACGTTCTGAATATGCAATCCGTCTAGAAGAAAAGCAAAAGTTACGGTTCAACTATGGTCTGTCTGAACGGCAACTGTTGCGCTACGTCAAAAAATCTCGTCGATCTACCGGGTCTACGGGTCAGGTTCTCCTGCAACTTTTAGAAATGCGGTTGGACAATACGGTTTTCCGTTTGGGAATGGCTCCCACGATCCCGGCTGCTCGTCAATTGGTGAATCATGGCCATGTCACTGTCAACGGAAAAGTCGTTAGTGTCGCCAGTTATCAGTGCAAACCCGGGGAAGTGATTAGTGTTCGCGATCGCGAGAAGTCCCGCGAGATGATTAAGGCAAATCTGCAATATCCAGGTCTGGCCAATGTGCCGAGTCACTTAGAGTTGGACAAAGATAAGCTCACTGCAAAAGTGAATGGGGTAATTGAGCGTGAATGGGTTGCCCTGCAAATCAATGAACTGTTAGTCGTTGAGTTTTACTCCCGTCAAGCCTAGAGTTTTTTGAGGGTTTTTGGGAGGGGGCTTACATCATGGTTCACTCAGGTTTAAACTCAGGCTTAGTTAACGGGCTAATTAATTTTCACCAATCGGTTCCGACCTGAATCTTTGCCCAGGCCAAGGTTCTTGAATCTAAAGTCGGTCATTATAATTTGAATTGGGGGCTGGGTGATCCAGCCCTGATCCAAACTAGGTTGAGCTTTTTTTACTGTTTTAATTTTTACTGTTTTACTTTTACTGTTTGGAAACCTTGCCATCAAATCTGATCGCAGCTTCCGGTCATTCAATTGCAGAATTTAATGGCCGGAAGCTGCTTTTAACCGCCGATTTGGGACATGGTACGGCCATACTTGCCAGTCAGGGTGCCACTTTCCCGCTGCTTGAAGTTGATTTCAGGTTTGAGATTAATCAGATCTTGCACCCAATGGCGGAGCATCTCAGTCGGTACTCCCTGGCGAAGCGCCATCTTCAGGTTAATTTGACCCTCCTCATTGAGTAAGCAGGGGCGCAACCAACCGTCGGCGGAGAGCCTCATGCGATTACAGCGATCGCAAAAGCATTCTGACATCTGGCTGATAAATCCTAAGGTGCCCTGGGCCCCTGGGATTTGAAAGACATCGGCGGGGCCATTTCCTTTGACGTTAGCTTCAATCAAGCCCCACCGGGCTCGAATTTTTTCTCTCAACTCCTCCGAAGGGATCCAACCCTGATGGTCAAACAGTTCACCATTGCCAATGGGCATAAATTCAATAAATCGGATGTGCCAGCACCGTTCCAGGGTCAAGGCGGCTAGATCCAAAATTTCGTGATCATTCACCCCAGGAATCACCACAACATTGAGCTTCAGGGGATCAAAACCCACAGCATGGGCCACTTGAATCCCTCCCCAGACCTGCTGCCATCGATCCCGTCCCCGGTTCCCAATAATCTGGTTAAAGGTTCCAGGATGGAGAGAATCCAGGCTAATATTAATCCGCCTGAGTCCCGCTGCATAGAGATCCTCCGCCAGATTGGCCAGCAAAAAGGCATTTGTCGTTAAGGCTAGATCCTGGGTTTCCGGCAGTGCAGTAATCCCCCGAACCAGATCAACTATTCCCGGCCTCAACAGCGGCTCCCCCCCCGTCAGACGAAACCGCGTGAACCCAACCGGAATCAACACCTGCTTCAGCAATATCATCAGTTCTTCAAAGGTCAACAGATCCTGATGCAGGATATAGTCGAGTTCCGTGCCCTCAGGCATACAGTAGTTGCATCGAAAATTGCACCGGTCAATCAAGCTAATTCGCAGGTAATCTATCGTGTTCATTGGGAGCTATTAAGTTGGGTTCATCTTTCCTAGATTATGTCGAACTTTTCTGGAAGTTTGCTGAGTGCATGGGCTGAGGTCAGTCTATACTACTTTGAGAGGAATCTAAAAGAGCCATTCAGTGCATCCAGGATCTTAAGATTGATGGAAAGTAATCATTTGGAACTATTAGCGTGGATGAAGCCCTATCGTCCGCTATTTTTTGAAAATCTATCAGGCATTACTGGGATTTCTCAACAGCGAATTCTAGCCTGTGACTATAGCCGAGGACTTTTAACTGAAATCGATCTGGAAACCCAGACAGAAGGTTTTGGGCTAGAGTATGACGTTGACGACTATGCTAAAGTCAATGGAATTTGTTATTCAGAGGGCAATTTATATTCGATTGATCAGAATAATATTTATAGGGCTGTCTACAGTCAATTTACAGGTGATCTTAAGGGTCATTTTAACCCGCACCTCAAGCCCGAACTATTTTTAAATATTCCTAACTGTAGCGACTTGGTTGGCATTGCCGTTACTCCTGACACGATTTATCTGGCCACTGAAAATCAAAGTATTTTGGCCTGCGATCGCCCCACCAAAACCGTTGAAACCCTGGTAAAATCCCCAGGAGTAGGTATTGATGATCTCTGCTATTTCCAGGGAAATTTGTTCATTGCGGATGCCAAGGAACAAACTATTTATGTCCTGAATCTGAACACCCAACAAATTATCCATGAAATTCTCACCCCATTTGAAAATCCGACTGGGATTACGGTTGTCCAGGATGGGGACGGTGTTGGAAAGCTCTATGTCGCCTATTCCAGACCCAGTTTTGAGATATATGATACGGGAGATAGTGAGTTCAAGCTCAACATCAGAACCCCCGTGGCTGACAATTTTATCTATCCTTTGATCTTCAAACATAATCCCGAAAAAGAGGCCGTATTATCCAATCCTTTTCTGATTGAAATGTACTACGTGGAGAAGCTCCATGCCTTGCCGGAAATCTGCGATCGCCATGCCACCGTGGAGAATCTCGAGTGGAAAATTTCCCTGCCGATGAATACTCCCCGACAGCAATTGATTGCAGTGGAACCCATCGGCAGCTTTGAGATGAAAATTGAAACAATTCCTACGGAGGAAAACCGTCCCGTTGCAGTATTTTCAATTCCTGAGATTGACCTGAAAACTGAACGCCGTCTATTAGGTTGGAAAGCTACGATCAAAACAGCCAGTATTCGTTATTTGACCTCTATCAATCCTTTACCAGAAATTTCAGAATCGGAACTGCAAGCCCATGCCAGATATTTAGAAAATGCTCCGGGTCTGGATATGGATCATCCGACGGTAATTCGAGCCGCCCGGGAGGCAGTAGCATCCTTGAGCGCCGCTGAAAACAATCATCCCCTAGTCAAAGTCAAGGCCATTCGAGATTATATCTATCAAGCATTGACCTATGAAATGGATGCCAAACATCAGGGCACTGCTGAGGTTTTGCGCCAGGGGAGAGGATCCTGTGGAGAATACCTAAATGTGTTTTTGTCCCTGTTGCGGCTAAATCAAATTCCGGCTCGGGAGTGCGGCAATTACAAAGTTCCCGCCTATAAACTCCAACCGGGGGCCCGGTCAATGTTGTTATCCCCCGACTTTAACCATGTCTGGTTGCAGTTTTATCTACCGGGTTTGGGATGGATGCCGTTAGAATCGAGCGCAGACGATGAGTCGGCGGTCTTCCGGGATTGGACGCAGCGCTACTTTATGGCGTTGGCCTGGTATCACATTGAATGTCGTCTGGGGAGCTATTTTGAAGAGGTGTTTGAGGCGGGAACAGATATTCCATGCGCTCTCTCCGCTGGAGATTTAGGGATCAACGATATCAAGTTTCGAGTCTTGGGAGAGACAGATTTAGGGTAGGAGCGATTTAGGCCAATGGTCTCGGTGAATGACTATGGGGCCCATTGTCATTGGATGGGTCAGGCTCTAGAACTGGCTGATCGGGCTGGAGCCGCAGGGGAAGTTCCAGTGGGAGCTGTTATTGTTGATGCTCAGGGTCGGTGCTTGGCCACGGGGGAAAATCGTCGGGAACGGGATTGTGATCCGACTGCCCATGCTGAAATTCTGGCCCTGCGGCAGGCTGGTCAGGCTTTAGGGAACTGGCATCTGAATGGTTGCAGTCTCTACGTAACCTTGGAGCCCTGTCCGATGTGTTCTGGGGCAATTATCCAGGCTCGATTACAACTTTTGGTTTATGGGGCAGACGATCCCAAAACTGGCACAATCCGCACAGTTGCTAATATTCCCGATAGCCCATTTTCCTTTCATCGCTTAACCGTTTTGGGGGGAATTTTAGAGTCTGCCTGTCGTCAGCAATTACAAACCTGGTTCACTCAGCGGCGATAATTTTTCATAGGATTGAAAATCCCTACAGTAAGCCTATACTAAATAGAATAAGCTTTATCTACCAATCCAGACTGAGCAGGTGAAAGCGTGACACAAATGGAGGTGTCATGTGAACGGACTGACAGTATGGGAAGTGTCCTTGATTACCAGACAGGACTCGCTAAAAATTTTACCTTAAAGGCAATAAGTATAACCCTGAGCCATCCATCAAACTGCTATGGTCACCCTCAATTCTCCCCAAGCTCCTTTACTACCCATCTCCTCCGAAGACCATTCAATCAAATCGGTTGTTGGATTGGCTTTGCCTGAGACGCTTGCAGATCAAAAATCAGAGGTTTCTCCTCGGCTGATCTCCGCAGTTTATCCATTGGTCTCTGGTATAATTTTGCCCACTTATTTCAGTCGGATTGAGGTTTCAGGTCAGGAAAATATACCCAAGACGGGCCCTGTGATCCTTGCTCCAACCCATCGTTCTCGTTGGGATGCTTTAATTGTTCCCTATGCCGCAGGTCGCTATGCAACCGGTAGAGATCTGCGTTACATGGTGACTGTGGATGAAATGCAGGGTTTGCAGGGTTGGTTCATTCGTCGCATGGGGGGATTTGCCGTGAACCAAAAGCGATTGACGACGGCAACATTTCGCCAGAGTCTCAACATTTTACAGCAGGGTGAAACCATGGTGGTGTTTCCTGAAGGCAATATTTTTCGGGGAAAACAAGTTCATCGACTCAAGCCAGGACTGGCTCGCCTAGCTTTGCAAGCTGAATCAATCGGCGACTCAACTGGGGTTCAGATTGTGCCGATGGCTATTCAATATGAACCGGCTATCCCCTGTATGGGGTCTCAGGTCAGAGTCAGGATTGGTTCTTCGCTCCAGGTGAGAGACTATTGTCAAGGCTCGGTCAAACGAGGGGCTAAGAATTTAACCACGGATCTGGGTCAATCCCTGCAAACCCTGGCTCAAAAGGCAGCATTTTTGAGGTAATCCCGTTTCCCAGCCATTCAGATGCCTGCCCCACAAGATTTTCATCTGATTTGGTTGGTGTTCCTTGAGCTATGTTTTGAGACATATTCATCGAGACGCTCCACATTTCCACCAAATATTCCGGGCCCAACGGCAAAATATTCCCGTTCGAACGGCTATGACCATAGCTATATCGGGGATAATGGGAAAAAGATTGTGAATTGTCAGCCTGATAGGGAACCGTTGACCCCGTATGGATCTAGCAGTATGGATCTGAATGCTTCCTTCCAGCCCGGTCAAATCGTTGACTTGAAACATGGCGAGTTCTGTTTATATGCAGAAGTCATTCAAGTGGTGACAGAGCGCCAGATTTGCTGGGTCAGACCTTTGCTCCTACTAAAGTTTTCTGGCGATTTAGATCAGCCCAATCCCGCCTTTTATAACTTGCATCACAGCCCAGATTTGATCTGGCCCATCGAATTGTTTCAGCCAACCTTGGATACCGAAGTCATTCCCTGGTTAGCCCAACTGAATTCGGATGCTGCAAAAATCACTGATGATTCCTCTGCCCATGTCCAACTTCGAGGGTTGATTGATCAAATCTGGCAAAACTTTACTGATGCTTTTGATTGATGATTAGATTGATTTTAGGCTGGTTTTAAGTTGGTTTTGAGTTAGTTTTTATGAGTTAACGTCTGATTAATTAACGTCTTATTAGTTTTAATTTTCAAACCAGATGTTGCGTAAATTTGCCCGATTTTATGGCTCTCACCACCGGAACAAACGGTTTAAAATACTGCTTAAAATTTTACCCTTAGTGGTTTTGATCTTAGGAAGTTTGATCGTCGCCGGATATGCGCTCCAGGAACTGTTAAACCCTCCACAAGGGCGATCGCTTCCTATTTCCAGTGCTCAAGTCTCCAGTGCTCAAGCATCAGTGCAACCAGGAAGATCATCGAGTTGTGGTAGTAAGACCGGCGGGCCTCAGGAGAATGCCATCAGGACTGACGATAATAAAGCCGCCCCTGATTGGACGGACGCTATTCGATGGAACTGTGTTTATAATATCAACGATTTCTCAGGGTCAGATTGGAATGCCCGGTTTAATTTAGCCGTAGACGCTGCGGCTAATTCAGGGGGTGGAGTGATTTATTTCCCGGCGGGAACCTATGAATTTACTGATAGTATTGCCCTCAAAAATAGCGTGGTAATTCGGGGTGAAACTCCGTCGGTTCAATCAGCCAAGTCCCCAAACTATCGCCCGGGTACTCAATTTGTTTTCCCAAAATATGCAGCTCAAACCTCCGGTTCTGGCACACCAAATGCTACTGCATTCAAAAAAATCACAACCCAAAACCCCGTCACAGATAGTAATATTGGGTTAGTCAATCTAGATATTAATCGGGCAGCCATTTCATTTTCAGACAATGTTGATACCAGCCAAAATCAAAATATTGTCGTGTTTGGGGTACGAAGTAACAATGTTGCAATGCCCGATCCAAAAGTACCCGATCTGAATTTTCAAGCTCCCTGGCAACGCTACAGCTATCGATTTGCGGCTAATATTGAGGTGACTGCCCTGAAAAATATATTGATTGCTAATAATCGTCTGAACGATCAGATTACCGATAACTTTGAGCAACCTGGCTATCAGCTTAAAAGCGCAGATAAGAAATCAACGATTACCTATAAAAATGGTGAAAAAGCAGTTTTTCACTACGGCAATCATTATGGTATTGTAGTCAATCGCAGCAAGCAGGGAACCGGATTTAAACTGGCGGCCACTCCCCAAACAGAACCAGGATTATTTCGGCAGGGAATTAGCATTCGAGATAACTGGGTTTACCATACGATGCGGGTTGCTATTCAAGCATCCGGTCAGGGTTTAGTCATTCAAAATAATCAGATTAAAGATGAACCCAATAAACAATGGTGGGTTGATCCAACGGGGACAAAAGCAGCAACGGGGGCTGTTACTTTGGAAAATCGGGCTATTGATTGGTCAGGCTGGGATGTCAAAATTACAGGCAATCAGTATGAAGTTTATCGCCATCGGATCGGAGATACGGGATATCTCAGTGTGGACGGGGAAGGTATTTTAATTCAAGAATGTTGTGGGGGAACAACAGTTAAGAATATAACCCTGAAAAATAATCAGGGTAATGGCTATATTGGACTCTACAAAGTTCAGGATATTGAAGTCGTTAAAATTTTAGATAATCAATTAACTAATGCTGATATTCTAGTGCTAGCTGATACAAATAATCGCCCTTACTCCATGAACAAGGTTGAAATTATCAATAATAAAGTTGATGGTAATATTGTTGCCAGAGCAGGTCAGGGGGGCACAAACAACCTAATTCGAAACAATCAGGGCAATAACAACGGTAAGATTGAGTATTCTTGCCATGTTCAGGTGGAGAATAATTCAGGATTTGAGGTGAAACCTTGCGGACAATAGTCGCAAGTTCACCATACACTTATTCCCATAAACTCAACTGGATTGGTTCTGGTTTAATTTGATCCCAGGGCAGGGGAGGAACAGGAACTTTTTGGGCTGCTAATTCATGCTGAAAATGGCGAACATTAGCAGGCGATCGCTCTTCTAATGGACAGTGAACAAAGAAATAAATTTGAATCCCCCGACTTAGCCACTGACTGATTTTCAGACTCCATTCCTGCCAGAATATCTGATTTATTGCCGCATCAGGATGGGAAATAAACCGAATCAAAGTAAAGGGAGCAGTCAGACAAAAAGGAACCGGAAGATTGGGCTTTTTCCGATCCAAATTAATTAGTATTTCTGTGGCAGGATCCAAATAAATTGGTCGAGAATCCAGTAAAACTCGTCCTACCGAAAATTGTTCTAGGAGCTTATTGAGTTGACTGCTATAAGGCTCCTGAAACCAACTCAAATGTCGTACCTCAAGGGCTAAGGCAGCCTGATTATGGGGCCAAGCTTCCAGAAACATTTGTAAATCCATCAGATTGACTGGAGCATACTGGGGGGGAAGCTGGGCAAACATGGGCCCTAGACGCTCTCCTAACGGTTGCATCTGAGCTAAAAAACTCAACGCCTGAGGAATATTTGGGGCTAGTAAACCTGTGTGGGTAATTGCTTTGGGAAGTTTGAGGCAAAATTTAAAACCCGGTGGAGTTTGCTCAACCCATCGATTAATGGTTGCGAGGTTGGGGATTGAATAAAACGTGGTATTCCCTTCGACGGCTGTCAAACGTTGGCTGTAGATCTTGAGAAAATCAGTAGGGCGACTTCCAACGGGATAAAATTCACCGACCCAATCCTGATAAGCCCAGACGGCGCACCCGATAAAAAACTGCGAACTATCTGATATTTCAGTTGGAAGAACCACAAAGCTAGCAAAATTCTCTAGATTCCATCGTAACCCATCACAGAACCTAGAATTTGCCTGGACTTTATTCTAGATCAGCTTGAACAATCCTCCACCCAAAATCCTTGAAAAAAACTACTAAAACAATAGCCAAACTTCCCTAAAGAATTTTCAAGTCAATCTGCTCTCTATCCTAAACCTTGTCCAGAACTGCGTAATACTGCTGGGCAATTTTCTCAGGGGTTAATCTGGCTTCTAGATAACGTCGTCCGGAGTCTCCCATGGCCTTAACCATTCCAGGATCAGCAATCATGGCACGAATAAATTGAGCCAATTGGCTACTCTCACCATTCTCAAAGGTGACACCGCATTGGGCATCCTGGATTAAGGGTCGTAGATAAGAATGGGACTCACAGATGGCTGCTACAGGCCGACCCGCCGCCAGAATTCCATAGAGTTTGCTGGGGGCAACTAACCCTTCCATTCCAGTACTGACACTGACCAACGAAAGGTCACAAGCGGTTAGGGAATAAGGCAAATCAGCTTTTTCTTGATACTCTAGAAACAGACAATTATCTAATTCCAATTCTTTCACTTTATTGACGCAAAATTCTCGTTTTGCTCCCCCACCAATAAAGACAAATTTTACTGGTTCATCTCGAAGTTCTGCGGCGGCTGCCATGATGGTATCCATATCATGACAACGTCCCATGTTCCCGGAGTAAAGCACTGTAAATTTGTTGACCAGACCATGCTTTTTGGCAAACCAGTTCTTTTTCTTACTGATTGGTTTGATTAGATCCGGATCAGCCCAATTGTGGATCACAGAGATTTTACCTTCAATGGTAGGACACTTAGCCAGGATTCTATCTTTCATGGTTGAACTGAGGACAATAATCGAATCGGCTCGCTGCCAGACTTGACAATTTAACCAATCCCAAATTTTGACCAAGGGATGCCTCTCGGACACAACCTCAAGCTCAACTGCCACATCCGGATACAGGTCGTAGAGTAAGCAAGCATAGCGCTGACCAAAACAAAGATTGGCCAGGTATCCGACAATCGGCAAGTAAGGCGGCGCAGTAGTAATCAATAGAACTTGAGTCCGATTTACGCTTCTAAGCAGGCGAATAGCTGTTCTAAAGCAGAAGAAAAAGCCATTCAAAGCCTTGCCCCGAATCCGATTTGACCAGAGGTGGGCAGCCCGAGTGCGTCGAACTAAAACTCCATGAAGAACTTCTTTTTGAGGAGCAGATTCTTCCTGGAAGGCATAGCCAGGCTGACCTGTAAAAACTTGAACCTGCATCCCAGCTCGCTGTAGTTGAACGGCAAGTTCTGCAATTAATTGACCAGTTGCTGCAAAATCTGGTGGATAAAACTGGTTGATAATTAATAGCTGGGTCGGCTGAATTCGCTCCTGAACCACACCTAAAGTTCGATCTAATGCATCATATTTCTTCAGACGAAGTGGAGGAAATGCTGAATGATTTTGCATGATGGAGCCTGTAATAAGGTTGGCGCTTATTGAAGAATTTCAACAATCACTCCCTTCTACAGACATTCGGGAAAATATCCGGAAAAGTATTTAAAATATTCTGGGATTTATCTGGATAAAAACTAAACGATTATGAGAGATTTCTTATGCTGTTTAAATACTCTAGACTATATCAAAAAATATTGATTTGATATGGCTTAAGGTGAATTCAGCCTTATTAAAAACGGGTTAGATATAGATATTAAATACTAAATAATGATTCAATTGCAGCCTGTTTATATCTTGATAGCTGCTAATAAAATCTGTAATACAGCGTTTCCAACGCTGCTGGAGTACAAGAGGTGGCGGCGCGGTGCGCCGCCACCTCTCAAATCTTCACCTCATGTGATTAGGAATCGCTACAACAAATAAGTAGCTAGGCACAATTAATTAGAAGATACATGTAGGGGGTTGAAGGGGGCAGTGCCCCCTTCCTGCAAGCCAAGACCCCTCCCTCTTCGTATTAATTAAATTTACAACCA
>JAAURB010000170.1 GCA_012033335.1 Oscillatoriales cyanobacterium RM2_1_1
AGCACACCGCGTTATCAGCGCAGTGCTCAAAATATCATTGGAGAAGACAAACCACCGCCAGCCCGTCCAACCCTCAAAAACAAACGAGTGTGGGCGAGTGTACGTCAGGATGCCGAGAGTGTCATTCACAGTGTCTTTGAGGAAGCCACTCGTCGAGACCCCCAACACCAACGCGAATGGGTCGGACTCGTAGACGGCAACACACATCAGTTGAAAGTCTTCAACAAGACAGCCAAACAAACTGGTGTGGAACTGACTCTTATACTCGACTTTATTCACGTCCTGGAATACCTGTGGAAAGCAGCCTTCTGCTTCCATCTACTTGGCAGCAAAGAAGCCGAGACCTGGGTCAGAGAACGAGCCCTACGACTCCTAGAAGGCAAAGCCAGTGATGTTGCAGTAGGCATTCGTCGCAGTGCTACCCTCAACTCCCTCTCCGACAAAGAACGAGAGCCTGTTGATCAGTGTGCTAACTACCTCTTGAATCATCGCGACTACCTCCACTATGACCAGTATTTAGCTCAGGGTTATCCCATTGCGACGGGAGTGATTGAAGGGGCCTGTCGTCACCTGGTGTGTGACCGCATGGATATCACTGGGGCTCGTTGGCGACTTGACCGAGCAGAGGCAGTCTTGAGAATTCGAGCTCTTAGCAGTAGTGGAGACTTCCAGGAGTATTGGCACTTCCATAAATTGCAAGAGTTCCAGCGCAATCACTTACGTTACTACCAAGACCCTCAGAAAATATTAGCTGTCTAACTCTTCGCCTCAAAAGAGCCGCACCCATATAGGATTGCTCTGATTAAAACGGATTGTAAATCACAGAGAAATAAATCCCATTTTCTTGCCAGATGTTTTTCTCTCGGGTTTCCACATCAATCAGCGGAATCCCATAATCAATCCGTCCAATAAACGTATCCCCGAAGCGAATTTGCAGTCCTAGACCCGTTCCCAACAAAGTTGCATCCGTGGGATCAGTCCGGTTCGTATTCCAGCCCGTGCCAAAATCTAGGAACGGTACTATCTGCACGACTCCATCACCCCCCATCCGCAACACCGGAAACAACGCCTCCGCCGAGAGAAACACCGCATTGTCTGTCAGCAGAAAATCCTGACGATAGCCCCGAACACTTTGATAACCCCCCAAGGCAAACTGTTCCAGGGGAACCAAAGGCCGAGTCGCTAGCTGAATGTCGGAACGAAACACCAACAACATCTCAGGAGCCAACAATTGCACATACTGACCCTGACCCCTCCAGGCAAAAATCGGCTGTCCGGAGGCTCGTCATTCACCGTTGCTCCAAAACTACCGACTCCCAGGCTGAACTGAGATCGCCCCGCCAGAACTGACCGGGAAGTTCTGTGGGTATATTCCTGGAAGAAGCGAATTGCCGACAGCCGGGTACGGCCCTGATTATCTGCCCCAGCTGATAGAGCTTCCCGCTCTCCTAAAATCGTGGTTGCACTGTTGTCCCGGGAAAGAGTTAAGCCCAAGGCAATGTCTTGAGTCGGCGTTTGATAGATCGGCTGACGGTAGGTGAAACTGTAGCGGTCAGAGTCCCCCTCAATATCTAAACGGTCAAAGGGTTCCTCAATCACATCGGAATTTGTACTGTAGTAATCCAATCGGATTGTCCCGTTGTAGGGATTGATTGGCAATGTGTAGCTGACATCGTAACGGTTGCTGCCATCTGTGTTGGCATAGGAGACGCTCAGGGTATCTCCCAACCCCAATAAATTTCTCTCGGAAACCGTCAAACCCCGACGAAAGCTACCTACACTGGGAGTTCGGCCATTGTCAATAAACACTTGCACCCCGAAGCTGTCTTCCCGGGTGACCGTGACCGTCAGCACACTCGATTCAGGGCGAGATCCGGCGGAGAGTTCAGCCGAAATATTTTCAATTAATGGGTTCAGTTGCAGGAGTTGCAGAGAATTCAGCAGACGGTTGACGTTGAGTGGCGTTTCAGTGGCTATGGCAATTCGACTGCGAACATAGTTGGAATTGAGCCGACCCGTTCCGGTGACAATAATCTCTTCCAAACCCCCTTCCACTATTTGGATTGTAATCACCCCATTATCCAGGGTTTGACCTGCCGGAAGAATAGCTCCAGAGTTGATATAACCGGCATCAACATAGTGTTTAGTAATGGCTGCTTCAGCTTGCAGGAGCTCCGCAAAGGTAATTGGTTGACCGGTGAAAGACTGAATAACTTCCTGAAGTTCTTCATCACTAAAAGCGGTGTTTCCCTGAAATTCAAATCGCTGAATCGTAATTGTATCGGTTACTTCTCCGGGGTCAATTTCAGGGGGTGTTGGTGGTGGTTTGGGATCAACTTCCAGGGATGGTTCGGGGGAAGGTTGAAGAGTTGGGGGTGGGCTGGGGAGAGGATCTCGGGGGGTGTTAGGGTTCGGTGGCAACTGACCGAGACTTGGGAGACTAGCATGACAGAGAAAGTACAAGGCCAAACCGAACATTTGGTAGATCGAGCGGTGAAAGTGCAGCATTATCGAAGATTTCCCCCTAAAGTTGACTATCAGTTCTGATTTCAAGTTTTGACATACAATATCGCAAAATATCCTAAAACTTTCAATACCGTGTGGAAAAAATTACGTTTCTGGACACAGCAGCAGTTCCATACAAGGGATGTTTAAACTGATATTTTTGAGGACAGATTAGAGTAATCCTCGCATCAACATAATAGTGTGAGAAACCTTTCATTATTTCCATACTTTCAGAATTTTAAAAAGACCATCAGATTAATGAATAGCCATTTTAAAAGATAAGAACTTTCTCATTAATGCATAGGTAAATTCTCTGAAAAGTATGTCAATTCAGAAAGAGCTAAACGGCGATCAACTAATTTACATTATTTTAAATTATGTTCAACACTTCAGATGATAGTGCCCTCTCACTAGCCATTAATAATGGTTCAAGTCTAGTTGCATCCTCGGTTATCCCTACCGATCTAGCCGGAAATACTCTGGCAACGGCATCGGATCTGGGAATTGTTGAAAGTATTCGTACTGTTCAGGATTTTGTCGGGGCAACTGACCCTGATGATTTCTATCGTTTTCAGTTAATTGCACCAACTAATTTATAGGTTTTACTCCATGGTTTGGAGTCTGATGCAGACCTGGTTTTGATTCGGGATACTAATAATAACGGTACAGTTGAATACGATGAAATTCTGGGTAGTTCCTACAACGCTGGAAGTACGCCAGATGAAATCAACCAAGACCTGACCCCAGGTTCCTATTACCTTCAGGTGACTCAATATTTTGGCGATACAGACTATGATTTATTGATTAATCCAGCACCGATTGCAACTCAGCTCGATTTAGCAGGAAACTCCTTGGGAGCCGCTTATGACGTTGGTTCTCTGGGTGCTTCTCCTACCTTTACCGATTCAATTGGGAGCACTGATTTAGATGACTATTACCGGTTTGAGCTAACTGAAACCAGCACGGTGACTTCTTTAATGTATGGCCTAAATGCTAATGCGAACCTGGAGTTAATTCAAGATAGTAATAGTAATGGCAGTGTTGATCTTGGCGAAGTTGTTGCCACCTCAGAACGTTATGGTGTCGTTCCAGAAGAACTCACAACTATTCTAGGGACTGGAACTTACTACGCCCGAGTCTCTTCGGATGGCTTGATTACCACAAATTACACCCTCAATCTATCCGCCGCTCCCATTCCAGATCTGGCTGGAGACGTATCCGTTCAAGGGGTCTTGGAGAATTTGAGGAAAATGCCAGATGCTGTTAGGGTAACGGGATGAGCAAGAACGAGCCTAAAGCAATCAACGAGATTAGCCAATCGGATTGGGAGAAGACCCCAGAAAGTGTAAAGCGATTGGTATCCAACTTGGTTGAACGAATAGAGAGACTCGAACAGCAGTATGAAGAATTGAAGGCAGAGAATCAAGAGCTGAAGGCGGAGAATCAATTGCTGAAGGAGCGGTTGAAGCAGAACAGCAAGAACTCATCAAAGCCCCCATCGC
>JAAURB010000009.1 GCA_012033335.1 Oscillatoriales cyanobacterium RM2_1_1
CTGGGGCTTCGCCCCAGGAAGGGGGCACTGCCCCCTTCACCCCCCATCAATCTTCTAATTAATTGCGTCAAGCTACTTATCTCCCAACTCTTTCATCATCACTTCAGGCAAAGGTGTTCCTGCCTCTAAAATAAAAATTTCCTTCACCTCAATTGGAGTCAAGGACTGAGCCAGAACAAAATCAGCAGATTGATCTTGATTATAAGTAGAAGAGTTAAAGAAATCTTCGGGAGTTTTTGGGTTTTCCAAGTTGTTCTTAATTTCTTCTAATGCCTCTTCCATTTGCTCGATCAACACGGAGTCTCCACCATTCTGTTTCAGCTCATCAATATCCCCCTCCAGCTCATCAATCACTCCATTCAATGGATCAGATGCAGAGTCTGGAAAATTGAAATCAACAGGGGGAGCATTTTCAATGTCAAGCTTGTCAGTCCACTGATAGAATTTTTTGTAGCGTCGGGCTTTCAAAAAAGCAAGCAATGACGAATAACCGGGTTCAGATCAATCCTGGAGGCGAATGGCAACCCGTCCATATACTGTTGTTTTAATAATTCCGACTGGCATCGGAGCAGCGATTGGCGGTTATGCCGGGGATGCTTTACCCGTGGCTCGAGCCATGGCATCCATTGCTGACACCCTGATCACCCACCCCAACGTCCTGAATGGAGCTCAACTCTACTGGCCCCTGGCTAATGCTCTCTACGTGGAGGGCTACGGTTTAGATCAGTTTGCCAAGGGGGCTTGGGGATTGTCTCCTGCACATCGCAATCGCGTTGGGTTACTCCTGGATCGGGCCATGGAACCGGATCTACAACTGCGGCATTTACAAGTGGCCGATGCTGCCCGGGCTACCTTGGGCCTCGAACTCACAGATTATCTGATTACCGATGCGCCATTGGACGTTGAACTCCGAACGGCAGTCTCTAGAGCATCCTGGGGTACCGTAGGGAACCCCGACAGTCTCTTGCGGGGAGCGGAAAAGTTAATTCATCAAGCCAAGGCAGAGGCGATCGCCGTTGTGGCTCGTTTTCCAGATGACTCTAATAGTTTGGCATTAATCAACTATCGCCAGGGTCAGGGCGTTGATCCCCTGGCGGGGGCAGAAGCCGTCATCAGTCATCTGGTGGTACGCGGATTTCAGGTGCCCTGTGCCCACGCCCCGGCACTTAATCTGTTGCCCCTCGATCCTGATCTGTCTCCCCGTTCAGCCGCCGAGGAACTGGGCCATACCTTCTTACCCTGTGTGTTGGTGGGGCTCAGTCGCGCGCCTCAGTTTGTCCCTCAGCTCGCATCTGAATCCCAGATCGGGACTGCCAATCTGGTTTGGAGGTCTCAGGTCGATGCGGTGGTTGTTCCCGCCACTGCCTGTGGTGGCAGCGCAATTCTTAGCTTTAGCGAAACCAATGCTCAGATTATTGCAGTCCAGGATAATCCTACTCAGATGGCAGTTTCACCAGAATCTTTAGGAATTAAAGCCCTGTTGGTGAATTCTTATTTGGAAGCATTGGGGGTTTTGGTGGCTCATAAAGCCGGGATTAGTAGCGCGGCCTTAAAGACAGACCTATTGCCCATTGCTCAATTCAAAAGTTAGACAAAAGTTAAACATAAAGTTAGAACCGTCTGTCAAATCAGATATTTCCCATATTATAATTTCATCCACAATCCTGAACTTCCCGCCAACTCTCTGACCAATCTCCGGCTTTGCCCCAGATCTCTTAGAATATTAAAGTGTGAATATTGAGTAATGTAAACAAAGGCAGTTTTGAGGGGATTGAACAGATGACTCCTGCCGTTTTGATTGAAAAGTTGCAAAAGCGCTATGGCTCCGTTGAAGCAGTTAGAGATATTTCTCTGAACATTCAACCCGGAGAGATTTTTGGACTGCTCGGCCCTAACGGAGCCGGAAAAACCACAACCCTGAGGGCTTTGTGTACATTGATTACCCCTGATTCAGGTCGGATCGAGGTATCGGGAGTGGATGTGGTGCAAGATCCCCGCCAGGCTCGGCGGCGTTTGGGTTATGTCGCTCAAGAAGTTGCTCTAGATAAAGTTTTAACGGGGCGAGAGTTGCTCCAACTTCAAGCTAGCCTCTATCATCTTCCCCATGCTCAGGCTCAAACCCGTATCAGTCAGGTGATGCAACTCCTGGGTTTGTCGGACTGGATTGATCAGAAAACCGGTATTTATTCCGGGGGGATTCGTAAGCGCCTAGATCTGGCCTCTGGCTTGCTACATCAGCCAGATGTTCTGGTGCTAGATGAGCCTACGGTGGGTCTCGATATCGAGAGTCGAGTCGTAGTCTGGGATTTTCTGCGGCAGCTCAAAGCCGCTGGAACAACGGTTCTAATTACCAGCCATTACCTCGAAGAGGTGGATGCTTTAGCGGATCGGGTCGCCATTATTGATCAAGGAATCGTGATCGCAACTGGAACTCCCTCTGAGCTTAAAGATCGGGTGGGGGGCGATCGCATTACCCTGAGAATTCGAGAGTTTTCACCGATGGCGGAGGCGGAGCAAGCCAGGGAATTATTACAACCCCTACCCTTCGTCCAGGAAGTGATTATTAACAGCGCCCAGGGAAATTCTTTAAACTTAGTAGTAGAGCCTCACAGTGATGCCCTGTTGACCATTCAGCAGGCATTGCGAGAGGCAGATTTACCCACCTTTGGCATTGCTCAATCCCGCCCGAGTCTGGACGATGTCTATCTGGCGGCAACTGGTCGAACCCTGATGGATGCAGAACTAGCAGCGGTGGGAACCCGGGATTTAAAAGCCGAGAAAAAACAGAATATGCGGTAGGTTCTGAATTGAGATGTTAAATTGGCACGAACCCCCACCCAGATTGAAATTAACCCCCGTAGGGGCTGGGTCTCTCAGCCCTCTTACAATTAACCCCCGTAGAGGCTGGGTCTCCCAGCCCTTCCCCTAATTCCCAATTAAAGATTCAGAAGTTTGATTCTAAAGTTCATCCAGAAGTTGAATGCAAAAGTTTAAATCAAAAACGTCTAAAGCAAAAGTTAATCAGTAATTAATCAAATTAATCAGTTGAGTTAGGGCATGAATTATGAGTAGTGGAACAACATCAATCCAATCAGAAATCCAATCAGAACTGATCTTATCTCCAGGTCAATCTGGGTCAGCGGAGTCTAATCTGGTGCAGGATTTCATCCAGGAAACAATGGCACTGACGAAGCGACTGTTTATCCAGCTTCAACGTCGTCCTTCTAGTTTAATCGCTGGGATTATTCAGCCGTTAATGTGGTTGATTTTATTTGGAGCGCTATTTCAAAATGCTCCCAAGGGACTGTTTGGAGACAGTCAGAATTATGCTCAGTTTTTAGGGGCAGGGGTGATTGTTTTTACGGCGTTTGCTGGGGCCTTGAATGCGGGTTTGCCGGTGATGTTTGATCGGGAATTTGGATTTTTAAATCGGTTGCTGGTGGCTCCTCTGGCTTCGCGATTTTCGATTGTGGCCGCTTCGGCAATTTATATCGTTGTTTTAAGTTTCATTCAAGCCGCAGCCATTGTGATCATGGGGGCAATATTAGGAGCAGGACTGCCTGGGATTGCCGGGTTGAGCATGATCGCCCTGATTGTATTACTGCTGGTTTTAGGGGTAACCGGGCTGAGTTTGGGTTTGACCTTTGCCCTGCCCGGGCACATCGAGCTAATCGCGGTGATTTTTGTCACCAATTTGCCCCTGCTGTTTGCTAGCACTGCTTTAGCGCCCCTGTCATTCATGCCAAACTGGTTGCAGGTCATCGCCATGTTGAATCCCCTCAGCTATGCGATTGAGCCGATTCGCTATCTCTATCTCCACGGGGATTGGTCATGGAGTTCAATGGTAATGGTTGGCCCCCTGGGAACGGTAACGTTTGGGAGAGCCCTGTTGGTTCTGTTTGGATTTGCCACCGTTTGTCTACTGATGATTCAGCCCCTCTTGCGGCGACGATTTGCTTAGGATCAGGGATTAGCGGGCATCAGGGATAAATGCCAGGATTTCTTAACCCTTGACCTGTGGCTGCTTACAATCAGGGGTTACAATGTCCTCAGCAATATGTTTCTAGCCAGAAAGTTCAGTTAAAAAGTTTGCCCCTAATTGATCAAGGAAAAGTAAAAATGATGACTTTAAAGGTTTCAAGCTTAGCCTTAGCTACATTTGCGGGGTTGGCGATCGCGGTTCCCAGCTTTGCCCAGACCAGTAGCACAATTGATCCCCTAGAGGGCTTCGATACCTACGAACAGGATACGACTACCGACAGCGGGATTAATTCTCAAACCATGTTTGACCTGATTCACAAAGCGCAAACCGGTCGTTTTAATGTGGATTATCAGGAAGCCCAGCGTCAGCAACAACGCAGCATTCAGGATGCAGCGGCTGAGTTTCGAGCCAAGCAGCGGCAGCGGTTGCAGCAAGATGGGGGTGTTGCACCTGAGGTTCAAACTGAAGTCCAGCAGTAGTTCCCAGGTTTGCAATTAAATTATCTCAAAACCATCTCAATTACGTTGCTGTAAATACTTTGCTGGAAGAACGGGATTACTGGGTTGGTTGGTCACAGCTTTCAGGGGTTGGGCCAATATCATTGCAGCGACTCAAAACCCATTTTGGTTCCCTGGAGACAGCCTGGACGGCTTCATCCGATCAACTTCTACAGGTTGAAGGATTTGGCCCCCAAACGGTCGCTAAAATTCTTGAACAGCGATCGCAATTTGATCTAGGCCCTTTCCTGGCACAACACCTGGAAAAAAATCCCCAGTTCTGGACTCCAGTCGATCCAGACTACCCTCGATTACTCCTGGAAATTCCTACCCCTCCAGGGGTGCTGTACTATCGGGGAACAATGGAGCCGGGGGAAAATCAGGGCAAAATTTCCCTGGTGGCGATGGTGGGCACTCGGAATCCCTCTGAATACGGTCGGCGTTGGGCCCAAAAAATTGCCACAGTCCTGGCCCGTCGAGGATTTACGATTGTTTCAGGAATGGCGGCGGGGATTGATGAGATCGCCCATCGCAGTAGTTTAGAGGCTGGAGGACGCACCCTGGCCGTATTTGGCACTGGAATTGATCTGGTTTACCCCAGAGAAAATCGCGCCCTCTGTCAACAGTTGCTTCCCCAGGGACTAATCCTAAGTGAATATCCAGCAGGCACCAAGCCCAACCCCAAGCACTTTCCTAGTCGCAATCGGATCGTAGCGGGGCTGAGTCGGGCGGTATTTGTGATGGAAGCGGGGCAAAAATCTGGGGCTTTAATTACGGCTTATCTAGCCAATGAGTTTTGCCGGGACGTTTTTGTTTTGCCGGGGCGTTTAGACGATGAGAAATCCCAGGGTTGCCTGCAATTGATCAGTCGAGGGGCGGGGGTGATTCCGGTTAATCTGGAGGAGTTGCTCGAACAACTTGGGGGAATTCCAGATCTGGATTCTTCTGAGACCTACTCAAATTCAGCCCCAGATCCCCAGCAACTCTCGTTGATCGAAGCCATTCCCCAACCGATTCAGCCTCCAGCCAATTTAGATCCAGATTTAGCCAGTGTTCTAGAAGTGGTTCCTGCTGAACCCATGGTTTTTGACTGGATTGTTCGACAGTCCGGCCAGGATGCCGCCACTGTTTCAAGCGCTCTGTTGCAACTGGAACTGTTGGGGTTGGTGACCCAGCAGCCTGGAATGCGTTATCAGCGTCATTGAGGCTGTTCAATTTTTGCGCCCGTTGGACGCAAAAAATTGAGTTTCAGGCCAGGGTTTCCAGACTAGGGTTTCTAGACCAGGGCTTCAGCCCAATCCTCAGGAGAGCAACCGCCGAACTCGGGCTTGATAGGCTGCATTATCCATTCCTGCGCCATTGTTGGCGAGTCGGGGGTCGATTAATTGTTTCATGGCCGCAATCCGATTAGAGGTTGCCGGATGGGTACTGAGAAAAGTTGGCGGCGAACCTGCCCCCAACAGCTTTTCCATAAAGCTCACCGCCCCATATTGGTCATATCCGGCCTGCCCCAGGGCTGCCACGCCCAATTGATCCGCTTCATATTCATCTTCCCGGCTATTGGGCCGCTTCAAAGCCAGTTCTACTCCGATCTGCACCGCTATATTTTTATCCACCCCGGCCAGGTTGGCCAAGCCCTGGGCGATCGCCGCCCGCTTCATTTGACTAACCGCATGGCGATTGACGACATGACCAATCTCATGGGCCATGACGCTGGCGAGTTCGGCTTCGTTACTGGCGGCAGTCATCAGCCCGGTATTGATATAGACAAACCCCCCCATGGTGGCAAACGCATTAATTTTCGGGTCATTCACCACCTGAAAGGTGTAGGGAATCTGGGACCGACCGCTGACCTGGGCCAGTCGTTGACCAATCTGGTTAATATAGTCAGTGGCTTCACGGTTACGGAGTAATTTGACTTCTTGATTAATTAACTGGTCATTGATTTGTTTGCCAAGTTCGACTTCCTGACGGTCGGACAAGGTAGTTAGTTGAATCACCTGAATCCCTTGAAAGATCAGATCTCTCCAGGATAGGGCCTGACTGGCATTCACAGCGCCAAACCAGATGCCAAAGGTGATGGAAATCGACAGCAAAGGGTAAAACCAGCGCCGAAATGAACGGCGATACAAAAATGAATGAGTCTTCATAGATTCAGTCCGGAGGAGATATATTGTGAGGTTAATATCGTGAAATCAACGGAGCCAGAAGGTTCCCGATTCACTGGGGATGAGATAGGAGCTAGATGGGCAAAACTTGCAAGTTAAACTTTTAGACGGACTTAGCCGCCTAGAAGTTCGCAGAAGTCCCATTTAGAATTACCAAATCCCACGGCACAATTCAGGACAGTCTTGACCCCGCACCAGTGCTCCACTTTAACCAGAATGAAGTAAGTAGAGTGTGAATTAGAAAGGTAAGGACAGGATGGATTTTGTAGACAATGCTACAGAAACCGAAGAATTTTTACCAGTTTAATGCCCTCAAATGACCTTGGTCGGGGAGATGTGAGTTTCTTTAGATCACGGTTTGTGGTAAGATGACAGTCTCGTGAAAGTTGACCCCGTGATTGCTCTACAGGGTTTCTCATGCTCTTGGAGTATGGCAGTTGATAGCACGTTGTGCCACAAACTTCCCAGTCCCTAACTCATGAGCTTGAAAACCGCTGTAGATTAAACCCCGTCGTTTGCCCATCGTTTAACAGATAAACGAGCTTTTTTAGACCAGAACCCGAATAGCATCTACTGCTTTATACCTGAGAACTATGACTGATTCGATTCGTTTTTTGATGTGCTCTCCTGATCATTACGATGTGGATTATGTGATTAATCCCTGGATGGAGGGTAATATTCACAAGTCCTCCCGTGATCGCGCCGTTGAACAATGGCAGCAACTCCATCACCAGATCAAAGACCATGCCATTGTTGATCTGGTTACCCCAGTCAAAGGCTGGCCCGATATGGTGTTTACCGCCAACGCTGGCCTGATCCTGGACAAAATTGTAGTTCTGAGTCGCTTCTATCACAAAGAACGCCAGGGAGAAGAGCCTTATTTTAAAGATTGGTTTGAAGCCCAGGGGTTTACAGTTCATCAGCTTCCCCGGGAATTGCCCTTTGAAGGGGCCGGGGATGCCCTATTTGATCGGGAAGGGCGGTATCTCTGGGCCGGGTACGGCTTCCGTTCCGAGCTCGATTCCCATCCATTGATTGCCGAGTGGCTGAATATTGAGGTGCTGTCCCTGCGACTGATGGATGAGCGGTTCTATCACCTGGATACCTGTTTCTGTCCCCTGGAGGGGGGCTATTTGCTCTACTATCCTCCGGCTTTTGATAGTTATTCCAATCGTTTGATTCAAATGCGGGTGCCCGAGGAAAAACGCATTGTTGTAGAGGAGGCTGATGCCGTTAAATTTGCCTGTAATGCCGTTAATATCGGTCAAACCATCATTCTCAATCAAGTCAGTGAAGGATTGAAAGCCCAGCTCTCTGGGGCTGGATTCCAACCCATCGAAACCCCCCTGACGGAGTTTCTCAAGGCCGGAGGAGCAGCTAAATGCCTGACTCTACGGGTGACAGAACCCGTGATTGAAGACCGCCATACCCTGGTTCAGGTGGAGAGTCGGACGATTCGAATGGAGGGGCATCTGCTGGACGCAGGGTTGATTAACCGAGCCCTTGATCTGGTAATTGAAGGGGGGGGCAGCTTTCAAGTTCAGCGGTTTGATTTGGGAGAACAGCGGCAAAGCACCTCCTGCGCGGTAATCCGGATTTCTGCCCCTTCCCGTGAGGTGATGGCAGAAATCATGAGCCAACTGATTGATATCGGAGCAGTGTCCTTGGAGGCAGAAACCGAAGATGCCTGCCTCGAGCCGATTGAGATGGATGGGGTGGCCCCCGATGATTTCTATGTTAGTACGATTTATCCCACGGAAGTTCGAGTTCAGGGGCAATGGATCCAGGTACAGGATCAACGAATGGATGGGGCGATCGCCATTACTCAATCGGTGGGAGATATAACTGCCCGCTGCAAAATTCTCCGGGATCTCAAACTCGGGGAGCAGGTCGTAGTTAATACCATTGGGATTCGAACGATCCGTAAGCCAGAATCCCGCGAACAACGCAATGCCCAAGAATTTAGCTTCATGTCTGCTGGAGTCTCCAGTGAACGGCGGGTCGAGCTGATTGTCGAGCAGGTTGCCTGGGAACTTCGTAAGATCAGGGATCAGGGAGGCAAAGTGGCTGTTACTGCAGGCCCGGTAGTGATTCATACCGGCGGCGCCGAACACCTGGCTCAACTGATTCGGGAAGGTTATGTTCAAGTTCTGCTGGGGGGCAATGCGATCGCCGTCCACGATATCGAGCAGTCGATGATGGGAACATCCCTGGGAGTAGACATGAAGCAGGGAATTGCGGTCAAGGGAGGTCATCGTCACCACCTCAAAGTGATCAATACCATCCGTCGCTGGGGCAGTATTACTGAAGCCGTGAACCAGGGTGTGCTGACTGGAGGGGTGATGTACGAATGTGTCAAACATCAGGTTCCGTTTGTCTTGGCGGGATCGATTCGCGATGATGGGCCTTTGCCTGACACTGAAATGGATTTAATTAAAGCCCAGGAACGATATGCTGAGGCAATTCAGGGAGCCGATATGATTTTGATGCTCTCGACGATGTTGCACTCTATTGGGGTGGGCAATATGACCCCGGCTGGGGTAAAAATGGTCTGCGTGGATATCAATCCGGCGGTAGTCACTAAATTGAGCGATCGCGGTTCTGTAGAGTCGGTGGGGGTGGTAACCGATGTGGGGCTCTTCCTGAGTCTACTGGTGCAACAGCTTGATAAGCTGACTCACCCCTATAAAATCTAAATTCATAGTGAGCTAGCGTAGTGTGTGTCCCGTCGGGTAACCCAACGTTTCGAGATCCGCTAGTGTTGGATTTGCTGTCGTTAATCTAACCTGCGATCCAACTTGCGGGTTTTTGTCTGCCTGGAAAATCTGGTATCTACCGCTTGGCCCCTAAAATAGTATCTACGTTTAGCCAGAGTGAAGTGTCGGGAGGATGTCTAGGAGCGCATTGTATGATAGCAATAGCGAGTCAATTGATCCAGATGTTCTCAAACTTCATCAGACGCAGAACCTGCAAACTTCGAGCCCTGTTGTTGGTTGGACTGGTTGTGGCAATGGTTGTTGGATTGACTCCTGCTTTGGCAACGTCAACTCCTGAATCCATACCCATCGAGTTTCTTCGAGCACCAGTAGTTTTAGGGGGGCGAGAACTCTTTAAAGTGGGAAGTTCGGGAAACTTTTCTGCCCAAGAACGGGCCCAAAATATTAATCAATTACTTCAGGAAAAACTGCGTGTTCATCTAAAAGTGAATGATCCCCTGGATGTGGAAGTGATTCCTCAAAATGGTCAGGCTATTCTCCAGGTCAATAATCGCTATTTGCTCACCGTAACTCCAGAAGATGTCACCCCTGGAATGGATCCCCTTGAGCAAGCTTACCTTTGGGAAGAAACGCTGGAAACTGCCTTGAAGAAAGGCGTTTATGAATATTCTCCCGCCTATCAACATTGGGCGGTCAAGTCCTTGCTGATCGGATCTGTGATTGCTGTAGCGCTACAAAGTTTACTGTTTTTCCTGAATCGCCGCTATCGCCGTCAACAATTTCAGCGCTCCGAGGCTAACCTGGGTTCCTGGCAATTACTAATTCTCACCCTGTTGCAATATGGGGTATGGATCGCCTGGATTTACTATGGAATGAGCTTATTTCCCTGGACAAGAAGCTGGCTATATCAGGGACAGCGCTTACTGGATAAAACGTTCAATTCTCGAATGCTGCAACTCGGCAATGAAGCCATTTCTTTGATTCATTTGCTAGGAATTGGAGTCACTTTAATTCTCCTGTGGATCACAATTAATGGGTTGACTCGATTCTTGAAAAATCGGATTTTACCGATGGCTAGAGTTGATCGGAGTTTACAGGATTCGATTGCTTTTTTTGTCGAGTATGGTCTGGTTTCTCTCGGCTTTTTGCTAATCTTAAGTGCCGCAGGAGTAAGCTTTCAATCGTTAGTCTTACTCTTAAGTTTTGTGGGGGTAGGAATTGGCTTTGGTCTGCAAAATATCGCCAAAGATTTCATTAGCGGCTTGATTTTAATTGTGGCCCGTCCGATTAAGGTGGGAGAATTGGTTCAGGTCGGGGATTTTCAGGGATTAGTCCAACGAATTGGTGCTCGCACCACTGAAGTCTCCCATATCGACCGATATATTGTCACAGTGCCCAATTCCCGCTTTATTGAGGGAGAAGTCCTGAACTGGAACCGCAGCGGCTTGACTCGGGTGAAGGTCTATGTGGATATTGCCTATGGGACTGACTTTGATCTGGTGCATCAGGTGCTACTGGCGGTGGCCCAAATTCCCCATCCTGAAATTCTTCGCCATCCGCCCCCAAAAGCTCAGTTTCGTGGTTATTTAGAAAGTGCTTTAAAGTTCCGCATTGTGGTATTTATTCGCGATCCCTTGAAGGAACCTAAGGTCAGAACCCATCTTTACAGTCAGATTGAGCTTTACTTAAGGAAATATCAGATCCAGGTGCCTTTTCCCCAACGGGATCTACATGTCAAAATTCCCCAGTTGGATCAGGCAGTGGATACCTGGGTCAAAGTCAATCGTCCCCTAACCTCGGATGGTTCTGGAGTTGATGCTGATCCTGAGGATGGTCAGAACGGAGAGTTGGTTCCAGAATTGCCGGTGGTTCACGATGAATATGATTGGGAGGCGATCGCCGCCGCCATGCAGGGTCAGAATGGGGTTGAGATTAAAGATCGGAGATTTCGCCTGAAGCTATTCCGTCGAGTGTTTCTGGGATCAGATGCCGTCAATTGGCTGATGATCCATGAACAGGCCACCCGGTCTGAAGCCCTTACAATTGGTCAATTGATGGTAAAACAACGAATGATTCACCATGTACTGGATGAACATGACTTCAAAGATGAGGCTTTATTTTATCGATTTTATGCAGATGAAATCGAAATGCTCAGTCAAGGAATGGCTGACGAAGGAGGAATTGAAAAGGATAAAAAAGATTGCTTAGATCACTCCTTAGACCATACCTCCGACCATAATGAAGAATCGGGTCATTTTGATTAAAGTCATTTTGATTAAAAGAGTGTTTGAAAAGTCGGGTTTAACTCGTTTTGAGATTGTGAGATCAAATCCGGTTGATTCGGAGCGCTTCCAATCCACTAGAACCCAGTGACTAAGGACTGTTGACTTGGAAAAATATCCAGGATCTATGCTCGATTTTTTAGTAACCTCCAGGTTCTTCCTCGTATTCAGGAATTTTCTTTTTCTCGGGAATATTGACTTTTTGGGGTTTGTAGGGCTTTGGGGTTTCGTCATCGGCCCAGGCATCAGACTCAACATCGTCTTCGTATTGATACTCGGCGTAGCCCACTTCTTCGTAGGCGGCTTCCTCTACGCTGTAGTCCCGAATGGTGGGGCGATCGCTGTAATCTTCCTCCTCCAACTCTCCCCAGTTATCCTCTTCATATTCATTTTCATAGGTGTTGTAGGCAGGTTCGGGTTCCTGCCAGGTTTCTTCAATCACGGCAGGGGCGGGTTGGCGAACCTCTCGAAGCGGGACATTTTGGGGGGTTCCCGTGCCCAGTTGATTGGCCGGTTTGATGGTGGGGGGATAGTACATGCCTTCTGTATCTTTTTCCCAGGGGGCTTCTCCCAAACCTAAACGCTCCAGTACCCCCACAGACAATTGCTGGAGCTGTTCTTCTGAGCCCTCAAACACAATTAACCGATTGGGGCCACTGCTGACAATTTGCTCAACGGAAAGCTCATAGGTACTGATCACCTGATCGGGAATTTGCGGTAATCCCAGGGAAGCCACCACAATCGACAGCAGCTTGCCATCCCGATTGTCAAATTTGAAGCCCCGCACCCGCCCCAAGGGTTCTCCAGTCTCTGTGATCACTTCACTGTTGATCAGGGTGCTATAGGCTTCAGTATCAAAGTCATCCTCAATCACCCGCTCATCTTCGACCAAAATCACGTCGCCAATTTCGCGAATATTGCTGAGGTAGAGAAATTTAGGAATTCCAGCAACCGCCAGGAAATTATCTCGCAATCCCATGGCAACGATTTCACGGCGATCAACATCAACCCACAACTGACTGACAATCCCAAGTCGTTTTGCTTTATCACGGGTGATGACTTGGGTGCCGAGGATCTCAGAGCGTTGGCGAACAGTTTCAAAGGTCATGCTTAACTAAATGGCTCGACAAAGTTTGGATGCGATTAAACATACATAATAATCTACACAGTCCGAAAGCGATAATCGTGAATCAACCCAGAATTGTGGGAAAACCGAACCGCCTACCAGGGGCTAGAGCTGAATTCCTAGAACTTGAGTATGGGCTCCCCGGGCTTGAGTCACTCCAATGGTTCGTTCCGAGGCTTCCATCATCGGTCGACGTAGACTGACTACAATAAATTGAGCTTGTTCGGCCTGTCTTTTAATCATTCTAGCTAATCGTTCTACGTTTGCTCCATCTAAGAACATATCAACTTCATCAAACGCATAAAATGTTGAGGGCCGATAACGCTGCAGGGCAAAGATAAAGCTCAGGGCGGTCAGGGATTTTTCCCCCCCTGACATTGAGGCTAACCGCTGCACTGGCTTGCCTTTAGGGTGAGCGACTAAATTGAGGCCGCTATTGAAGGGATCGTCAGGATCATCAATCTGGAGATAGCCATCCCCGTCTGAGAGCTCGGCGAAGATGATTTGAAAGTTTTGATTGACGGCATCAAAGGCGGCTTGAAAAGATCGCTGGCGCAGGGTGGTGAAGTTCTCAATCCGCAGGAGTAGCTCGGTTCGTTCCCCTTCTAAGGTTGCCAACTTTTCTGTCAGTTCATTCAGACGAGCCTGGGTGCGATCATAGTCTTCCAGGGCCAACATATTCACGGGTTCGAGGGCTTCCATCCGCTTTTGCAGCGATCGCAGGTCTTTCTGCAGGTCTTCTAGATCTAAATGTTCAGGGATTGCGGGCAGGGGATCCGGGAGTTCTGGTTCAGCAGTCTGGATCTGGGTTTGCAGGGCAACTAACTGTTGTCGCCGTTCGGTCTGGGTTTCCTCAAGTTTTTGGCTGTCCCACTGCAATTGTTGTTGGGCCCGGTGTTGTTCTCTCAGATCAGTTTCTAGGCGATCGCGCTGTTGCTTTTCTTCCCCCATCTGGCTTTCGACTTGGGTCAGATGGGAGCGGGTGATGGCAATTTCTGCCTGGGCCTGGGTTTGGTGCTGCTGGTTTTCTAGCTGTTGTTGTTCTAGAGTGGCTTGCTGTTGGCGGGCTGCAGTGAGCCGTTGTTCCCCGGTGGCGATTTTTTCCTGTAGCAGATGTTGCTGGGTTTCAAGCTGGCTGATCTGATTTTCCACCTCTCGCAGGGCCGTTTCTCCTTGTTGGAGTTCGGTTTCCTGGATGCGAAGCGTCGTTTGGAGTTGCTGCCATTGTGTATGGCGGTGGGTTTCCTCCAGTTGGGCCAGACGGGATCGGGCCTGGTTGAGCTGAGTTTCCTGGGTGGGAACGGTCTGGTTCAACTCCTGGATTCGGGCGGCACTGGTACTGAATTCCTGGGAATTTTTTTCCAGTTGGGTTTGGAGTTGCTGTTGCTGGGTGGTTAACTGTTGAATTTGGGTCTCTAGTTGGATGACATGTTGCTGGACATCCCGCTGCTGTTGACGCAGGTCAATCAAGTCTTGAGACCGTTGCTTTACGATTTCCCCTACCCTATCCATGGCCTGTAAACAGCGCTCTAGAATCCGGTCGATTTCCCCCAGGCGTCGCTTCAGGGCGCTGATTTGGGGAGCTTCTGCCGCTGTGGTTTCTGCCGTACCAAAGTGCAGGGTAGATCGGGAATTCTGGCTGCCTCCGGTGATCGCGCCGCTGGCTTCGAGGAGCTCCCCATCCAGGGTGACGATGCGATAGCGCCCCAGATGACGACGGGCATTGCTCAATTGATCAAATACCAGGGTATTGCCCAATACATAGGCAAAAATCTCCTGATAGCGGGGCTCGGACTCAATCAGATTAACCGCATAGTCAATGAAACCGTTCAGCGATCGCATCATGGCGGCATTCCCCAATCCTGAACGATTGCCGCGAATTTTGTTCAAGGGCAAAAAGGTGGCCCGTCCAGCCCGTTCCCGTTTTAACAGCTCAATTCCGGCGGCGGCCACCTGATCATCTTCCACAACAATCTGGCCCAAGCGTCCCCCCGCCGCAATTTCTAGGGCGAGTTGATATTCGGGGTCAACATGACCCAGTTGACAGACCAGACCGCAAACCCCCGGCAGTCCCGTTTGCAAAATCAACTTGCTGGCATAGGTTCCGGTGGCTTCCTGTTGGGCTTGTTGCTGGGCTTCGAGTTTATCGAGCTTGCGTTGGGTTTCCTGCTGTTCTCGCAGGAGGCGGGCCTGGGTGTCTTGCTGGAGTTGCAATTCTTCCTCCGCCTGGGCCAGGGCAATGGCTAGGGCTTGAACCTGCTGGGTCAGGCTGTCCCGCTGCTGAATGGATGCCGTCCAGTCTTGCTGTTGATGCTCCAGGTTGATCTGAATGCCGTGGCGGGAGAGTTGCCGCTCCTGAATCTGCTGCTGTAGTTGGGTGACCCGTTCCCCCAGTTGGGCCTGTTCGCTGCGCTGGGGATCGAGGGACTTCTGCAATTCTTCAATCTGGCGGTGCAGATCGGTTTGCTGCTGTACCCAGGCTTCGGCCTGTTCGGCCACAGCCTTGGCCGATTCGCGGGTTTGATCTAGGCGCTGTTGTAATTGATCGCGGTGCAATTGGCAACGTTCCTGAGTTTGCCGGGCTTGCTGCTGCTCCTGGGTGAGGCCGATCAACCGTTGGCTCCCCTGTTGAAGTTCGGCTGCCGTTTGCTGAATCTGCTGGGTGGTTTGCTCGAGGATGGTCTGTAACTCCTGCTGCCGCTGTCCCAACTGACGGCATTCAGCGTCCTGGTTCGCCAGAATAGATTGCAGCTTGAGTAACTCTTCCTCACCCATCGCTTTTACCTGGGCATTCAAAGCTTCCAGCTCTTCGGTCATCTGCTGAATTTGGCCAATTTTCTGCTGAAGCTGAGCATTAAAGTCGGTCAGGGTGCGATCGCCCCCCTCGATCGTTTCCCGCAATTTCCGGGTCTGTCGCTGCAGGGTCTGAAAGTTGAGTACCGCTTCCCACTGACTTTTTTGCTGGAGTTCATCCCGGAGTTTCTGATATTTCTGGGCTTTGAGCCGATCTCGATCCAGGCGATCGCGCTGTAGAACTAATTCTTGTTCGACAATCCGACAGCGGTCTTCCCGCTCTTTCACCGTGTCTAGCTTTTCCTTGGCCAGGGAAATCTTGCGGTCAAACTGAGCCACCCCCGCCATCTCATCAATAATCTCCCGGCGTTCTCGGGACTTCATGGTGATGATCCCGGTTACATCTCCCTGCAAGACCACGTTGTAGCCCTCTGGATTAATCCGAAGACTGCTCAACTGTTCATGAAGTTCGGTCTGGGTGCAGGGTTGGCCATTAATGTAGTAGGTGGAGGTGTAGGTATTCTGAGCCGTGACTCGGAGTTTGCGGGTGACACTCCATTCCGCCATTTTTGGGGGGGAGGGGGTTGAAGTTTCGTCCATTGCCTCCAGGGCTCCACCGTCTAAAGCGTCAGTAATCTCCAGTTCGGGATACACGATACCCTTTCCATTTTCATGGCCATTACGATTGCCATTGTTGTGATTGCTATTGTTGTGATTGTCAGTGGTTTGTATAATCTCAGAGTTGGGCAGACTTCCCTCAAAGTCACTCAGGTCAAAGGTGACGGTGACTCGAGTTTCCACAGTGGTCTTGCGGCTTTGGGAACTGTTCACCAGATCGGGCAGCCGTTCAGCTCGCATTCCCTTGGAGGAAGACAATCCCAGGGCAAACAGCAATGCATCTAGAATGTTGGACTTCCCCGATCCGTTTGGCCCCGAAACCACTGTAAATCCGGGCAAAAACGGAATTCCTGTCGTGCCTCCAAAGGATTTAAAATTCGTGAGTTCGATACGCTTGATATGAACCATAACGGAAGTTGAACAGCTTGGATGTCAGGAGCCTGCTATTGGATCAAACTAGATTGGTCAACCAGAATTTGCATAAACTTGCCTAGAATTTCAGAAAATCCCCAGGAACTATTCAACTGAAAAGCAACTTAGAAGAACTCTAACATAGCATCTGGGGTAGAAGTTTTTGGCTGATTCCATCATTAAAGCCTTTGATCAAGCCGTTGGGATCTGGCGTTCTTGGCAATTTGTCATTCGTCCTCTGGTATTTGTCCGGGATTGTAGTAGCTTGTTGTGATTAACTGCCAATCCCTAATACTCCATTCAAGTTCCGATTATTGTCTGCGAAAAAGCTCCCCCAGTTTTTCTGGTAGGGAAAAAATTTGCTGAAAGAACTCCTGCGGGCCAATCCCAAATAAAAGCTGCAAAACCAGTATAATGACTGCAACAGAAAGGGCCGTATTGATGCTGGCTTTTAATACTTTGATAAACCAGGTAAATACCAGCCAGGCTACGAGCAGAGAGGTCAGAAGCAGAATCAGTTCTGGTGGGATTGCAGGCATTTGTTAGGGTAGAGGTAGAGGTTTAGGCCCGATACTCGATCAACCATTGAGCGATCTGATGCGTTTCATCCCGAAATTCCTCCCGGTGAACTTCTGTCAGTCCCAGGGCTTGAAACTGGGACAGTTCTGCATCTGACAAGGGCCAAGGGGGCCCATTCAATAGCCCACCAGGTTCGGCTTCAGAATTTCGAGAACGGGCAATCACCAGCAAGATGCCATCAGGGGCTACCAGATGGGCGATCGCCTGAATTGTTGCCGTTCTCAGGTTCAAGGGCAGAGATTGAATAGTCCGGGATTCCAGCACAAAATCAAACCCTCGTTGCCAGGTAGGTTCTGGCTTGAACAGATCTGCCACTTGATAATGCACCTTAGAGGCGGGGAAACGCTGACAACACCAAGCGATCGCCGTTGGGGAGATATCGAAGGCTGTCACCTGAAACCCCAATTCTGCCAGGGCTTCTGCGTCATCTCCCAAGCCACAGCCGACACTAGGGCAGATTTTCCGGTAGTTTCGGGTTGAGATCGATCTAACCAGGTTCGTAGATGGGGATGAACCGCCAATCTGGCCCAAGGAACTTGTTGAGGATTGCGGTCAGCTTCGGCGTAGAGGGTTTCAAACCACCCTGTCGGGTCAGTCCGCTCTAACGCTACATCTGCCAGGTTTTTAGCCCATTGGAGTGATGATTGAGCAGGAAGTTCAGGCATTTTGTCATTCAGGTTGTCATTCAGGTTGTCAGGAACATCTATCGCATTAAAAATCTTTGGTTACAGGCATCTAACCTTCTGGGAAATAGCCGAAACTGCTGTTCTACTCGATTAGGTCTATGATCCTAGGGGTATTTTAAACGATTTTTCGTTCTAGTTAATCGGGTTGATTACAAACCAATCCTCTGAAAACATAGGATAATAATTTGGGTTGCCCAGGACTGGCAGTTTCGGTTTTGCCAAATTCTCCACACTTTCCAGTGTTGGTTTCTAGTGCCAGTTTCCAGCGCCAGTTTGATCTCAGGTCTAAACTTTTGAATCTATGCTAAACACCCAGATTATTCTTTCAGTTCTGCTGATTTTCATGCCAATCTCAATTGCAGCTCATCAACTGGATTGGGGGGCTTCGGTTATCTTTGTCACTTCAGCCCTGGCGATTATTCCCCTGGCAGGATGGATGGGAATTGCCACTGAAGAGATTGCTGTTGTCCTTGGCCCCAATATGGGAGGGTTCATGAATGCTACCTTTGGCAATGCCACTGAACTGATTATCGGAATTGTCGCCCTCCGAGCTGGATTGATTGATGTGGTCAAAGCCAGTGTGACCGGGTCAATTATCAGTAATCTGCTACTGGTGATGGGGTTCTCCATGTTTTTGGGGGGATTGCGATTCAAGGAGCAAACCTTTCAGCCTGTGGTCGCCCGACTCAATGCTTCAGCGATGAACCTGGCGGTGATCGCAATTCTGGTACCGACGGCAGTAGATTTTACCTCTTCCGGGGTTCCGGAAGCAATCATGCAACGGCTGTCTGGAGGAGTTTCTGTCGTGCTGATTATCGTCTACGTTTTGACCCTGCTATTTTCCATGAAAACCCATTCCTATCTCTACGATGTTGGCATGGCAGAGTTTGGGGGAGAAGTTGATGAATTGGGGAAGGATGAATCTGGAGAGCCCCATGAATTTAAGAAACCCAATGTGTTGCTCTGGTCTCTGGTCTTGTTGGTCATCACCCTGGGGGTAGCTTTTGAGTCTGAACTTCTGGTGGATAGCCTGGAGGATGCCACGGCGAGTCTGGGCTTGACGGCCCTGTTCACCGGAGTGATTCTGGTTCCGATTATTGGCAATGCGGCTGAACATGCCACCGCCGTTACCGTCGCCATGAAAAACAAGATGGATCTTTCCGTCTCGGTGGCCCTCGGTTCGAGTTTGCAGATTGCCCTGTTTGTTGCTCCCGTTTTGGTGCTAACAGGGGTTATTCTAGATCAGCCGATGGATTTGAACTTTAATCCCTTTGAGTTGATTGCAGTTGGGGTGGCGGTGTTGATTGCCAATTCGGTCAGTGCTGATGGTCGTTCAGATTGGCTGGAAGGGGTACTGCTCCTGGCAGCTTACACTGTGCTGGGTATTGCCTTCTATTTTCATCCCGTCTGAGCCATGGCGTAGCCTGGGTTGCGAAAGAACCCAGCTCCCTAGGCTATATTGGAATTGTCTGGCAAGCTGTCTTTGGCTGAATTCTAGCGTTTGTGAGTTATTGCCTTAATCCAAATTGTCCAAATCCTACAGATCCGTCGAATGCAAATCGACAGACCTGTTCTCATTGTGGTTCAGATTTATTGCTCAAGGGACGCTACAGAATTCTCAAGCAGTTGGGAGGTGGCGGATTTGGCAAGACCTTTGAGGTGAGTGATGACAAGCTAAAAACGCGACAAGTTTTAAAAGTTCTCCTGAAAGAGCATCCCAAGGCAGTAGCTCTGTTTAAGCAGGAAGCCAAGGTGCTGACTGAGTTGCGCCATCCAGGGATTCCCAAAGTCGAGGCCGATGGATACTTTGCGTTCAAGTCGAAGGGCGCAAAGGATCCAATTCACTGTCTGGTGATGGAGAAAATCGAAGGGGCCAACCTGCAGGATTGGATGAAATCCCGAAAAAAAGAACCCGTTGACCAAGCTTTAGCCCTAACCTGGTTGATTCAGCTCACAGAAATCTTAGAAAAAGTTCATAGCTTAAACTACTTTCATCGGGATATTAAGCCGCAAAACATCATGCGGAAGCCCGATGGACAGCTAGCTCTGATTGATTTTGGCACCGCTCGGGAAGTGTCCGGAACTTATCTGGTGAAGGTTGAGCAGGGTCAGAATGTCACGGGAATTGTCTCTCCCGGATATACCCCTCCCGAACAGACTAATGGGAAAGCTGTGCCCCAGTCTGATTTTTTTGCCCTGGGACGTACATTTATCTATTTGCTGACCGGCAAGCCCCCCACCGCCTATCCAGAAAATCCCAGAACCGGGAAACTCCTCTGGCGTAAGGGTGCGCCTGGGATTTCCAAGCAATTGGCTGATGTGATTGATTATTTGATGGCTCCCTTTCCGGGAAATCGTCCCCAGAATCCCCAAGTGGTGCTGCAGTGCCTCAAGGAGGTGAATCTGAGTCAGGTTGAAGTAGCTTCCCCAACCCTTGATCCCCAGGATACCAAACCCAAACGCCCTAAGCAAAATCAGGTCATCACCGCCAAAAAACCACCACCCTTTCCAGCCAGACCCGTCGTTCAGCGCCGTTTCCGTTAAAAACGTTACTGACGATCAGTGGTTTGTTACTGGTGGGTGGATTGATTTATACCCAGATTGATGGCTATGTTCGCTATGGGCTAATTCCGGCGAATCCACTGTTGATTCTCAAGAGTCTGCCGGGGAGCTTCTGGCTCGAGGGATACAAACAGGCTTTCGGCCCGGTGTATGCCCTGGCTGTGAGCCCAGATCAACAAATCCTGGTGAGTGGAGGAACCTATGGCACTATTCGAGGCTGGAACCTGCAAACCAATCAGTTACTCTATGATCCCCCGGCCATTGTTGCCCACAGTGAATGGGTCAAAAGTTTAGATATCAGCCCAGATGGCAAAACCATGGCTAGCGGCAGTGATGACAAAACGTTGAAGTTGTGGGACTTGAAGCAGGGAACCCGGCAACGCACCATTGAAGGTCATACTGAGGCAGTTAATGCGGTAACCTTTAGCCCTGATGGTCGAGCCCTAGCGAGCGGTAGTAGCGACGATACCATTCGTCTGTGGAGTTTGAGTAGTGGGGCTCGCCAATTGACGATTGTGGCGGATAGTCGAGGAGTCCACGATGTGGCCTTCAGTCCCGATGGCCGAGTTCTGGCTAGTGCTGGTCAGGATGGTACGATCAAGCTATGGAGTTTGGCATTGGGAACCCGAATTCTAACCCTGGGTCGGGATGATGCCTCCCGTCACCAAGGGATTGTTAATGACATTGCCTATACCCCCGATGGTCAGGCGATCGCCAGCGCCAGTGACGATGGTACGGTGCGTCTGTGGAATGCCAGCAATGGGGAATTGCTGCAGATTCTCCTGAATGCCAATCAACCGGTTAAGTCCCTGGCCATCAGCCCAGATGGTAAGACTCTGGCCAGTGGCAGTAATCATATTCATCTCTGGAAGCTAGAAACCAATCCCCAAACCCTGAAAACCGGAACAGAACGGACTAGCTTTTTGGGACATGCTAGCCCGATAACAGCTCTGGCAATCAGTTCTGACAATCAGCTTCTATTTAGTGGCAGTGAAGATAAAACCATTAAAATCTGGCGGATGCCCAATCAAGCTCAAAAGTCCAGTCAATAGGATCAAACCTGTAGGATGAAACACTTAGTCACCGGAGGCTCTGGTTTTTGGGGAATTTAATTGCCCGACGACTCTGGGAGCGGGGAGAATCCGTTAAAGTTTTAGATCTTTGGGAAGACCCCAGTCGTCCCCCAGACATTGAATTTATTCACTGCGATATTCGCGATCGCCCTGGGGTTCTAGCCGCCATGGCGGGGATTGATATCGTGCATCACAATGTTGCCCTGGTTCCCTTAACCAAGTCAGGGCAACAGTTCTGGGATGTGAATGTTACAGGCAGTCAGATTGCGGCGGCGGCGGCAGTGGCGGCGGGGGTACAGAGCTTTGTCCACATGAGTTCAAGCGCCCTCTTTGGCCATGCTGAGTGTCCGATTACGAGTGAGACTCCCACCAGCCCCGTTGAGATTTATGGTCGAGCTAAGCTGGCTGGAGAGCAGGCGGTTCAACGGGTTTGTCATCAGGCTAACTTGCCCTTGGTGGTGATTCGCCCCCGCACCATCCTGGGGGAGGGTCGATTGGGAATTTTTCAGATTTTGTTTGAGTGGATTCAAGCCGGAAAAAATGTCTATGTGATCGGAGATGGCGAAATCAAATTTCAGTTTGTCCATGCCCTAGATTTAATGGATGCTTATCTGCTAGCCCTGGATTTAGGCAAACCTGGAATTTACAATGTGGGCACGGATCGGTTTGGTACCCTGCGGCAAGGGTTAGAGCATCTGATTGCCTACGCCGGAACGAATTCTCAGGTTAAAAGTTTACCCGTCGGGCTCACCATTGGTAGCTTACAATGGCTAGATTGGCTGGGATTGAGTCCCCTGGCTCCCTGGCATTATTTGACTTACCATAGGGAGTTTTATTTTGACGTGGAGCCCTTGCTTAAATTGGGTTGGAAACCCAGATATTCCAACGATCAAATGTTTCAAGAAAGCTATGATTGGTTCCAAAAAAATTACGATCAATTGCAAGCTGAAAAAGCTGGATCCGCTCACCGCCGACCGGTTAAGGAAAAGCTTTTATGGGTTTTAAAACAGCTATCGTGATCCAGGGATTGCTTGGTTACCCAATGTCTGGTTACCCAATGTCTGGTTATAGAGTGTTATGGCGTTTTCCCCGCTGCTCCAGTCCGAAAGGTCGTGGTGCACCGCGCCACCTCCCCAATTCCTACCTCATGGGATTGAAAATCCCTATAAGTAGCTTGATGCCATTAACTAGAAGATTGATGGGGGGTGAAGGGGGCGCTGCCCCAAATCCCCTTCCATTTAACAATCAATCATAACCGCCTACTGATCAATCGCTATATAGATAATCAAATCAGGCCATGTCAGGAAATCATGCTTTAATTATTGGGGCCAACCAGGGAATTGGTTTGGGATTTGTCAGGCATCTGCTGCAACGGCAAGACTATAGCAGGGTGTATGCCGCTGCTCGGACGATTAAAACCCCAGAGCTAGAAAATCTCCCACCCGAGCAGGCCGCAAAATTGACCTGGATTCCGATGGACATCACCCGGGAACCCCAGATTGTGGTTGGTATTGAGCAAATTCGTCAGGACATTCAGACTTTAAATCTGGTAATCAACTGCGTTGGTCTGTTGCACAGTGAAACGGTACAACCCGAAAAAAGTTTGCGTCAGGTCACAATGGATCAGTTGACCCAATACTTTCAGGTCAACAGCGTCGGCACCGTATTATTAGCCAAACATTTACTTCCCTTGCTCAATCATCAGCAACGCAGTGTATTTGTCAGCATTTCAGCTAAAGTCGGTAGTATTGGGGACAATCAACTAGGGGGATGGTACGGCTATCGCGCCTCTAAAGCAGCCCTGAATATGTTTATCCGCAATGTTGCTATTGAATACGGTCGCAAAAGCCCCAAAACTATCGTTGCCGCTCTCCATCCCGGCACAACGGATACTCGCCTATCCAAACCATTTCAGGGGAGTGTACCCCCTGAAAAATTATTTTCAGTGGATCGGACGGTGGCTCAGCTTTTAGACGTGATTGATCATCTAAAGATTGAACAGAATGGTGGTTTCTTTTCCTGGGACGGGACTCAGTTGCCGTGGTAGCAGGCAGATTTAATATAGCAATCCTGTCTCATTCGTGAAAAAGATTAGAGAAGGGTTTGGGGAATTCGTTCTCAAGAAGGGGGCAACGCCCCTTCACCCCCTTTTCACAAATCAATTGCCACAGTAAATTGACTGATGAACTGACAGGTAAATCTAGAGTCTTGACCCAGATGCTAAAATTGAAGCTTACCCGTTGGGGATCAGGGCTAACCAGATTATCTCAGGGGTCTATTGCATTTCTATCGGTTTAAATCAGTCAGTTCAGATCTATCAGCTCAAATCTATCGATTCAAATCGACCTACTGGGGGCTAATTTTTCTATTGCTGTGATTGCTTTCAAAACTACAATTAAGCGCCTGCGACAGGATGCCCAACCCCTCGATCAGATTGCGGTGGTTCTAATGGCGGTGCTGTCAGTTTTAATTGGAGTGGTGGTCTGGAGTGGTGACCATTCCCTACCCCAGATTCAAGACTTCAGTTGGGCTCAGCGACGGATTGGGGCCGAAGATTCAGGCTTCATTCTCAACTTTACCCGCCCGATGGAACGGGACAGTGTCGAGCAAAACCTGACCATTAAGCCTCCTCTCCCTGGAAAAATCAGTTGGTCAGGGCGACGGATGGCTTACACATTGCTACAACCCGCTCCCTACGGGACTGAATTTACCCTGACCCTGGAGAATGCTAGAGATCAGCTCTATGGCAAGGAAACGGGTCAAGTGATGGAACCCTTCACCAGCACCTTTCAAACCCGCGATCGCGCCTTTGCTTATCTGGGAATTCAGGGGGAGGAGGACGGGCGGTTGATGTTTGTCAATCTCACCCAGGAAAAGATTCAACCCATGGCTCTGACCCCGGCTGAGATCCGGGTGATCGCCTTTGAGCCCTATGCCACGGGCGACCGGATTTTATTCTCAGGGATTACCGAAGATACCCTGGCCCAGGGCTTACCAGAACCTCAACTGTTTACAGTGACCACAGGATTGCCGGGAAACTATGACTCCGATCAATCCCCTGTCCCTGGAACCATCACCCCTATTCTGGACAACAAAAATTATCACAATTTAAAGTTCGATTTATCCCCCGATGGGGAAACCATCGTGATTCAACGGGCTAGTAAAACTGACCCAGGAGATACAGGGCCTTGGATTATTAAATCTGGTCACTCCCCCGAACGTTTAAACATTGAAGGGGGGGATTTCCTGATTGCTCCAGATAGCCAGTCCTTGATCATTGCCCAGGGGCCAAATTTGACTACCATCGTTCCCCTGAAGCCCGATGCCGAACCCTTAGAATTTTTATCTAAGTTTGGTCAGGTTTTGAGTTTTGCGCGGGATGGGTCGGCAGCGACAATGGTGCGATTCAATCCAGATGGCACTCGTTCCCTGTTTCTGGTGACGACCCAGGGGGAAGAACGGGAACTCTATCGTACTCCCCCCTTTGGTAATATTCTCAGTGCTGAGTTTGACCCCAATCACAATGCTCTATACTGCCTGTTGACTGAACTTTTGGATACCCAGGCCGAATATCAGGAGCAACCCTATATCGCCCTGATCAACCTGGAAACTGACAAGTTACTGCCGTTGATCATTTTACCGGAACAGCAGGAAATCAACATGAGCCTAGCTCCCGATGGGTTGGCATTGCTATTTGACCAGGCTGTAACGGCAACGGCGGACGTAAATGGTTTTGAAGAAGCCCCTCGGACGGTGGGGGGCGATCGCATCAATACCAGCCGTCTCTGGCTTCTGCCCCTGGAGCTAACCCTGAATCAAGGCAAACCCCAACTCCAACCAGAAGAATTACCGTTTCCAGGTTATAGCCCTGCATGGCTGCCGTGATTGGTTCAGGATTTTCAGGTTTAATTTATTCAGGCGGAAGGGTTAAGATTGCCTGGGCAAAGTCAATAGCATCTGCGGCTGTGGAAATTTTACCTTCGACTTGAGCCAGTTGAATGGCATCGAGCAGTTCACCAATTTGAGGGCTCGGGGATAGGGCCAAGCGTTTCATCAAATCTTTTCCCGTGACCAGAGGGACAGGATGGGCCACCGGATCCGTGGGGGTAAAGTATCGCTGGATCAACTCCGCCATGGCCTGGGGGATCAAGCCTTGAGCCATAGCCATCACCACCAAGGCCGGAAATAAATCTCCCGTTGCCTTAAATAGTAAATACTGCTGGCTCGGAGTCATGGTTTCAGGGGGAACCTGTTGAATTTGAGCCAGGTGCTTGATTAAAATTACAGCACTACGAATCTCAATCTTGCTGTACCTCAACTTGACCAGTTCCAATTCGGCAATTTCTGGGTCATGGGTGAGCAGGGTAGCTAATTTCGCCAGGGCCAATCGAGACATTTTGATTGTGTCTCGCAGATCGGCCTTCAGGTTTAGGGTGACTTGAATTCTCAGTTGGGGCCAGGTTTCCTGCAATCGAGTCACCGCCTGATCTAGGCCCGTCAGTTGAGGAAATCGTTGATTGGCCTGGGGAAACCAGGGAGAGAGCAGGCCATCTTCCCAAGCCCGCTGCACCCAAGCCGTTCCCTGGGGTAGGTTGAGCATGTAGTTTAATTCCGTTCGGATGCGCTCAACAGCCATTTGAGGCAGCAAAGCAGCCAATTGCCTCAGGGCGGTATGAGTGTCTGGTTCAAGCTGAAATCCCAGTTGCGCCGCTTGACGATAGGCCCGCAGGAGCCTCAAGGGATCGTCCTGGAGGTTTTTGTAAGCCACCATCCGCAATAGTTTTCGGGCCAAATCAGCCTGTCCCTGAAGGGGATCAATGAATTTTGCGGTGAAAGGGTTGTAGGCGATCGCATTAATGGTGTAATCTCGCCGCTGCAGATCGGCTTCCAGGGTGCCCCCCTCCATTTGAGCAAAATCCACCGTTGCTTCTCGACCGGGTGCCTGGAAAACCACCCGGGCAATCTGGCGCTCCGCATCGAGCAGCACAAATCCTGCTTTATAGTAACTAGCAATCTGGCGGGCTGTTTTCACTGCCCGTTCTGGCAGGACAAAATCCAAATCCAGATGGGCAGGTTGACGAGACAGCAACCCATCCCTGACTGCTCCTCCCACCAGATAAGCGGTTTGGGGCAGAAGATTCAGCAGAAAAGGCCAGTGCTCAGTGGCTAGACTAGACTGGGAAAACTCGGTCATTGCAATAAAACTCAAACGATTCCTTCGGCAAGGATTGCCCCGTCTAAGCTACATTAGCAGAATCCATAGTCTATAACCTTAATTTTTCTATACGTAGCTTGACACAATGAATTAGAAGATTGGGTAGTGCTGAATATATCCATCTTCTGTCACTTGCCGTAGTCGATAAATAGCATAGCAGTATAGCGATTTATAATCACCTGAGGTATAGATTTGAGAGGTGGCGGCGCGGTGTGCCGCCACCTCTCGTACTCCAGCAGCGTTGGAAACGTTATAAATCAGTTAAATCATCCAAAAGCGAAACCGAGTTTGAATTGGCTTATTGTAGCAATTATAATGATTGAATCCCAGCAATAATTGGGAATTGGGGAATATATCTAGCCAGGGATAAATTGACCAAAGCAGTAACAGTGGTTGGCTAATTAAACGCCGATTATTTAAAGTATTCTTCCAGCCGCGCGCTGGATCCCATTGTTGGTGATGAGAAAAATCAACCGCAGTATTTTCTTGAACCTCAGTTTCAATTTAACCAGTGTGATTTAATTCTAAAAATGCTGGAGAATTCAAACCTGTTGCTTGGGGCTCTCTTGCCAAATGTTTCAGGATTTGTAATTCTACATCCATTTCCCTACTTCCCCTCCAGAGTTCGAGCTTTTGATTTTCTTATATTAGAATACTCGGAAAGTGACAGAAGAGGGATAAATCGTTGTCTTGCGTTTGGAAAAACCACTAGCCGTAGTAGGTTAATCGATTGACGGGGTCAAAAGACAGCCTGTTAAAGCAATTCTTTCTAAGGCTTGAGCTTGAAGCCGAAGTGTATGACCGATTCTAGGGTGAGAACGTGCTTCTGCAAGTTACTATAATGAACCAAATTCTTCTTCAATTGGGCACAATTACCCCAATTATTCTATTGGCCAGTCCACTTTTGGCCTGGCCACAATGGAGAAAATCATTCATCAAACCATTCTCAAAGCCTGTGAAACCCAGTCCCATGAAGTAGCTATTCAGCAAGTTCTGACGGAATACCAGGTGAACGACCCCGAACAAATCCAATTTTGGCAACAACTAACCGCCGAGGACTGTGCCAATGCAACTCCTGCCCCAGAACCCACTGGCGTTAGGGGTGAATGTTCAGAAGAGTTTGCCTCTATTGGAGAACTCCTAACCCAAACCAATCTCACTTGGCGTTCCTGCTGGTTGGAAGTCACAGCCGATCAAGTTCTGTTTAAGACCAAGGTGGATACGACCGCCATGAGGGGCCGACCCACCTCCCCAGCAGAATTTATGGTTACGGAGCAACGTTACAACTTTCCTGAAGCCATGGGAAGTAGCTGGTTGATTACCCCAACCAAACTCAGGTCGTCAATCAGCCAAAAGCCTTGCTATTCAAAAATTCTAGCCTCAAGGACTTGATATCAAAGCTTCGATAATTGGGCAAAGGGAGCTAGAAGCCCAGCAAACATCTGGCCAAAACCCGTAAGCCAGAATCCTCTTCCCTGACCCAGATTCAGAGCCAATCTCAGGAAGCTGCTATTGCAATCTTCTCGGGGGCATCCCTCAGGCAGGCTTCAGAGCTATCGGCTTCCGAAGGCGGTACAACCTGCCAGAACCGGGGCAAATACTCTGACCACCGATCCAGGATCAGTTGGGCTTTCGGACTCCCCGTGTGTTCCAAATGTTGCTGAATCAGTTGCTTTAACTGGGCTTCCCCACCTGGAGTACAAACCCGTTGAGCCTTGACAATTTCAGGATTGAGCCGTTCCAAAAACTCATCTGCTTCATCAAGGAAGTAACCAATCCCGCCAGTCTGACCCGCACCCACGTTACGACCGACCTTGCCCAGTACAACGATCACACCACCGGTCATATATTCACAACAATGATCCCCCGCCCCTTCAATCACTGCCTTTGCCAGGGAATTTCGTACTGCGAACCGTTCTCCGGCTTTCCCCAAGGCATAGAGGGTGCCGCCCGTAGCCCCGTACAGGCAGGTATTGCCAATGATCACATTTTCTGACGGCACAAAAGTGGCTTCTACAGAGGGTTTGATCACAATCTCACCCCCATGCATTCCCTTGCCGACATAGTCATTGGCTTCCCCCGTCAATACCAGTTGCATTCCGGGCAAGTTGAACGCCCCAAAACTCTGACCCGCAGAACCCATGAAGTTCAAAATTAATTGTCCGGTAAACCCTGAATCGCCATGGAGGGAAGCAATTTTACCAGCAATTCGCGCCCCCACTGAGCGATCAGTATTGACCACCCGAATCGTTTTGCTGACCTTGCCCTGGTTGTGAATGGCGGTATCGATGTCCGTATCGTCGAGCAACACGTCATCCAATACTGGGCCATTACTGTGAATGGGTTCATGGACTAGCCAATTCCGCTCAGTTCGGCTATCAGGCAGATGCAAAAGACAATCCAGGTTTAGACTGTGGGTTTTGGTCAACTCCACTCCCGTTCGCGGCTTTAATAGATCAGATCGGCCAATAATCTCTGACACCGAGCGATAACCCAGGTGAGCCAAGAGGTGACGGACTTCCTCCGCGACGAAATAGAAGAAGTTCACCACATGGCCGGGGGTACCCGGAAACCGCTTTCGCAGGTCTTCTTTTTGGCTGGTAACTCCCACGGGACAGTTATTGGTATGGCAGATTCGGGCCATAATACAACCCTCCGCAATCATAGCAATAGTGCCAAAACCATATTCCTCCGCCCCCATTAATGCCCCCATCACCACATCCCAACCGGATTTGAAGCCCCCATCAACCCGCAACCGGACGCGATCGCGCAATTGATTCTCAATTAAGGCCCGATGAACTTCCGTTAGCCCCAATTCCCATGGGGTTCCGGCATGTTTGATGGAGGAAAGGGGCGAGGCTCCAGTCCCGCCATCATGACCGGAGATCTGAATATAGTCCGCATTCGCCTTAGCGACTCCAGCAGCAATCGTGCCAATCCCCACCTCCGCCACCAACTTCACAGATACCGTTGCCTGGGGATTGATCTGATGCAGGTCAAAAATCAATTGCGACAAATCTTCAATCGAGTAGATGTCGTGGTGGGGCGGGGGTGAGATTAAAGTCACTCCCGGCTTGGAGCGACGCAACATCGCAATATAAGCACTGACCTTATGGCCGGGGAGTTGCCCACCTTCCCCTGGTTTTGCTCCTTGAGCTATTTTGATTTCTAGAGATTGGGCATTCATCAGATATTCTGGGGTGACCCCAAACCGCCCAGAGGCCACCTGCTTGATGGCAGAACTGGCACTATCTCCAGGTTTTAGCCCTTTGAGATGGGGTCGAGTGGCGGAAAAGCCCTCCCCATCCACATCTGCAACGGGTTTGAATCGCACGGGATCCTCTCCCCCCTCCCCGGAATTGGACTTGCCCCCCAACCGATTCATGGCGATCGCCAGGGTTTCATGGGCTTCTGGAGATAAAGCCCCTAGGGACATCCCTCCGGTACAGAACCGTTTGACAATCTCTGCCACCGGTTCCACTTCGGTAATCGCAATAGCCGGGCGATCGCCTTCAAAGTCCAGCAGATCCCGCAGGGCTCGAACCGGCTGACCGTCCAGATATTTTTGATAGACCTGATAAAACTCAAAATTGGGGATGGGAGCAGGGGAGTCAGTTACTTCTGAGGATTGGGCGGCACCGTTAGAGGCATTGACCGCCCGAACGGCTTCATGGAGCACCTTGGTCAGATCCGGACTATTACTGTGGTACTCACCCCGTTTGAAGTAATTGGCAAAGCCATAGTTTTCTAGCTTTTTCTGTGCCAGTTCTGGGAACGCTTTGTGGTGGAACTGATTGACTTCTTCGCTGAGTTCCCGCAGGGTCAAGCCCCCAATCCGGGAAGCAGTCCCCCGAAAACCCAATTCCAGTAAATCGGCCCCAATCCCAATCGCCTCAAAGATTTGAGCTCCCTGGTAGCTGGCCAGTAGAGAAATTCCCATCTTTGACAGGATTTTCAGCAAGCCTGCCTCTGTAGCTTTGCGATAGTTTTGCTGGGCTTGTTGCAGGGTGATTTGTGGCAGTTTGCCCCGCTCCATGGCCTTCTGATTTTTAGGTTCCGCCCACCAATGACGCACACTTTCCAAAGCCAGATAGGGACAGACTCCAGAAGCCCCATAGCCAATCAGACAGGCAAAATGATGGGTACTCCAGCATTGGGCTGTATCAACAATCAAGGAAACCCTAAGGCGATTGCCCTGTTGAATTAGGTAATGATGGACAGCCCCAATGGCTAGCAGGGGAGGAATATAGGTCTGATCAGCCATCAATCCGCGATCGCTGAGAATCAGAATCTCCTTGCCCTGGTTCACCGCCCTGTCGGCTTGTTCACAGAGGTGCTGCACCGCTTGGGCTAAGCCTTCCGGCCCAGTAGCCACGGCATACAACGTCGATAGGGTCATCGCCCCAAATTTAATCTTACTGGAGCCATTTTGGATGCCCATCTCGGAATGTTGAATGGCATCTAGTTCGGCTTGGTTGAGGATGGGAGAATCAATTTCTAGCATCCGAGCGTCCTCTGGCTGGGGTTGCAGGAGATTTCCCCTGGCCCCTAGGTGCATGTTCAGCCCCATGACGACTCGCTCCCGCAAGGGATCGATGGGGGGATTGGTTACCTGGGCAAATCGTTGCTTGAAATAGTCATAGAGCAGATGGGGCTTGTCAGAGAGAATCGCCAAGGGAATATCATCCCCCATGCAAAAGGTTGGCTCTTTCCCCAGACTGGCCATATCAGCAATGACCATATCCATATCTTCAGACCCGTAACCAAAAGCAGTCTGAAGCCTCAGCCAGGTTTCATCTTGAAATTCAGAGACTTCTCCAAAGGGCTGGGGGTGCAGGGCCACCCGATATTGATTCAACCATTGTCCGTAGGGAACCTGAGTGGCGACCTGTTGCTTGATTTCCCAGTTCTTTAAGACCTTGTGGGCAATCAGATCCACCGTCAGCATTTCCCCTGGCCCCAGGCGACCTTTCTCGATAATGTCTGCCTCCGGAATATTCACCACTCCGGCTTCAGAGGCCACAATCACTAGGTTGTCTCGGGTAATACAATACCGAGCAGGGCGCAAACCATTGCGGTCTAAGGTCGCCCCCACCTGCTGACCATCGCTAAAGACCAGCAGGGCAGGGCCATCCCAGGGTTCTTGTAGACAACTGTAATATTCGTAGAAATCAGCGATTTCCTCCCGACCTTTGAGTTCGGGCTGGTTCTGGTAGGCTTCAGGAACCAGAATCATCAAGGCTTCGGCGGGCGATCGCCCTGAACGCACCAGCAATTCATAGACGTTATCTAAATTGGCGGAATCGCTACTCTTGACATCTACAAAGGGTTTTAAAGTATCAATCCGATTTGTTCCTGTTCCATCTTGCCAGACCGGATGGGTCAAAACTTGTTCCCGGGCGCGAATCCAGTTAATATTGCCTAAGAGAGTATTGATTTCGCCATTGTGGCCCAGCAGCCGCATCGGTTGAGCTAGGGGCCAGCGGGGTAGGGTGTTGGTGCTGAAGCGCCGATGATAAATCGAAAATACACTTTTATAGTTGGGATCCTGCAGATCCAGGTAAAATTCCCCCAGCACTGCTGATCGCACCATACCCTTATAGACAATCGTGCGGCAGGACAGGGAACAGACATAAACATTCTCTCCCCAGACAAACCCCGAGCGCTTCAGGGCAACTCCCACAGAACGACGGGCCAGATACAGATGCCGCTCCAACTCATCCCCAGTGTAGCCTTCGGTAGACGCTACCATGATCTGCTCGATTACGGGTTGATTTTCCCGAGATTGGGGCCCCAAGACATCGGGATTCACGGGAACCTGTCGCCACCCCAAGAGATTAAAACGTTCAATCGATAAGGTTTCTGCAATAATTTGCCGGGCCGATTGGGCCTGTTCTGGGGATTGGGGGAGAAAGACCATCCCAATGCCGTAGGTTTCTCGCAACTGACTGACCGGTTGGGCACTGAACTCCGGTACAATACCTAATCCTTGAAATAATTCCCAGGGAATTGCCGTCAAAACCCCGGCCCCGTCACCGGAGTCATAGTCAGCACTGCATCCCCCCCGATGCTCTAAACAGGTCAATGCGGGTAGGGTTTTGCGAATTACCTCATGGCTGGCAACCCCAGACAGGTCAGCAATAAAGCCAACTCCGCAGGCATCGCGCTCGTCAATCAACCATGGATGACCGGGAAAAGGCTGACCCCGATGGCAGGTAAAATTCTGGGAGGAATTCTGCAAAGAGTTATGATCTGAGCTCATTCTAACTGGATCCATAAGGCAACTCTAAAAACAATAGGCGACTCTGAAATAGAAAACTCCAAGGACAGACTCCTAACTGCCGTATTAGCGGCTAAAAGAACTGAGTCTTGAACTCTCATCAACCATACTCTGGCAAAACTAGCAAAATCAGAACTAGCAAGATAGGACATTTCCTCAAGCATTCTGACAAAGCTCTGAGGAGACCTATCTCTTGGGAAGTCTGGGTATTGTTAAGATGATCAGCTTGAAATTCCAGGCCGTTAGAAGCTCAAGACAACTGCCAGTTCTGAATCTGGAGCTATGGGAAAGTCATCATCCTTACAGGGCTGAATGCAAAGCACAAAAGATAAATGCCAAGAGGGTTAAAAAAGTATAGAGATATTAATTTAGCTTAAAACATCCAGCTCAAACAGAGTGTTCATAAATCACTAACTTTAATATCGGTAGAGTGATATTGCTGAGGGATAAGTTATCAAAGTTACAGCCAATCTCAGGATCTCATCCGAAGATCGAGAGAGTCAAAAGCTTAAAGCCTGTGTAAAACCCCCTGAAATGATCGTAAAGATTCTGTGAAGAGCCTTGATTTCCGTGAATTCAAGGATGACAGTATGGGGGGGACGTTTGTTATCGTAGTGTTTAGTATTTTTAGGAATATTGAGTTCTGGGTTGACTCGCAAGGGTTAACTGTCTGCTGACCAATTTTAAATTGTCTTGAAACGCTCTTTGTGGGCCTGGAACGCTCAGGGGACTTTGGCGAAGCGAAGTTACTACGGTTTACTATTGGTTCGTTCAAATGGTTCACTCATCCACTCACATAAGCTAGTAGCCCTGAACCGGTAATCTTAAAAAAACGCTAATTCCCGCTGTTTACTTACTGTGTAGTAGGAAGAACCTCATGGTTGCAATTCAAGAAATTTCTCAGAATACTATTTCCCGTCAGTCTGGGTCTATTCATCATGTGGCCTCTACGGAGCTCCGTCCCTGGGGATCATTCACCATTCTAGAGGAAGCCGCTGGATACAAAATTAAGCGGATTGAAGTGAATCCTGGTCATCGATTGAGCTTGCAAATGCACCATCATCGCAGTGAACACTGGATTGTTGTCTCGGGAACTGCCAAGGTTACCTGTGGGGATCAGGAGGAGATTATTTTTGCCAATCAATCTACGTATGTTCCTCAATGTACCTCTCACCGCCTCGAAAATCCTGGGGTGATTCCGCTGGTTTTGATTGAAGTGCAAAATGGGGAATATTTGGGAGAAGATGATATTGTTCGGTTTCAAGATGATTACTCCCGAGCTCCTGCTAAATAAGTAGATTGCCGGTTAATCATTCAAAATTGGGGAGCTGAAAAGCCTGTAAGCCAGGATCTTTAGGTTGTTACTTGTTATTACTTGTAAGTTACTACCTGTAACTGATTACCCTTAAGTTACGAGTTATGGCTTATGATTGTGACTTACAGTTGGCTTGGACAATTGAAGTCCTTTTCAGTTCCTTTGCTTTTGAGCATGATTCACATTACCCCTACAGCAACTCAAGAAATTCTTCGTCTCAGGCTAAAACAGAGAGATGCAGGTTCTCTTTTGCGGTTAGCTGTTCAATCAGGGGGATGTTATGAGTGGTCTTATCATTTGGAATTTGGTCAGCGTTTGGAACCTGAAGATGTCGTCTATCGATGCGATCAGGTACAGGTAGTGATTGATGAGCGATCGCTGCAACAGGTTGAAGGTCTGACCATAGATTACTCGGAGGATTTGATGGGGGGAGGGTTCCGCTTTGACAATCCCAATGCGTCTCAAGTCTGTGGTTGTAGCTACTCCTTTACATTGAAGTCGATGCATTCAAGTCAGGTCTCAGGGTAATGCCCTTGAAAATCAAGGGCCTATGGTTATTGTGCCTAAAGTGCTGTAAACTAGGCTTAATATAGTAAGTTTAAATAATTTATCTCAAAAATAATCAATTCAAGTCAACCCGAACCTTAGAATCAAGATCAATCTTGGTATCCAGACAGCTCAATGCCAGGGATAGCTAGGGAAGTTAGTAGTTTAATCAATATATTTGAGAGTTGATATCAAGACAGGTGATAAAGTATTTGTCTGGCAGATTGGAGGAAGTATGGCTAGCAGCAGAAGAAGCATTAAAGATTTAGTCCGGCAGGAAACTCAAAAACCTTCAGAGTCCGATGCCACTACAACGGATGTCGAGACAGCAGACTCGGGAACAAAAACTTCGAGTGCAAAAAATTCAAGTACACAAAACTCAGGTACAAAAGATCCAGACTCTAGTTCCCCTGACCCTGAGCCATCACCTCAATCTACAAAAACTCGATCCACAACAGCCAGAAGATCAGCGTCATCCAGTCGTTCAGCGGTATCAACCACCCCCCGGCGAACTACTATGACCAAAGCAGATCTAGAGGGGCTTGTAAAGGAATTGAAAGCAGATTTGGCCATGGCCCTTGAGTCTCAGCAAGCTGTTCAAGAGCAGCTCACCAACTTGCAAACTCAACTCGAAGAAAAAGATCAGCTCATTACCAATCTCAAGGAAGGAATTGCAACTCAGACCGCAGCCCAGGAAAAGCAACACCATGAGCTAGAGGATAAGCTACAGGGGAGATTGCAGAATGCTGAAGCCGCTGCGCTAAAGTTGTCTCAAACCAATACAGAGTTGGCGCAAGAATTGACCACTCTCAAACAGGAGAACAAAAACTCAAAATCGACATCTCAGCCCCTGTCTCGGCCCCTAGTGCCGATGGCCCAACCCCTGGTGCAAAAGCCTGCTTCTCTGGCGCTCGCAGACTCCAAACGGCTGATGAAGCCTCAGATTATTCATCGACCTCAGCATGTCAATACCCAACCCGGTGAACCAGAGGATTTTGCAAAGAGTGCCTGGCTGCTTTGAGTCGTCAAGGGATGCCATTACCCTCGGGCAAAAAGTAAACTCCCACCTCAACATCCTAGTTTCTAGCCCATCGACTGGTCAACCAACGCCATACTTTTAAGACCGTCTCTTCAACCCATAACATGAACCGATCAAGGAGACTTAAAACCCTCTCTAAAATATGCTTTTCGTAGCCGCTGGAGGCCACCTGAACCTCTAGCCAGTCTGCTTCTGTCGCTGCTGAACTATTATCAGGGCGTTTATCAGAGTGTGCAGCCAGATGAATACCCGGAGGTGCTTCCAGAATTATCCCAATATCTGCCGCTGTTGCCAGAAGTGGCGCTGCAATCTTGGGGCCAAAAGATTGGTTGGCCTGAATTCCAGCCGTGGTTGCCGACTGAGCCCCGTTGGCCAGTCTGGGTTGAGTTTGAGGAGAGGCTTGAGTCCCTTCAGAATCAAGGGAATGCAATCGGGGTTCCCGGAGGCTAGATGTTGAGCTATTGGGGAAGTGAGCAGATATTTCAGGGCTAGGGACGCTGTCAAAGGGATTGACAAGGGGTCTGACAGGGGGTTTTAAAAAAGTTTCGGTGGGAAGTTCAGTTTGGCAATGGGGAGAAATTGAAAGGGGAGAAGCTGAAATATTGGTAGAATCCTGATTTCCAGAACCCTGGAAGGAATTGGAAACCGGATTATCCGGGGGATAAAGATGCTGATTCAAAAAGCGACCCGAGGCGGATAGAATAAAGGACTTGGCTTGATTGAAATTTGCTTTCCAAGCCACCTGCCAGCTTGGAACCTGTCCCGGTAATAACCGTTTTTCCGCCGTATTACTTTGGGCGTGCTGAATAGACTGGCGTACATCCTCAGCGACTTGAGCAATGATCGTGGTCGTTTTGACAATGGGGGCCGCAATATGACGATCAGAGGCGATGAAGATTTCCTGCAGTAGGGTTTGGGCTTTAGCCGAACTCCTAGCAGCCAGAGCAGGACGGTCTGGCTGACCCGCCAGTTCCATCCGGACATATCCCCCCAGGAGTTTTTGCTGTCGGCCAGACAGGAGCTTCATGACCTGGTTGTCTGTCCCAACCAATACCAGTTCTCGGCTGGGAAGCTCGGTGGCGATGCCCCGAACTCTAGCAGCCATGACTTGTCCACAGGAGCGCCCAACTTCCTCTCGAGCAATCACCAAAATATTCTGAATGGCCAGATCCGTTGAGGTTGCCAGGTCAGAAATATGGCTGGGAGAATAACCTGGGACATGAGTCAAGGTCACTTCAGGGCTTGCGGTGAGTTGGGGCTTAGAATCGTAATCGTGACCCAGGCGCAACTGCCGACCGATCCGACGCAATCCCTGGCCGATGACTACAAATGGATACAACAAATAGTGAGTCGCCGTCCCACTGGCCACCTTCACCTGTCTCCAGGTGCGATCGCAGCTATCGAGGAACCGTTGATATCCTTGGGAGAAGAAGTTAAAAAATCGACTTTTGTAGGGGCCAGGATTGGGGTCTGTCATCTCTACATTATGCTTAAGACTGTGCTTAAGATGCTAAGAATACTACAAGGCTATAAAAATGAACTAGACATGCAGCTATTGCGGATTCATAATGTAAATTCACAATTGGCTAGGTTCAAAACTGCAAACTCAAAACTGCAAACTCGCAATTGGAATTCCGATTAAAATTGTAAAACCGAAGTGGGTCTCTTGCACTTGAGCTAGAACCCTACACTACAGGTTTTCACGGACGGTTTCTACGAACGGTTTTCATAAACCATTTGACTGCTATAGCTTCTGTACTGATCACGATGTTCTCATTGTATCAATCATGACCCAAACTGTGACGAATCCACAGTCAATTCCAGAGTCGATTCCAGAACGGATCAATCGTCTACGGCGGTTGACCCAAGCTGAGGTTCAGACTCACTGGCAAATCTGGCATCAAGCTACGGTTACTGAGTTCAAGGAGGCGGAAGTTGCCCTAGCCCATTCTCCCCTGGCTCAACTGAATGATCGCAGGCAGATTGTCTGGTCAAAAGGTCAGCAGATTATCTGGTTGGGTCAAACTATCAGGGTTCCTCAAGTTTTAGCCCCTCAAAATTCCGAGCAGCCCTATGATCTGACTGGATTCTCCCTGCGGTTGGTGCTGCGATGGTGGGCGGATGAGGCTCAAATTTATCTGAATCAGATTCAGGTTCAGACGGGGGATTTATTTGACTGTTTCACTCGGGTTTTATTGTCTAGTTCCGTTCGACCTGGAGACCAATTTGATGTGATTCTTAAACTGACCAGTCCTGACCATGATGCTGGGGCATTGGTTGAGTCCTATTGTCAGTATGAATGGGTACAGAATACATTAGAACAACGGGTTGATCCAGGGTTTCTGGCGGATGAAATTGAAATTGTTTACATCTATTTAACTCATGGCTCTAAACAGCAAGATTCTAAACAACAAGATCTAAAATCTCAAAACTCAGCACAACAAGATTCTAAACAAAAAGATCTAAAATCTCAAAATCCAAAACAATCGACCACTCGAGACCAAAAGCTGAAGCAACTGCATTATATTTTAAATAAACTTGACTGGTCAATTCCTACTAAAACAGAGGAATTTCAGCGATCGCTTCAGGTTTGTCGTCGGGATTTGTATCAGTTTCAACAGGAATTAAACCTGGATTTACAGTTAAAGCTGAAACTTATCGGCCATGCTCACCTTGATCTGGCCTGGCTTTGGCCCGTCGAAGAGACCTGGAATGCAGCCCAATACACTTTTGAATCTGTTCTGAATTTGCAAAGGGATTTTCTAGAATTAATCTTCTGTCATTCAACTCCAGCATTGTATGAATGGATTGAACAACATCGCCCTGATTTATTTGCTCAAATTCAGCAAAAAGTAAAGCAAAAATCCTGGGAAATTACGGCGGGGCTATGGGTCGAACCGGAATTAAATCTTATCAGCGGGGAATCTTTAGTACGGCAGGTTTTGTACGGTCAGCATTATACCCGAGAAAAGTTTGGTGAGTATTCTCGAGTCGCCTGGTTACCCGATAGTTTTGGTTTTTGTTGGCAGCTTCCTCAGATTTTACGACAGGGAAAAATCCAGTATTTTGTCACTCAGAAACTCCGGTGGAATGATACGACTCAATTTCCCCATGGTATTTTTTGGTGGCGATCGCCCGATGGCAGCCAAATTTTAAGCTATATGTCTGGTTTGATTGGGGAAATAGTTGACCCGATTAAGATGGTGAAATATGGCCTCGAATGGTATCAACAAACTGGCCTAGAGACCGCGTTATGGTTACCCGGAGTTGGCGATCATGGGGGTGGCCCGACCCGAGATATGCTAGAAATTGCTCGACGTTGGCAACAGTCTCCTGTTTTTCCTGAACTTGAATTTACAACGGTTTCAGACTATCTGGATCAAACTATCGATCAGGTTTCAAAAGATTCTGAGAAAGATTCTGCATCTGATGAAATCCAAAATAATTCAGACTTTCCAGTCTGGAATGACGAGCTTTATTTAGAGTTTCATCGCGGTTGTTACACGACCCATGGCGATCAAAAATATTGGAATCGCTATTGTGAACGATTACTATATGAAACCGAGTTGTGGGCTAGTATTTCGGCAATTTTAACAGGATCAGAATATGCTAAATCCCAGCTAGAAATAGCCTGGAAAAAGGTTTTATTTAATCAGTTTCATGATATTCTGCCTGGCTCATCTATTCGCCCGGTTTATCTCGCCGCCAATCAAAACTGGCAGGAGGTTGAACAGATTTGCTGGGAAATTCTCAATCAATCCTTAGCAAGGATATCTAGTCAGATTTCACTTCCCGATCCTCCTCAATCTAATGCTCTACCAATCTTCGTATTTAATGCTTTAAATTGGGAGCGGTCAGAAGTCGTTACTATTCAGCTTCCTGATTCACTAGCTGATGTAAAGGTTCCCTGGAAAATTCAAAATAGTACTGGAGAATTTATTCCCTCTCAATATCTTCAAACTCAAAACTTTCCAGCTCAAATTTTATTCGAGGCGGTTGATGTGCCATCTGTAGGCTATCGGATATTCTGGCTGTCTTCAGAGGAAGTTGAGTTTACTCAACAAGCCCAGACAGAGTCTCAAATCTCTGATTATTGGATTTTGGAAAACCAATATCTCAGGGTTGAAATTTCGGAAAAAACTGGAAATATTTTGAGAATTCTTGATAAGATTCATCAAAGGGAAGTTTTAGCTGGTGAAGGTAATCAGCTCCAGTTCTTTCAAGATCAGGGCCAATACTGGGATGCCTGGAATATTGATCCAAACTATCAAGATTATCCTTTGCCCTCTGCTCAATTAATTTCAATCCAGTGGATTAGTTCAGGTGCAGTTCAACAGCAATTAAGGATAATTCGCAGGTTTCAAAACTCTGAATTTAGTCAAGATTACATTCTCCAAATCAACTCTCAGATATTGAAAATTGAAACCACCGTCAATTGGCAGGAAGCTCATGTCCTTGTCAAAGCAGCCTTTCCTTTGAACCTAAGTTCGGAAGTGGTCACCTGTGAAATTTCCTGTGGTGTAATTCAACGTCCAACTACACCTGAAACCCCATCAGAGAAAGCCAAATGGGAAATTCCTGCTATGCATTGGGTTGAGCTAAATTCAGATCATTATGGTGTGAGTCTGCTGAATAATTCTAAGTACAGTTACGATATCCAACCCAGTCAAATTCGTTTGACATTGCTGCGGGGTTCGGTTTGGCCAGATCCAGAAGCCGACGGGGGAATCCATCAATTCACCTATGCCATTTATCCCCATATTGGTAGTTGGCAAGGGGCTAATGTTGTCCACCGAGGTTACGAACTAAACCAACCTTTAAGGGTGAATTGCTTTTATCCTGAAGAGCCTGAATCCTCTTCTAGTTCTTCATCAGATCGACAAAGTTTTCTAGATTTAAATGCGAAAAATCTAATTTTAATGGCATTTAAACAATCTGAATTCAATCCTCAAGAGTGGATTCTACGTTGCTATGAATCTGCAGGGGAGTCAGCAAATTTGGTACTTACAGGACATTTAGAAAAGCAAATTATTGCTCAAGTTAATTTACTAGAGGAAGTAATCGATTCAGATAGTAACGATTCAAGCACTGGAGATCAAACCTTATCAGTTTCTCCCTGGAAAATAGTTAGCTTTAAGCTTGATTAATACAATTAGCTTAGTTAGTTTAATTATCAAAAAATCAACCCAATCAGCCAGCAAATCAAGTGAACTCACCAAACCCAACAAACCCAACCAACTCAACCAACTCAACCAACCCAATAATATTTGACATCACTGTAGTCGGGGCAGGAATTGCTGGATTGACCTGTGCCCAACAGCTAAAATCAGCAGGTTACTCTGTGGTAATTCTGGAGAAGTCTCGGGGAGTCGGGGGGCGTTGTGCGACTCGCCAGGTTCAAGGTCAATCAGACTTGAAAATCGATCATGGTGTGCGCTATTTAAATATTCAAGGGGAATTAACCCAAGCATTAATTGAACAGTTAAGGGATTCTACCATTACAAATAGCTCCAAGAATTTCCAACTCTGGACATCAGAAATCCATCAATATTATCTGATCCAGCTCTGGATCAGATTAAAATAATATCTCAAAATTCCCCTGCTTATATTCTTTCAAATGGCATGAATGAAATTGGTAAATTTTTAGCCAATGACTTAGAGATCTGGTTTAATCGCAGATTGGTTTCCCTCCAATCAACGGATAAAAGGCTTTGGGATTTGACCCTAGAAATCACCCATGAGACGGCAATAGAAAAACCCCAAATGCTGCAGTCAAGGGCAGTTGTTCTAGCGATTCCTGCTCCTCAATTGGCTACTATTTTAGATCCTTTAATTCCCCGGATTTTACCAGAATTTTATACCATCCTGAACTCAATTCAGTATGATCCCTGCATCACCGTTATGGCCAGTTACCCTGCAGAAAAACAGACGAAATTAACATTTAGAAATCCCGACTGGAAAGCCATTCGATTCCCCCAAAATCCTATTGTGGATTGGGTAGGATTGGACAGTAGTAAACGATCAAATTCTCAATTTCCAGTGTTTGTGATTCAGAGTAAGGCTGAATTTGCCCAACAATTTTTAGACGATTCTGACTTGCAACCCGCTACCCAACTCCTACTTCTCCAGGTAGCCAGCCTGCTTGATCCCTGGCTAGCAGAGCCAGAATGGACGCAAACCCATCGTTGGCGCTACGCTTTCTGTCAAAATCCCATCCCCCAATCTTACCTGGAAACCCTTGATCCTTTGCCCCTGGTGGGAATAGGAGATTGGTGTGGGAGTGATTCTATTGTTGGCTCCATAGAACGCACTTTAAAATCTGGAACAGCCGCATCAGCCTGGTTAATCTCACGCTTATCTGGGTTGTAATCTCAATTTTAATCTTAGTTGTAATCCTATTAGGTGACTGTCGTAAGTTGACTTTTGAGTTAAATCTATTTCAGAGTCATTTTACAATGACTTTATAGTAACTTTATAGCAATTGACAATAATATTCGCTAGGATTCAAGCAGTAAAGTTAACCGGATAAAGATGAGCCAAGCTTCTCAGAATACCTGTCCTATTTGTAGTTCTAGTCAATGGCAGACTTTTTTTGAAGTCTTAAGTGTGCCTGTTTTTTGCAATATATTATGGCCCGAAAAATTAGCGGCTCAGAGGTGTAATCGGGGAGACTTGAGGCTTAACTTCTGCTCCAACTGCAGTTTTATTGGCAATATCGCTTTTGATCCAGATCATTTAGATTATGCTCAAACCTATGAGAATGCTCTAGATTTCTCTCCACGCTTCCAAACCTATGCTCATTCATTAGCGACTCAATTAATTGAACAGCATGATCTGCACCATAAGACGATCTTAGAAATCGGCTGTGGCAAAGGAGAATTTTTACTTTTACTGTGTGAATTAGGAGACAATCGAGGAATTGGCTTTGATCCAACTTATATCCCTTTAGAAGAACATGGTTGGGCGAATGAAAAAATTCAATTTATTCAAGATTATTATTCAGAAAAATATATTGAATACCAGAATGATTTTGTCTGTTGTCGCCATACTCTAGAACATATTCCCCAACCTACTCAGTTATTGAATATCCTATCAAATAACCTAAAAAAAACGATTCAGAGCCAAGCCAATCCTGGGATCTTTTTTGAGGTTCCCAATGCCCTTGATACATTTTCCCGTTCAGCTATTTGGGATATTATTTATGAACATTGTTGTTACTTTTCTCCAGTGGCTTTAACCTACGCTTTCTCAAGTTGTGGATTCAAGGTTGAACAAGTTACAGAGGAGTTTCAAGGACAATTTCTCTGCTTAGAGGCTCATTTGGGAGAACCTACCACAACATTAACCAAAGTTCAGCAGCAGCAGGTTAGCCAACTGGTTCAAGATATTAAGCAATTTACAATCCGTTTCAATCAAACCTTGGAAATCTGGCAGGAGAAATTGAGACAGTTTAGTCAAAATCATCAAAAAGTTGTTCTTTGGGGGGCAGGATCAAAGGGAGTAACGTTTCTGAACTTTCTCAAGGTTGAGAGTTCCGTCCAGAGCCCTATTGAGTATGTTGTTGATATCAATCCTCGGAAACAGGGAATGTATGTGGCTGGAACCGGGCAAAAGATTGTTTCTCCTGAATTTCTTCAGGAATATCAACCGGATATTGTGATTATTATGAATCCTATTTACAAAGATGAAATTCAGAAAATGCTGACTGATTTAGGAGTACAAGATTGTAGTTTGACCATTGGATTTTAATCATTGGGGTTGCAAATAAGCCGGAAATCGAGATTGAGGGTGAGCTTGATTGGGGTTGTCGAATTAGAGGATATTCTTGTTTTAAAAGGGACTTAACGCTTGTAAACAGGGCGTTTAAAGGGTGTTTAAGTGTTTGAAATTTCCATAAGGTTGAGCAAAGGGCCTTATCCCAATTCTCTTTAATATTGCTATAGATAGGAACCTGGAACGCAACGCGCTGCGGTATGCTCTGGGTTTTGTGTTATGCCAATTTTAAGAGCTGGTATTAGAATTTGCAGATTGAGACCTGAACCTCAGCTCCCGAACCTCAACAAGTTGGATGAGATTGCATTTCGCTCCAGGAATCTCCAGACATTGCTAAATTTGCTATCCTCAAGAATATCAGTCCGGTGGGCCAGTATAATTCAGGATCAAAATTCCCATTTCTCCCCTGTATATGATCATTCACCAATCATTTCAGGGAATTCTAATGGCTGGGTGGTTCCAAAGCTTCGAAACAGTTTCCCGCTTTATTGCCAGAAACCATTTCCCAAACTTATCTTCTTAAATCATCTCTGAAACTATATCTCTGAAACTACATCTCTGAAAGGTTTCCTCAAAACCATGTCTAACTTACTGATTCCTGACTACCAATCCAATGCCCTTGAACAGACGGCCTATCAACTAGCCTCATGCACGGATCAACTGTTTCAGCAAATCCAGCAGCAACAGGCATTAACCAGTATTGTTGATCGGATTCGGTCATCTCTAGATCTGAATACCATCCTTACCACCACGGCCACAGAGATTCGACAGTTACTCAACGCTGACCGAGTGGGTTTGTTTCAGTTTACTCCAGGGAGTGGCTGGGATGAGGGAGAGTTTGTTGCGGAGAATGTTGCGGCTGAATTTCCTTCAGCCATGGCGGCTAAAGTTTATGACCACTGTTTTGGCTGACAGTTTGCGACTTATTATACCCAGGGAAGAGTACAGGCCGTCGCAGATATTTATGATGCTGGACTGAGCGATTGCCATATTCAGATTCTTGAGCAATTTCAAGTGAGGGCAAATCTAATCGTTCCAGTGCTGAAGGGATCAGAACTCTGGGGACTGCTCTGCGTCCATCAGTACAACAATCCCAGGCGTTGGCAACTGGCAGAAATCGAGTTTGTCCGAAAAATTGCGGGATATTTTGCTGTTGCCTTACAGCAGACGGAGCAATTAGAGCAGAATCAGTCTCAAATCGCTTTACTGGCTCAGGTCGCAGCCCAAGAACGAGCCCTGGCTCGTCAAAAAGCCCTAGTCAAAATTACGAATCGGATTCGTCAATCCCTAAATTGGGAGATTATTTGTCAGACGGCAACTGAAGAGGTACGGCAATTACTTGAGACTGACCGGGTAACGATTTATCGCTTCAACCCAGACTGGAGTGGCGATTTTTTGTTTGAATCGGTAGTTGATGGCTGGAAACCCCTGGTTGGAGTTTTTCCGACGATTGCGGATAGCCATTTGATGGAAAATCAAGGGGGCCGCTACGCCGCCAATGAAACCTTTGCGATTCCTGATATCTATCGAGCTGGCCATGCGGATTGCCATGTCGCCTTACTGGAAGAACTTCAAGCTAGAGCCTATGCGATCGCCCCAATTTTTGAAGGGGATCATCTCTGGGGACTGCTCGCAACGTTCCAAAATTCTGGCCCTCGACAGTGGAGAGCCGATGAAGTTGAATTACTGGCGCAGATTGGTGAACAATTGGGAATTGCCCTGCAGCAGGCAAAGTACGTTCGCCAGATTCAGACTCAGTCCGTGGAGCTCAAGCAAACCCTAGAGGAATTGCAACAGTCTCAACTTCAACTGATTCAAAATGAAAAAATGGCTAGCCTAGGACAATTGGTGGCCGGAGTTGCCCATGAGATTAATAACCCGGTCAACTTTATTCATGGCAACCTGGCCCACGTCAATGAATATGTCACGGATCTAATGGCATTAGCCCGTTGCTGTCAACAAACTAAGGCTCAATCCTCAGAGGATATCAGAGCATTTCAAGAGCAATTGAAAACAGTCGATCTTGAGTTTATCCAGGAAGATTTACCTAAAATTCTCACCTCAATGAAGTTTGGCACTGAGCGCATTCGTGAGATTGTTTTATCCCTGCGTAATTTTTCTCGCTTGGACGAAGCTGAAGTCAAACCCGCCCATATCCACGAAGGGATTGATAGCACGTTACTTATTTTGGGACATCAAATTAGAGCTTGTAGCGATCAGCAACCCGTTGAGATTGTCAAAAACTACAGTGATCTTCCACCGATAGAATGTTCTCCAGCTCAGCTCAATCAGGTATTCATGAACATTTTACTTAATGCCCTCGATGCCTTAGAGGTCACGACCCAAGCTCAAGTAAATAGCAACAATTCCCAGTTCAGGGATTACATACCCAGAATTTGGATCGATACCCAGATTTACGGGCCCGATCAAGTTGAAATTCGCATCCGTGACAATGGGATCGGCATAGATGAGGCAAACAAAACTAAAGTCTTTGATTACTTTTTTACGACTAAGCCTATTGGTAAAGGAACAGGATTAGGATTGGCCATTTCCAGGCAAATTATATTTGAAAAACACGGTGGAGAACTAAGTTTCAATTCGATATCAGGTCAAGGGACGGAGTTTGTGATTCGATTGCCCATTCAGCTTAAAAAGTAGGCCATTGTTAGAAGTCAAAGTTTTGGTCGAATCCCCCGGGTGCGATAGCGCCAGTAATCCTGCAGGATCTGGCCATGGTCAAAGCACAGGGAGGTAGGAATTTGATCGGGTTCAAAGATATCCAGTGTCTGAGCATCGTCAGCGGCTTCAGGTTCTCCTGTGGCGGTAGCGAGGAAAACAATTGCCAGGGTGTGCCGTCGCGGATCCCGTTGCGGATTGGAATAGACATAGAACTGCTCCGTCAGCTCAACGGGTAAACTGGTTTCTTCCAGAGCTTCCCGTCTGGCCGCTGTTTCGGCAGATTCCCCATAGTCAATAAATCCCCCTGGAATTGCCCAGCCGTGGGGAGGATTGCGGCGTTCAATCAACACAATCGGGCGGGTTGGTCGATCAATCAATTCAATAATGATGTCAACGGTGGGGGCAGGGTTGCGGTCAGTCATTAGCTTTGGTCTCCAGGGATTGAGAAACTTCAAATTTGGCCCTAGCTGCTGGTTTTAAAACCCCAGGAATTTGGGCCAGGATAGTTTGGACAATCTGATCCGGTGTGGCTTCAGGAGCTACTGAAATTTTTAAATCGGCTTCACTGTAGAGAGATCGCCGTTCTGCCAGGAGAGTTTTCAACGTCTCTAAACGATCTGGATTTTGGGTTGGAGCTTGGGTTGGAGCTTGGATGGAATCCTGCACTGAATTCTGGACTGAATGCTGCAAAAGTGGGCGGGTATTATCTTCCTGTAGCCGTTGATCCAACTGCTCAACCGACACGTCTAGCCAAACCACCAGACCACATTGCAAATAGCTCCAGTTGAGCGATCGCAGAATAATCCCCCCCCCAGTTGCCACTACTGAGTACTGGTAAGCCGCCACTTCAGCCAGGACTTTTGACTCTAGATCGCGAAATTCTGGCTCTCCCCGAGCCGCAAAGAGTTCTGCAATGGATTGATCTGCAACCTGAGCAATGACAGCATCTGTATCAATAAATCGATAATTTAATTCCGTTGCCAGGGCTTTCCCTACGGTCGTTTTTCCAGCCCCCATCATGCCGATGAGATAGATATTCATACCCTGAAGTCTATCTTTTACCATTGCATCACCTCAGCAATATTTCACCTCATATCTATAACAGACTAATCTCTGTCAAATCTCTGTCAAACCAGATCTTCATCCTCCTCATCGAACCCCCAGTCTTCATCCTCTTCCTTGGATTGAATTGAACTCAGTTGAATCGGATCGGATTGAATTTGAGTTGGGGCTGAGGCCGGTGGAATAATCACCCGATAATTGGCATCGTAAACGGGTTCTGATGTTTTAGACTGAGATGTTGGCTCGGGCTCTCGATAACCATAGGAATAGGTTGAGCCTGACCAATTTTGCGTTTGGGGCCGTTGCTCAACTTCATAGCCATCAGGGCTCGAATCATAGCTCGAATCTCCTGGGTATTCCTGAGGTTGCTCAGAGGGTTCTAGGGGAACTTCTCGATCTCCAGCGTCCCAGGGCCGAATCGGTTTGATTTCCGTTTCCCAGTCGTCTCCTGCAGTAGACCTTGGTTCTTTTGGGCGGGGTTGAGGAGGGACGGGGGGTTCAGAGATAAATCCATAGGGAGACGGTGCAGCATCAGATTCCGGTTCGGGTTCCGCCTCGGCGGCATAATCTGACCAGTGATAGGGACTAGACGCAGTAGGAGCTTCTTCTACGAATTCAGTGGGTTGGACTGGACGCTTGACAGATTCAGAGGGTGACTGATTTCGTCGGGAAGACGGGGCGGAACCAGGGGCAGCCATCTGAAACAGGGCAGCAATCACCAAGGAGGACAAAAATCCCCCGGCGATCGCGATTAAAATCCACAGGGACAGGGGCAAACTCAGGGATTGATTCCCCAAAAATATCAGGGACAGGGCTGGAGAGAAATTCTGTACCACCAGTACCGCCAGGGAACCGAGGATTATCACCAGAGGAACTAATAAAGTTGGAGACATGTAGCTAATCCGTTAAGCCTGTTAACTAATCCTGTTAACACTTTATCAAGGGATCTCACGAATTTGATTCTTCCGGATTTTCTTTCCAGCGCTTCAGGGGCACACAGTCAATTTCTACCTGATCAAGAGTCCGGGCCACGACAAAATCCACCAGATCTTCAATGGTTTGAGGATTGTGATACCAGGCGGGAATCGCCGGGACAATCCTCACCCCCGCTTCCGCCAGGATGGTTAAGTTTCGTAAATGAATCACGCTGAGGGGGGTTTCCCGGGGAACCAGAACCAATTTTCGCCCTTCTTTGATTTGTACATCTGCCGCCCGTTCCAGCAAATCCGAACTCAACCCCGTAGCCAGTTTGCCCACGGTACTCATGCTGCAAGGGATCACAACCATTCCCAGGGTACGAAACGATCCACTGGCAATATTGGCCCCGACATCTTGCCAGGAATGACAAGATAGTTTCCCCCCCAGTTCTACCCCAGCCTGTTGCCGCCAGAAGCTTTCCTGTTGAACCGGATCCGGCGGCATCCGAATTCCCTGTTCGCTCTGCCACACCATATAGGTTGCCTTGGAAGCGACCAATTCAATCGGGTAATCCGCCTCCAGTAAATACTTCAAGGCTCGAACGGCATAAATCAGCCCGGAAGCTCCAGAAACCCCCAGAATTAAGGGGCGATGATTGGCCATAGAGTGCCTTGAATAAATGAATGAATCAGCGAACTTAACCCCCACAAATCAGGGTCGAAAGAATGAACGAAAGGCTGGGAATTGAAACCTCTCAAAAATTGAAGGACTCATCCGGTTCATCCCCCGCCTCACTACCCCCACCAATAGCCACCAAATCAATTTGCTGACGGTAATAGTCCACACTCTTCACCTGCACTTCTACATTATCCCCTAGGCGATATTGGTTACGATTTTTTCGTCCCACCAGGGTTTGTTGACGGGAGCGGTATTCATACCAGTCGTCCTTCAAAGAGGAAACATGCACCAGTCCTTCCACCCGAATTTGATTGCCGCCAGGGGACTCCAGCTCAATTTCCACAAAGAAACCATAGGACTGTACCCCGGTGATCAAGCCGGTAAACACCTGACCGGTGCGTTCCTTCATGAACCCGGTTTTTTTCAGGCCCTCTAAATCTTCTTCGGCATCAGCCGCGACGCTTTCCCGCTCACTCAGATGCACCACAAGCTGGCCAAATTGAGCCTCCAGATCAGCCTGCAAATCGGGGGGTAAGACATTCCAGTTGACTTTATCGTGGCAGTCTGAATGACCGAGATCAACCTGCTCCTTGGAACGGGTCGAACGGCGATCGCGGCCCTCTTCGAACAGGGACTTTAGCACCCGCAACATTTGAAAATCGGTATAGCGCGACAGGGGAGAGGTGCAATGGCTATAGCAATCCAATGACAGACCAAAATGGGGTTTCGGGGTTGTGCTATGGACGGCGGGCTTGAGGCTTTCCTCCAGGAGATAGGTGAGAACTCGTTCAGCCTGGGAGGCTGAAAGGGCCTTAACAAAATTTTGAAAGTCAATGGGCTGAATCTCTTCCTCATCTTTCAATTCAAAATCACAACCCAGATGATTGGACAACTTCACCAACTCAGCCACATCATCGACCTCTGGCCCCGGTTGAGCCCGATAAATGGCTGGCAATCCCAGGGCATTGAGATGGGATGTCACCAGTTGATTAGCCAAAATCACCAACTCAGCCACCATGGAATGGGCCGGATAAAAGGCAGAAGTAACCATTGGCCCCAGTTCGCCTTCATCATCAAAATGGCGGTGAGTATCAAGCAAATTCAGCTCAAACGCTCCCCGCTGTTCTCGCAAATGTCGTACCAGACGACTCACCTCTAACAAATTTTCCAGACGAGAACTGAGGTCGGGGTCAACGGTTTGGGTGTCGTCCAGAATATCTTGGGCCTGACGATAGCTCAAAAGATGGTTGACCTGAATTATACTGGGTCGAATCTCAAACTCGGCAATTTCTCCCACTTCAGTCAGCGTCACCAGAATAGAAAGGGTCAATCGCTCCTGATCGGGAAGAAGGGCTAGGCGATCGCAACTCAAAGATTCTGGAAAAATTGGAATCAATTTATCCGCTAGAAATACCGAAACTCCCCGTTTGCGCGCTTCCCGATCCAGGGCAGAATCCGGGGTGATATAGTGTCCCGGATCAGCCAGATGAATTCCCACCTGCCAGTCTCCAGACTTTAACTTTTCCAGACTGAAGGCGTGGTCAACATGACTGCGGGTAGGGTTAGGGCTATCCTTTGACATCACAGAAAATTCAGGATTACCCAGATCAGGCTCGAAGCTAAAGGTAAAAACCTCCCTCAGATCAATGCGCTGCTTCAGGTCAGGTTTCTTGGGCTTGGCCGGAATCGCTTCAGCTTCCTGTGAAACTCGATGGGAAAAAGAGCGCAGCAAGTCATGTTTGCAGCAGACAATATCTAAATCATCAGCCTCCTCCGCATCGGATCCCAAGATTTGAATCACTTTGCCTACGGGACGATGAATTCCAATCGGATAACGCTGAACTTCCACATGCACCAGATGATCCACCGCCCCAGCAAGCTCCTCATCGTCGTTGAGCAACTCTAGTTCAAACAATAATCGATCATCGAGGGGAACAGCCCAATAGCCTGTTTTAGTTTGCTTCACCCGAGCCAGTACAGAGGGATTTGCCCGCTCCAGAATGACATAGACCTCCCCCTCCGGACTGCGACGGCGACTGCCCTCCTTGATCACTTTGACCAGAACGCGATCGCCGTTCCAGGCCGTACTGAGGTGGCTTTCTCGAATATAGACATCCTCTGCCCCCTCAACATCTTGAATGGCAAAGCAAAACCCTTTACTCGAACAGCGCAGCTTGGCTTCTACCATGCCTTCCTGCTCAATCCGGCGATAGCGACCTTTATCTTTTTCTAAAAGGCCAACTCGTTCCAGGGCATCAAGGGCAACTTGAAATTTACGGGCACTGTCCTCATCTGGAGCCAGCTTCTTTTCTAGAATCTTGGGGGCAATTAACTTATCCTCTGAAAAGTTGGCGAGTAGCGTAGCGATTGAAAATTCCATGTAGCGATCAATCCTCTTTGTCTGATTCCATGTCTGATCCCATTCGTACAATCTGACGCAACTAATCCGAGTCAAAAGCTGTAAAATTGCTAGTAAGGATACTGAAGTCCGGGATGGAGTTCACCTGTAACTTTTCACACTCCAGCTCAGAGATAATGATACAGTCAATGGGGATCAAAACTCTGGATGGGGATAGAAGTTAGCAGCTAGGAATTCTGACCTGCTTAATCCATGACAATAGCTCTGTCTTAACCAGATTTTCCCGAACGGGGTTCAAACGAAAAACGATTTAGACATTAGCCTTGATGAAGGATTGGAATAGCAGATGTTGCGTCAAAAACCAATGCTTAAGACAGTATATCGCAGATTCGGAAGGTTACATTAAAAGGTTTAATGTTTGTGCAGTTTAATTGAGAATTCCCCTATGTTTGATCAATTTAGAAGTCTTTATCCCACCGGCAGTCTGATTTCTGAATTTGTGACTGTAGCTGAAGGTCAATTTGTAGTTCGAGCCCTGGTGGAGGTGGAGGGTGTGACTTTATCGACGGGACTAGCCGCCGCAAAGACGGTGGAACTTGCAGAAGATCAGGCAAAGCGGCGATCGCTTCAGGCTCTAGGGATTGAAATTCCCGCCGCCCTCCCCCAAATGCCCCGGGTGACGACAGCTGAATCAAGCAGTAGTCCCCTTCAGACTCCTGGGGCAGCAACCCCTAACCTTGAGGCTCAACTCCATTCCCTGACTGATCCCGACCCCGAAGAGGAGGACTGGTTATCAGAAAATACCCTGGATTCAGCCCCTAGCAAAAATCGAGCCCAGAACCTCAGCCTCAGCCTACCTGAGCTTCGGCTTGAGGAGGGAGAGGGGGAAATTCCCCCCCTAGTTCCGGAGCCATCCGCAACCAATCTGGGCAAGAAAACAACCCGAGCTCGCCGTACTGCTATTGAAGCCACGGATTTTTCTTCAGACATTGCTAAGACAGATATCGAGCTCAAGCGGCTGAACTGGACAGCAGAACAGGGAGTATCTTACCTGCAGAAGACCTATGGCAAGCGATCGCGCCGGACTTTGACCGAAGAAGAGCTCTTGGACTTTCTCCATTATCTGGAGTCTCTTCCGACTCCGCAGGTGGAGGATTGATCCCGCTAAACAGTAGCTGCCACTGGATTGACGGCTGAGGGGCGGCGATCAATCACTTGGTCAATCAGACCATAGTCTACGGATTCCTGGGCTGACATGAAGAAATCCCGTTCCGTATCCTCTTCAATCTGAGAGAGGGGCTTGCCCGTGTGGTCAGCCAGACAACCATTGAGTTGGCGCTTGAGATAGAGAATCTCCCGGGCTTGAATTTCAATGTCTGTAGCTTGGCCCTGAGCCCCCCCCAGGGGTTGATGAATCATGATTCGGGAATGGGGCAGACTCATGCGTTTGCCTTTTGTCCCGGCACTGAGAAGAAATGCCCCCATACTGGCGGCCAGACCGATGCAAATCGTGCAGACATCGGGCCGGATATGATTCATGGTGTCGAAAATGCCCAGGCCCGCCGAAACGGATCCCCCCGGAGAATTGATGTAGAGGTAGACATCCTTTTCTGGATCATCGGCATCCAGAAAGAGCATTTGAGCCACAATCAAGTTTGCCAGCTCGTTGGTCACCTGTTGCCCCAGAAAAATAATCCGATCCCGCATCAGCCGGGAGTAAATATCGAAGGCGCGCTCGCCTCGACCCGATTGTTCAATCACCGTTGGAATCATAGAACCGTCCGCTGTCTAATTTATGTTTCTTGATTGTAGCGAGTCGTGTCCAGGGTTAACAGTTGGGGATTCCCGTAACTTGAGCCATTAACAACCATCAACAGCTAATAGCCCTGAACAACTCTGAACTCTACATCCAGCATCAGCGCAACGGGCAACAGGAGCGTTAACATAGTTAAGGAGTGTATCCCCTGTGTCACCCCGACCCAATGTCAAACTCTGCCCGACCTCCCCAATCGCCTCTGGATCAATCCCTGCTGGATCAGATTCACAATGGTCATCGTCCATCCCCTGGGGTGGCGCAGAACATGATTCGGATTCGCGGGGCCAGACAGCACAACCTCAAGAATATTGACTTAGAGCTTCCCCGCGATCGCCTGATTGTCTTTACTGGAGTGTCCGGATCAGGGAAATCATCCCTGGCGTTTGATACGATTTTTGCCGAGGGTCAGCGGCGCTATGTAGAATCCCTCAGCGCCTATGCCCGTCAATTCCTGGGGCAACTGGATAAGCCCGATGTCGATGCTATTGAGGGGCTAAGTCCAGCCATTTCTATTGATCAAAAGTCCACCTCCCACAATCCTCGGTCAACCGTGGGCACTGTGACAGAAATCTATGACTACTTGCGGTTACTGTTCGGGCGGGCAGGAGAGCCCCACTGTCCGGTTTGCGATCGCAGCATTGCTCCCCAAACCATTGACCAGATGTGTGATCGGGTGCTGGAGTTACCGGATCGCACCAAGTTCAATATTCTAGCGCCGGTGGTGCGGGGAAAAAAAGGAACCCATCGCAAATTGCTGTCGAGTCTAGCCGCAGAAGGATTTGTCCGGGTCAGAATCAACGGGGAAATTCGCGAACTAACTGATGCCATCGATCTGGACAAAAATCACAAGCACACGATTGAAATTGTGATTGATCGTCTGGTAAAAAAACCAGACATTCAAGAGCGATTGGTGGATTCCCTGGCAACTTGCCTGAAGCATTCTGGGGGGATTGCCATCATTGATATCCTGTCGGAAACCAGCTCGGAAATCCCTGGGGAAACCCCAGCGAAATCTGCCTCAAAACCCGGTAACGTAATTGCCCTGGAAGCCCGATCAGGGACTCACCTCAGGGCGGCTGAAACTGCTGACAGTCCCTATCAGATTGATCCTGATCCAACCGCGCCCCAACTCCCCACCGAACTAGTATTTTCTGAAAACTTCGCCTGTCCAGAGCATGGAGCGGTCATGGAGGAATTGTCCCCCCGGCTGTTTTCGTTCAATTCCCCCTATGGAGCCTGTCCCAGTTGTCACGGTTTGGGCCATGTCCTCACCTTTTCCCCCGAAAATATCATTCCCGATCCGAATGTACCCCTGTACATGGCGATCGCTCCCTGGTCAGAGAAGGACAATTCCTACTACCTGTCTTTGCTCCACAGTGTGGGCCAAGCCTACGGGTTTGAAATCACCCAGCTCTGGAATCAGCTCACCGAGGAACAGCGCCAGATTATTCTGCATGGTTCTGACGAGGCCATCTGGATAGAAACAGACTCCCGTTATCGGGAAAAGAAGGGCTATCATCGTCCCTATATTGGGGCCATTCCCTTACTGCAACGGCAGTATGAAGAATGTAACTCCGAGGTGCAAAAGCAAAAACTAGAAGCTTACCTGGTCAATCAAGCCTGTGAAACCTGCGAGGGTAAACGGCTCAAGCCAGAAACCCTGGCGGTGCGCTTGGGTCAGTATCGGATCACGGATTTGACCGGGGTTTCTATCCGGGATTGTCTGACCCGAATTCAGGATCTAAAACTCAGCGATCGCCAGGCCCAAATTGGGGATCTGGTCTTGCGGGAAATCCGGGCTCGTTTGCAATTTTTGATGGATGTGGGATTGGATTATTTGACCCTGGATCGACCAGCGACCACCCTATCTGGGGGAGAGGCCCAGCGGATTCGGCTGGCGACTCAAATTGGCTCCGGGTTAACGGGGGTGCTGTATGTGTTGGATGAACCCAGTATTGGCCTGCATCAACGGGACAATGGACGATTACTCAAAACCCTGACCAAATTGCGAGACCTGGGGAATACCTTAATCGTAGTAGAACACGACGAGGAAACCATTCGAGCGGCGGATTACCTGGTGGATATTGGCCCGGGAGCCGGGGTTCATGGAGGTGAAATTGTGGCCCAGGGAAATCTGGCTGCCATTAATGGGGCGGAACAGTCCTTAACCGGAGCTTACCTGTCCAGACGAATTCAGATTGCGACCCCGGCTGAACGTCGGTTAGGCAATGGGCGATCCCTGGTGTTGAAGAACGCCTGTCGGAATAACCTGAAATATTTGGATGTGGAATTTCCCTTGGGGAAACTGGTAGCAGTGACGGGGGTGTCTGGTTCCGGGAAGTCCACTTTGATGAATGAATTGCTGTATCCTTCTCTGCAGCATCATTTCACCCATCGAGTGCCTTTTCCGAAGGGCTTGGATTCCCTAGATGGGCTGGATGCCCTGGACAAAGTAATTGTGATCGATCAGTCCCCCATTGGCCGAACTCCCCGTTCCAACGCCGCCACCTACACGGGAGTATTTGATGCGATTCGGGCGGTATTTGCTGAAACCATTGAGGCCAAAGCCCGAGGTTATAAACCGGGGCAGTTTTCCTTCAATGTCAAGGGGGGACGCTGCGAAGCCTGTAGTGGTCAGGGGGTGAATGTGATTGAAATGAACTTCCTTCCGGATGTCTATGTCCAGTGCGAGGTATGTAAGGGGGCCAGGTATAATCGGGAAACCCTACAGGTGAAGTATAAAGACTATTCCATCGCGGATGTCTTGAATATGACCGTGGAGGAGGCTCTGGCCGCATTTCAAAATATTCCGAAGGCAGAAGCCCGGCTGCAAACCTTGCTGGATGTGGGTTTGGGCTATGTCCGTCTGGGACAGCCAGCCCCGACCCTATCGGGGGGAGAAGCTCAACGGGTGAAACTGGCTTCTGAACTGTCAAAACGGGCGACGGGAAAGACATTGTATTTAATCGATGAACCGACTACGGGACTGTCATTTTATGATGTCCATCAGCTTTTGAATGTGCTGCAACGGTTGGTGGATAAGGGCAATTCCATCATCGTGATTGAGCATAATCTGGATGTGATTCGCTGCGCCGATTGGATTATTGATCTGGGGCCAGAAGGGGGCGATCGCGGCGGTGAAATTGTTGCTATTGGAACTCCTGAAGCGGTGGCAAACAATCAGCGATCCCACACCGGACAGTATTTGCAAAATATCCTGAATCATTATGCTCCTTAGGTTAGCTCAGGCCATGAAAAAATAGTTTCCTCTCAAAATTTTGTTCTGTAGAGAAGCGGAACCTTGGAGGAAGTCAGGGTAGGTTACTGATAGAAGAATCGTACTCCTGCGGTTCCATCCGTAAAACCGTTGACAGGTAGAATCATGAAGTATAACGTCAAAATATGGCGGCAGAAGTGGATCAGAATCCTGGCGGGATTGTTGCTGGTGGGTGTCGTGGTGCGAGCCCTGCCCTATGGTTTTCCAATTCGCCCTACTGATATTGCTCAAAATCAACTGGCCCTGGAGTTTACCGACCGCAATGGTTTGCCCCTGGGAACCCTTCTGAGTCAGGATCAAGACCATACCGCCATTGTTTCCCTGGATCAGGTTTCGCCGAGATTTATTCAGGCCATCATTGCGGCTGAAGATCAGCGATATTTTCAGCATGGAGCCTTGGATTTACCGGCGATCGCCCGGGCCGTTTTAGAAGCAGTTCAGGCTCGGGAGATTGTTAGCGGCGCTTCGACCATTACCATGCAGTTGGCTCGGATGCTGGACAATTCCCCCCGGACTTTCTCGGGCAAAGCCCTGGAAATCTGGACATCCTGGCGGTTATTCGCCGGGATGAATCGCCAGGAAATTCTACAAGCCTATGTCAACCGTCTGCCCATGGGAGGAAATCTCTACGGAGTTGAGGCCGCTTCACGGGTTTATTTTGGGGTGCCGGCGGCGGATTTGACTTGGGCTCAAGCCAGCTTACTGGCGGCATTACCGAATGATCCTACGGATTTAAATCCCTATGAGAACTGGTCGGGCCTGAAACAGCGGCAGCGCTATGTTCTAGAACAGATGGTGGAGGATCGGTCGATTACTGTTGAGCAAATGGCCCAGGTTCTTCATGAAGATATTCAGCTCCAACCTCGGGAACAGGGAATATTAGCGGCCCCCCATTTTTTATTTTGGGTTTCTGATCAATTCTCTGATCCAGTACTAAACTCTCAACCTGATTCTCAACCGTCAAAAATTCTGCAAAATTCAGTCATTCAAACCACTCTGGATCGCAATCTTCAAGACTTTGCTGAAGGGCAAGTTGACCATATTTTAATGACACTAAAAGGTCAAAATGTGCATCATGCCGCAGTTATTGTGATTGATAACCATAGCCGTGAAGTCTTGGCCTATGTAGGTTCTCCTGATTATCTAGACACTGAAAATCTGGGGCAAAATGATGGGGTACAAGCCCTCCGTCAACCCGGTTCAACTTTGAAGCCGTTTTTATATGAATTGGCTCTAGAAAAACGAGTCATTCATCCTAATACAATTCTGCCGGATGTACCCACTTACTATGGGATTCCAGATGCCAAATTGTACACCCCTACCGATTACAGTGAAACATTTTTAGGCCCGGTGCGGGTGAGGATTGCCCTGGCTAATTCGTTGAATATTCCAGCCGTCAAAGTTCTGGAAAAAGTAGGGGTTCCTATTTTCTTAGAACGGCTTCATGATTTGGGATTCCAACATTTAACTCAGTCACCAGAATATTATGGTTTAGGCTTAACCCTGGGCAGTGGTGAAGTGAATTTATGGGAACTAGCTCAAGCCTACGGGGCAATAGCAAATCAAGGAGAATTAAAACCATTAAAAACCTGGTTAAATTCCCCAGCTTTACTTCAGCAAACCGTAATATCTAGCCAAACCATCAGTCAAACTACCAGGCAAAAATCCATCCAGATCTCCTCCTCAAAGGGTGACTTAGAGGATAGTTTAAATGATGCTTTTAACTCCCGGCAAATTGATAGCCCTGCAACCTGGCAATTGATTACTGATATCTTGAGCGATCGCCATGCTCGAGCCACAGCCTTTGGGGTGAATTCTATCTTGAATTTACCCGTTCCGGCGGCGGTTAAAACTGGAACCTCTTCTGATTATCGAGATACCTGGACGGTGGGATTTACCCCTGACTATACCGTGGCTACCTGGGTGGGAAACTTTGATGGGACACCGATGCAAAAAGTTTCTGGAGTCACAGGTGCAGCCCCTCTATGGAGTCAAATTATGCTGCATTTACATCAAGGGAAATCCCCTCAGCCATTTACTAAACCAACGAAATTAGTCCAACTCCCTATTTGTGCAACAACGGGTCTAAAACCAACAGAGACTTGTTCTTCAGGGATAGTCTCAGAATACTTTTATCCTGAAACCCTCAGTCAGTATCAGCAGAACTCAACCGGGTTTGAACTAACCTCTGAATACCATGAGTGGTTATCAAAACAATCCGCTGGGGATCTACACCATTTTGGGATGCAATCTCAGGTTGAAAGTTCTCGAATTAAGAATTCTCAGATTAAAAGTTCTCAGATTAAAATCATCTCGCCCCAAAAAGATGACTATTTCTTGACACTTCCAGGTCAGTCAGTCAAGCTACAATTCAAGGTGATGACTGACAGCCAGGAGCCCATTGAATGGCGACTCAATCATCAAAAATTAGCAGTAGAATCCTCTGCAAATCTGTTCTGGGAAGTTCCAGAAGGGGAATGGGAATTGCAGGTACAGCAAGGAGAAAACCGCGATCTCATTCAGTTTCAAGTGCGGGCGGCTGAGTCAAAACCCTATCATCGGGGGTTTTCGGTGATCCAGTCTGCTGATTCATTATCAGAGGATCCGAGAGAATAAAGATTAAGTATTCTTGAGTTTTAGTTATGGAGAAGTAATGAAATTCAAAAGATCCAGGAGTCAAATGAGGTTTGGGGTGCTTGTCGGGATCATCAGCCTCGGGTATTGGCTGCTAACTGGATTGACCACTCCAACGTCATCCGCCCCGCCGATCTTGTTTGATGCCGTCTGGGAAACCATCAATGACAACTTCTACGATCCTGAGTTCAATGGCGTAGACTGGGTCGCTGCCGGGGAAAAATACCGACCCCAGGTGACACAGGCAGAATCTCCAGCGGCAGCCGTTGCCCTGATTAACCAGATGTTAGCAGAGCTGCAAACATCCCATACCCATCTCTACACCACCGATGAACCGGCTTACTACCAGCTCCTTGGCATCTTTTATCCCCGGCTTTCAGGACTGCGAACCCAGTTCCAGAAGACATTTCCCGGGGGGAAAGTGGCGTATACCGGGATTGGCATCGTGACCCAGGAGCAGTTAGGCAAAACCTTCATCAAAGCTATCTTTGATGGCAGTCCAGCGGCAGTGGCCGGATTGCAGGTGGGGGATCAAGTTCTCGGGGTTGCCGGTCAGCCGTTTCACCCGATTCAATCCTTTCTGGATCAGGCCGGTCAGCCAGTCAGTATCTTAGTACAAAGGTCTCCCGACCCCAACATTCAGCAGGAAATCACCGTGATTCCCAAACAATTTGATGGGATCACAATGTTTCTTGAGGCCATGAGCGATAGTGTAGAGCTGATTGAACGGGGGGGGCAGGAGATTGGTTATATTCATATCTGGTCTTATGCCGGGGAGCAATATCAGCGCCAGCTAGAAGAAGAGCTGATCTACGGACGTTTGCGGGAGGCAGATGCCCTGGTGCTAGACTTACGGGATGGTTGGGGAGGGGCCCCGTTGACGGCTCTCTATCCCTATACGGCCCGAGGCCCGAGTATCACGAACATTGGTCGAGATGGCATCGCGACAACTTATCACAGTCAATGGGAAAAACCTGTGGTGATGCTGGTAATGAAGGCAGTCGCAGCGCTAAGGAGATTCTAGCCTACGGTTTTCAGCAGTATGATATTGGGCCAGTGGTGGGTAGCCCAACCCCTGGGGCGGTAGTGGCTGGGCGACCCTTTCTCATGCCAGAGGGCAGCCTGTTATACGTTGCTGTGGGGAATGTCTATGTGGATCAGACTGTTCGTTTAGAAGGGGTGGGGGTGACTCCGAATATTGTTGTTCCCTTTCCCATTGAATATGCCCAGGGTGCTGACCCCCAAAAGCAACGGGCGATCGCCCAGGCTCTATCTGAAATCGCGCAGATTGGTCGGTAAGCATTGAGTGAGTTTCTCACCTATTTCGGCTACGGGCTAATCGGGACTTTCAGCCTGAAACCTGTTTCTTCTGAGAAATGATAATTCTCAAGACAGTTACTCAATTCCTCTCAAATTTGTTACAAATTTGTTAAATGATCTGTTGAGTAAATGAGCACTGTATAGTGCTTTTCAGTCCCGTGGGGTATGGATTTGGGAGATGGTGGCACACCGCGCCACCATCTCCTGCACTTCAGCAGCATCAGGAACGCTGTACATAACGATAGTCATAGGGAGGCAAATCGAATGACAACTAACAAATCGGTAGGGCTGACAATCGCGATCTTGGCTATATTGACTATCACTGCACCTGCAATTGGCACTTCTAAAGTGCTAGCTCATCATGGCTGGAGCGAATACAATGACCAGCAAACCCTGAGTCTAACAGGAACAATTCGCAGGATTGGCTACGATAATCCCCATGTTGTGATTGACCTGGAAACATCTGACAAAACCTGGCGAGCGGTGCTGGCTCCCCCCAGTCGAATGCAGAGCCGGGGATTGTCCCAAAATGACCTTAAGGTAGGGCAAACTGTCCGATTAGTCGGATATGTCAATCGCTCAGATAGTCAGGAGATCCGGGCAGAACGAATTATTATTGGCCAAAAAACTGTGGAACTGCGTTGATGGCATCCTCCATCGGCCCAGAATGGTTACTCTGGCTGAAACATGGCCCTTTGACAGAGATTGTTCGCCAATGGGTGTGGACATACCCTCTGGTGGAAGCGGTGCATCTTTTGGGTATCACCCTCCTGGTTGGATCGGTCGCAATGTTTGACCTAAGATTACTTGGTATTTCTCGTCATCTGCGGGTGACAGACCTGGCAGGGCATCTTTTACCCTGGTCTTATGCTGGCTTTGGGATTGTTGTGCTTTCAGGTGGCTTACTATTCGCAACGGATGCTCCAGCGATCGCCTTGAATCCTGCGTTTCGATTGAAGTTGGTCTTGATTGCCGCTACAGGAGTCAATGCGATAGTGTTTCATTGGTTCTGTTATCCATCGGTTCAACAGTGGGATCGATGGGTCAAGCCCCACCCAATGGTACGGGGAATTGCGATTGTTTCCCTGATCCTGTGGACTGCCGTGATCATTTGTGGATGTTTGATTGCCTATGTTTAGTTCTGATTTTCTATAAAACTTCTCGTAAGATCTATTCATCACTTTTGCTATTTCAGTGCAACAAGCGGCTATATTTTGGCTATTCCAAAACAGTACAGATATCTGCACCCAGAACTTTATCTGATTTGATGACTATTTCTTAGTAAGAATCCCCTGAAATATGTACAATTAACTCCCGGGTATGGGGATATTTTCGATGTTCCCAAAGATAAATTCCCTGCCAGGTTCCTAATCCCAACTGACCTTGAATTATAGGAATTTGTTCGGAAGTGTGGGTGAGGACACTGCGAATGTGAGCGGGCATATCATCTGACCCTTCGGCATTGTGAATGTAATCATTGCTTTCAGGAACAAGCCTGGATAGGAAAATTTCCAAATCTTGCAGTACGTCAGGGTCAGCATTTTCTTGAATGATCAGGCTAGCAGAAGTATGGCGCAGAAAAACTGTACAAAGTCCAGTTTTTATTCCCGAAGCTGCTACGATCTTTTCAATATTTTGGGTTACTTTGGTGAAAGATTTTCCTCGGGTTTCGAGTTCAATGGTTTGCTGATAATGGGTCATAGACTCAATCTTGAATTACAGGCTTTAAATTTAACTTAGAGTTATAGTAGTTTAACCAAGATTATCATTATAGCAGGAAGGGCCGGAATGCTTTTATGGATGCGGGAGCACCCACGAAAAATATTTTGAATAAATGGCTAAAGTTACAGTAGCATAGACTATTCACACATCAAATATCCTAACTGCTGACCTCTATCTTTTTGTAGACTTATTTTCCCGTCAACATTAGAGAAGATCGGAAAATTTCTTTACAAATTGACCTCAACTCTTTTCTGGAGTTGGTTTAGAGGCTTTTGCTGCACAAATTTGCGGATACTGGGAAGTTGAGAACAAAATCTATTATGTTCGTAGTGTTATTCAAGGTAAAAAGGCTTCCTGGATTCGGACTTTTCCACTCATCTAAAGTTGGCGATCGCCCAACTTTACCCTCAATTTATATTGAGAACATGGTTTCGAAAATATGGCTCAAGCTCAACGCTTTGCTGGCTTTGGTTTTAATATATTAAAGGGTCTCTTTGGAATGAAATAGATCTGGTTGAATCATTTTATGATTTTAGCTATTAAATTTAGAACATTTTTAAGAGAAATGGGCCATGTCCACAAAAAAATATTTACCAAAATATTCATCTCCTAACTACTGTGGCTGCAGCTATAGGCAGACTCTCCAGGCTTGACAAAATTTAAAGTTAAGGTAGAATCCTGATTTTTATTGAATCATTGACTTTATCAAAGCTTCATAGAAATCTATCTAAATTTACAGAAGTTTTATATAAAAGTATTCTTCTACTGTAGAGAAATTGCTATTGTTATAACTGTAGAAACAAACGCATATATTAGTAGCCATCAGGGTCTCATCTAAAACTTTGAAGTAAAATAATCAAGGAGATTTCTGATGATGAGCGGTGAAAATATTCAAGGTACTCCAGACAATGATGTGCTCTCCGGTGGTATCGGAGATGATACTATCACGGGGGGTAATGGAAAAGATACCATTACTGGTGGAGCTGGAGCTGATGTCATCAAAGGCAATGATGTCAGAGATATAATCGATGGCGGCTCCGGCGACGATACTATCGTTGGTGGAAAGGGCTCAGATACAATTACTGGTGGGCCTGGTAATGATGTTATCAACGGCTCTAGCGAAAGAGATGTCATTGATGGTGGAAGTGGTGGAGATAGAATTCAGGGCGGCACAGGTGGTGACACCATTGTTGGTGGTCAGGGTGATGATACTATCCGTGGTGGAGATGGTAGCGACAGTATAGAGGGAGCTGGTGGAGGTGATGACATTCGCGGTGGTAAAACCAATGACACCCTTAAAGGTGGTGTTGGTGAGGATACAATCTTTGGTGGAGATGGCAATGACAAAATCTTCGGTGGAGACGGTGGAGACGAGCTCTTCGGTGGAGATGGTAATGATGAAGTCAGAGGCGGTGATGGTGACGATCTAGTCATCGGCGGATCAGGCAATGACATGTTGATTGGTGGAGATGGAGTAGACACCTTGAATGGCTACGGCGACACCAATAACGAAATTGATACCCTGGTTGGCAATGACGGCGCAGATCTCTTTGTTTTAGGTCGGGGTTCTAATGTCTTCTACGATCTAGGTGGAGCCAATGATTATGCTGTAATCAGAGGCTTTAGCATTTCTGAGGATTCACTCCAGATTGCCAATGGCGTAACCTATGAGCTCAACGCTGCAGGCAGAAACACTGAGGTCTTTGCCAATGGTGATTTGATTGCCATTTTTGAAAAAGTGAGCGCACTCGATCTATCGTCATTCTTCGCTTAAGTTGGCTAGTCTTGATTTAGAACTGGAAAACTTTTCGGAGAACTGATGATGAACTCTTCTAGCGTATTTAAAGCTAGTCACGATTAAAGCAATCGGTCTTGCGGAATAGACAGCAAAGGGCTAACCCAGTTTAGTCCTTTGCTTTAATCAAGCGCTAAATCTTACCAAACCCTCCTCCACCAGGAGTTTCAATCACAAACCTATCGCCTGGGTTCATCTCAACCGTAGCGGTTCCCGGGAGCAATTCAATGGTTCCATCCTGGCGAATCACCCGATTTCGACCCAGGGCTCCGGGTTCTCCTCCCGCCAAACCAAAGGGCGGAATCCGACGACGACCCGAGAGAATACTGGCGGTCATGGGTTCGAGGAAATTTAGTCTGCGAAGAATCCCATTGCCCCCCTTGAACTGTCCATTTCCACCGCTTCCAGGCCGAATATTAAAGGCTTCTAGCAATACTGGAAAGCGCCATTCCAGCACTTCTGGATCGGTCAGACGAGAGTTAGTCATGTGGGTTTGAACCGCATCGGTGCCATCAAAATCCGGCCCCGCCCCAGAACCGCCACAGATGGTTTCATAATATTGGTATTGGGAGTTACCGAAAGTGAAATTATTCATGGTTCCCTGGGATGCTGCCAGAACCCCTAACGCGCCGTATAGCGCATCCACAATCACTTGAGAAGTTTCCACATTGCCTGCGACTACCGCTGCGGGATAGCGAGGGTTCAATAAACTTCCAGCGGGAATGATAATTTCTAACGGCTTCAAACACCCTGAATTCAAGGGAATATTATCATTTACCAAAGTCCGGAAGACGTAAAGTACAGCCGCTTTACAAACAGCTTTGGGAGCATTGAAGTTGTTAGTTAATTGCTGAGATGTTCCAGTGAAATCAATTGTGGCGCTGCGAGAATGCTTGTTAATGCTAATTGCAACCTGAATCTGATTGCCATCGTCCATCAGATAAGTGAACTCGCCATCATCCAAAACATTAATCGCCCGACGGACTGATTCCTCCGCATTATTCTGAACGAATCCCATGTAGGCGTGAACAATTTCTAGGCCGTACTGATCTACTATTTTTTGCAGTTCCTGAACTCCCTTTTGATTAGCGGCAACCTGAGCCTGGAGATCGGCAAGATTGAGTTCGGGATTGCGAGCTGGATAGGCTCCAGCGCTAAGTAATTGAATTAACTCAGATTGACGAAAACAACCCTGATCGACGAGCTGAAAATGGTCAATTAGAATCCCTTCCTGTTCAATCGTTTGACTGTTGGCAGCCATGGAACCGGGAGTCATTCCCCCAATGTCGGCTTGGTGACCCCGGGAAGCCACATAAAAGAGAATTTGTTCATTAATTTGGTCGTTAGCCGGTGAGTTAATCGGCAATTCTGTTAGATTATTTTTTAGGCTATTGGTTGTATTAAAAACCGGAGTAATCACAGTAATATCAGGCAAATGAGTTCCCCCCTGATAGGGGTTATTCAGCATATAAACATCCCCAGGTTTGAGGTCTGGTTGAGCATGAATTAAACTTTCCACACTTTCCCCCATAGATCCTAAATGCACTGGAATATGGGGAGCATTCGCCACCAGTTGACCCTGCTGATCAAAGATGGCACAGGAAAAGTCCAGACGTTCTTTAATATTCACGGAGGTGGCAGTGTTTTGGAGGGTAATTCCCATTTGTTCAGCGATGAATTGGAATAGATTGTTGAAGATTTCCAAACGAATTGGATCGGGATGAGTGATGGGTTTTGATCCGGTTTGGTTTTCTGCAAACACGTCAGAGTCATCCTTCCTGGACTCCCTCGGCCTGGAAACCTTTAGGGAAGTAAAAGATTCAGAAAAGTTGCCAGGGTTTACAGGGTGATTCCCTCCAAACTCCTCAGAATAAAGAGGATTTAAGGTCTGAGTACCTTTAGATAAAATCAGGCCATTCCTATCGGAAATTTGAGCTTGCCAACCCAGTTCAATCACATTAGTGCCAGTGGGTTCAATGATGATTGCAGGGCCAAAAAGTGTATCCCCTGGCTGTAAATCTGTCCGTTGAAATAGGGGGGTTTTCCGCCAGGAACGTGCTGTAAACATTGGGACAATAGCAGTTGGAATGGGAGCCTCCGAACGACTCCAGGTTAAAACAGGTTCCTCGGGGGTTTCCATGTGTTGAATTACTTCTGCAGCAATGGATTCAATCATCAAAGTTTGATCTGGTCGGAGAAACCCATAGATTGTCTGATGTTTTTGGTCAAATTCCGCCTGCATGATAATCAGGTTTTCAGCCCAGTTGACCCTTAAGCTAGAATCGGTTCCAGTATATTTTAAGTGAACCTGTGAGTGAACCTCCAAATCAGCTTGATTGGGATTTATAGACTTTATTTCTGGACTTAACTCCTGTAAACATTCTGCAATTAATATTTGTAAAACTGCCTGCAATTCAGACAGTAATTCATCCGTTAATTGCCGTTCAATGGAGCGCTCTCGAATGACTCGAATATCTGCTAAACCCATGCCATAGGCCGATAAAACCCCGGCAAACGGATGTAAAAAAATTTGCTGAATTCCTAATGTATCTGCAATCAAACAGGCATGTTGACCCCCGGCTCCCCCAAAGCAACACAGAACATAGTTAGAAACGTCATAGCCCCGTTGCAGGGAGATTTTTTTGATGGCATTGGCCATATTTTCTACAGCGATCGCCACAAACCCGGCAGCAACTTCTTCAGGGGATTTTAAGGCCCCCGTTTGAGCCTGGATATCCTGAGCTAATGCAGTAAATTTTTGCTGAACAATCCTCCGATCCAGGGGTAAATTTCCTCCGGTTCCAAAGACTTGAGGGAAAAATTCCGGCTGAATTTTTCCCAACATGACGTTACTATCGGTCACCGTTAAAGGCCCATTCTGGCGGTAACAGGCTGGCCCTGGATTGGCCCCGGCGGATTCTGGCCCGACTCGATAACGAGCTCCATCAAAGTGCAGAATTGAGCCTCCCCCCGCCGCAACGGTGTGAATAGCCATCATTGGCGATCGCATCCGTACTCCAGCCACCTCCGTCTCAAATTGGCGTTCGTATTCACCGCCGTAGTGGGCTACATCTGTTGAGGTGCCCCCCATATCAACAGTGATAATTTTGTCAAAGCCCGCCCTGAGACTGGTTTGTATCGCTCCAATAATGCCCCCGGCAGGCCAGAGAGAATGCTGTCTTTGCCCTGGAATCGGTCTGCCGCCGTCAAGCCGCCATTGGACTGCATGAACATCAACTGGGGCATTTTCTCCGGATCAGAACTCCCCAACTGTTGCATGACCTGATCGACGTAGCGGCGAAGAATTGGCGAGAGGTAAGCATCAACCACCGTAGTGTCCCCCCGACTGACCAGCTTGATCAGGGGACTTACCTGATGGGAGACCGAAATTTGCGTGAAGCCGATCTCCTGGGCGATCTGGGCCACCTGTTGCTCGTGGCTGGGGTAGCGATAGCCATGCATCAGGACAATGGCGCAACTATGAATTCCCTGGTTATAGGCATTTTGTAGGGCAATTTTCAGGGGTTCGAGGACGATGGCTTGGAGTTCATTTCCCTGAGCGTCATAGCGCTCTGCTACTTCAATCACCTGCCCATAGAGCAAGTCTGGCCGAACAATCTGGCGGGCAAAAATCTCAGGTCGATTTTGATAGCCAATCCGCAGGGCATCCCGAAAACCCTGGGTAATCACTAAAACTATCGGATCGCCCTGGCGTTCCAATAGGGCGTTGGTAGCCACGGTGGTTCCCATTTTGACGGCGGCGATTTGATCTCCGGGAATCGGTTGATCTGGAGAGAGATTTAAAATCTCTCGGATTCCATGAATCGCGGCATCGGTATAGTGTTCGGGGTTTTCGGAGAGGAGTTTGTGAATGATCAACTGACCATTAGGGGTTCTGGCGACAATATCGGTAAACGTTCCGCCGCGATCAATCCAGAACTGAAATTTCCCCGGAGATTGATTGGGTGTGATCATAAAAACCTTGGTGATCTATCGATTGCTGGGATCCAGAAATTGATAACGTTGCCCATCACCCGCCGCAGATAACCTCAAATACTCAACAGGTCGCCTCTCGACAGTCGGTGTGATGGGTATGATTAGGCACCAAGGCCAGATGATGAAAGGTGAAACGGTGGCCGACATGTTCATTGGCAAGGACGGCTCCGGCTAGATCGCCCACGACCTGACGCGCCTCGACCAAGACCTGCCCAGCATCCTCCAGGTGAACGGCAACCGGTTCGACGGGTGGACTGATCTCGCTCCACTGCTCCGTTCAATAAGCGTTCAATAAGCGTTGAGTTTGGTTCAACGCCAATTCACAGACTGACTAAGACCGCTGGAAGTAGTAATAGGTCGCCATAGGAACGACGGTAGCAATGACCAGCAGCACTACAACAATAATGGTGGCACTCTGGTCGTCGGTTTCCTCGGCGGATTTGAACGTACTTTCGACCTGAATTCTTTCTTCAAATTTGGGAGCTCCCGGGTCGGATTGACCCGAAAGTATAGCACTCAGGCGATCGCTGGTGGCCAGGAATCCTTCATTATACTTACCGTCCTTCAGGTAGAACGGCAAGGTTTCATCGACGACACTCTGGGCAATCTCATTGGAGAGCAGCGGTTGGGTGGCCTCTCCAGCATGGATCGCAGAGTTATTGGTCTGGGTATCGACCACCAGGACAATCTGATTTTCCCCAGCATCCGGTGTAGGGAACCATTTTTCAAACAACTGATCGGCAAAACTCTGGGCCGTTTCTCCATAGTCCAGCCGTCGCACCGTGACAAACCGCACCTGATAAACGGATTCATCGGCCAATTCAGATAACGTTTTGGTCATGCGACTCTCCGTACTGCGGCTCAAAACTTCCTCTAGATCAAATACCCAGGTGCGATCGCCCGCTGTCAGTTCTGGCATCTGGTAGACTCCTGTGGCCCAGGCTGGAACTGCACCACAGGTCAGGCTGATCAGCAGAATCAGAGATAGAAATAATCGATGCAGGGAGCTTGCTGAAATAAATCTGAGTTTCATGAGCGTGAGTAATATATGGCTTCAACGTATTGAATGAGTTCTAAGCAGTCAGATACAACAACTATACAAACTATACAACTGAGTCACTCTGAGTTGCTCACCGGTTCAGAACCCGACTCCATCAGATGAATTCCGTTATCTGGAGATGCATGAATACTGCTATCCTGATAAATTATGTTAAGGCATCAAAATTAAGTTTTTATTCAAGTATCTTCATCCCCTGAAACTATGGACTTTTCTACTGTTGCTGCCCAACTGAATGCAGGAACGATATTGCCGGAAGGGATTGTGATCATCACTCTGCTGGTGGTTCTTGTGGGAGATTTGATCGTCGGTCGAACGGCTTCCTCTCGTTGGACACCCTACGCGGCGATCGCAGGTTTACTGGGTGCCATTGGGGCCCTCTATGTCCAGTGGAGCCATATCGATACCGTGGCTTTCCTGGGAAGTTTTAATGGGGATGCCCTGAGTGTGATTTTTCGGGGTATCATTGCCCTGTCTGCAATTACCACAATCTTGATGTCCATTCGCTATGTGGAGCAAACTGGAACAGCTCTGGCAGAGTTTCTGGGGATTTTATTGACGGCAACCCTAGGGGCAATGTTCCTTTCCGGGGCTGATGAACTGGTGATGATTTTTGTCTCCCTGGAAACCCTGAGTATTTCCTCTTATTTATTGACGGGCTATACCAAACGGGATCCACGCTCCAATGAAGCTGCCCTGAAGTATTTGCTGATTGGAGCCGCCAGTTCATCAGTATTTCTCTATGGTTTGTCTCTGCTCTATGGATTGTCCGGCGGAGAGACCCAGCTCTCTAAAATCACAGCAGCCATTGTCGCCTCAGGCACTGGGGATTCGTTGGGTTTAATCATTGCCCTAGTGTTTGCGATCGCCGGAATTTCCTTTAAGATCTCAGCCGTACCATTTCATCAATGGACACCCGATGTCTATGAAGGTTCACCGACTCCGGTTGTGGCTTTTCTCTCCGTGGGTTCCAAGGCCGCAGGATTTGCCCTAGCGATTCGTCTGCTGGTTAATGCTTTTCCCCTGGTCAGTGAACAATGGCATTTTGTCTTCACAGCCCTGGCTGTCCTGAGTTTAATTCTGGGAAATGTGGTGGCCCTGGCCCAAACCAGTATGAAACGGATGCTGGCCTATTCTTCTATTGCCCAGGCCGGGTTTGTCATGATTGGTTTGATTGCCGGAACCGAGGCGGGTTACTCCAGCATGGTGTTTTACCTGTTGATTTATCTGTTCATGAACCTGGGGGGCTTCACCTGTGTGATTCTGTTCTCCCTGCGGACTGGAACGGATCAAATCAGCGAGTATAGTGGCCTGTATCAGAAGGATCCCTTGTTAACTCTGGGATTGAGCATGTGTCTTCTATCCTTGGGAGGGATTCCGCCGTTGGCTGGATTCTTTGGCAAAATTTACCTGTTCTGGGCCGGTTGGCAGGCGGGACTATATTGGTTGGTGCTATTGGGTTTGGTGACGAGCGTGATTTCGATTTACTACTATATTCGCGTAGTTAAAATGATGGTCGTCAAAGAACCCCACGAAATGTCAGATTCCGTCAAGAATTACCCGGCCATTCGTTGGGATCTTCCAGGAATGCGACCTCTGCAAGTTGGACTGGTGCTAGCGTTGATTGCCACCATGACCGCCGGAATTCTATCTAGCCCCTTGCTGACCCTGGCGAGTGACTCAGTGACCAACACCCCTATGCTGCAGGCGACCTTGGTCAAGCCGGATCAAGTAGCAGCGGCTTCCCCCCTAATTGATCAACCAAAAATTGATCAATCAAGAATTAATCAACTCAAGGATTGATCAGCTCAACCCCTGTCTAGTTTTTGGCCCGGTTCAGGATGTTTAATGGGGGGCTTAGTCTTAAATAGGGGCAACGCCTCCTTTACCCCCCATTAATTTTTTAATTAATTGCGTTAAGCTACTTAGATAAATTTATCGGTTCGGGGTTCTGGGCTTAGTTCAACTTGTCAACTAGTGCCATCACAAAATTGATGGTTAATGCACCAACAACAATCACCAGCACGATAAAAGTGGCAATACTGGTGAAGGACTTGATCTTCGGGGGTGAGTTGCCTGATTTGGGTTCCATCGGTATTATGCTCTATGGTTGGAACTTAGTATAGATTACACTGGGGATGAGTAGTGATTCTCGCTGATTCTCAAAACCCCATCCCCAAAGTCCATGGCAACTTTCTCTCAAGTTTCTCCCATTCGTCAATCCAGAGCAGTCAGTATGTCAGATCCCCAAGTCCTCCAGGATCCCACTCCCCTTCGAACTCGCAAGAGACACTGGTTGGAAGTAGCAGAGCTATTCTCATTTATGGGATCGGTGGTTGGAGCGGTGTTTGTGCTGCTGTCAGGGCGGGCTGCCTATGGAGTTACCCCCCTAACTCTAGCCCTGTCCCTGAATATGGCTAATCGCTATCGTCAGCAGGAACAGGTGCATTTGATCCAGGGAGATTTGGTAGAAACCCAATTCACTCTAGAGGAAGTAGAGAAAAATGCTGTTCGGGCAATTCTGGGGATGAAGCAGCATTTGTTGGCAGAGATTGCAGTTCTCCAACGTCAACTGGAGGATATCCCTTTAGAAGCCAATCAACGGGCTAAACAGTTAGGGGTTTTGAGTGAGACGGTCAGTGCAATTCAGGACAACGTTGCGATCGCCCTGGAAGAAGTTCGCCAACAGGTTTATCAGGAGGTCGGCGGGACTCAGGATAGGGTTGAGGGCATGGGGGGACAAATTGCCCGAATCGAGCAGGCGATTGCGTCGTTGCAGAACCCTAAATCTACGCCCCATTCTCCCGGCAATCTTCCTGAGGAGGTTGATGTATCTCAAATGCAAGCTCAAATTGATCACTTAGTTCAGGATCAGCAAAACCTGATCAAGCCCAATTTGAGACGTTTGATTCTGACCGTACGGCAGTTGCAGACATCACCCTCTAAAGCCGCTTATCCCCTGCCCCCAAAATTGAGTCAGCATTAGTCCAATAGCTTCATTTTTCTAATAGACAAGCTTCCGGATTGCATACTCCTTCCCTGGCAAACCTACCTAAGGAATAGAAACTGATATTCCAGTAGGTACAGGGAGATTAATCATGGACAAGCAATTAAAGCCCCAATCTGATCAGAATCCTCAACTATCCTCTCAGTCTGAGAACCCTCTGGATCAGGTTGCGGGGGCAAGGCCCAATTGGGATGGTCGAGGACGGCCTAAGGGTCGGAAACAGGCCGGAAGCCAATGGGCGGACTGGTTAAATATTGATCCCGATAGCGACAAGCTTTAATAGAATTCGCGGAACCAGAGGACTAACTTGCTACTCAATCCATTAACCTTCAATCAATCTTGAACAGAGGAAGGATCAGCAAATCGGGTTTAATCAACTAAAGCGGGTGGGGGGAATCGAACCCCCATCATTAGCTTGGAAGGCTAAGGTTTTACCACTAAACTACACCCGCACATTTGCATTAGATTATAGTAACATACTCATTCCCATCTGCAAAAGAGTGTAGCCAAGCCAATTAGTCAAACTTCCCCAGAAAAGGGGTTAAGTTGAGAAAAATTTTAGACTCATGATCGCACCTCAGACTTAATTTCTTCATGGGCGATCGCTTCTGAACTTACGACAAACGTGGGAATTGGATCATCCATACCTTTGAATTGCAAGGATTCAGCCGCAACGACTTCCTGAAGGCTCAGGTAGGCGGCAACTTCGGCAGATACCAAAATACTATTGGGCTCGGCGGCTTCCTGGAGCCGAGCTGTAATATTAACTGGGGGGCCAATTGCCGTATAGTCAGAGCGCTCCTGAGCCCCAAACATTCCCACCACTGCCATGCCTTGATGAATCCCACACCGAAATCTGACAGGTTCGACTCCCCCCTGACCCACCAAGCCCCGTTCTGCCCAGGATTGATTCAGCTTGCCGAGAGAGCGCAACATCTGGCGGGCTGAGGCGATCGCCCGTCTGACCTGTTCCTCTGGAGTCAGCTCCTCTGGAGCCCCGTAGATCGCCATCACAGCGTCTCCAATAAACTTGTCCACCGTACCCCCATTGGCAAATACGGCGTGGGTCATCTCAGACAGATACTCATTCAACACTTCGGCCACTCGCCGGGATTGGAGTTGATTAGACATGCGAGTAAATCCGACAATGTCACTGAAGAGAATGGTGATTAACCGGGGTTCTGGATTCAGATCCAGCACCATATCCCCCTGGGCAGCTCGCTCAACCATGGTGGGGGGTAAAAAGCGGCGCAGAACAGATTCCGTCAGATAGCGATTCAATTCAGCAATTCGTCGTTCGTTCTGCTTGAGGGCCCGAAGATTTCGCACTTCTGCCAGTAACTCCCGGTCATTAAAGGGTTTGGAGACATAGGCATCGGCTCCCCGCTCTACTCCCTCAATTCGGGTATCTTCATCTGCTTTAGCCGTCAGTAGAATCATTGGTGTACCCCGCAACTGCTCATCCTCTCGCACCATCCGAATCAAATCCAACCCTGAGACCAGAGGCATCATCAAATCGGTAATAATCACTTCCGGATCATAAAGCTTCGCCTGATCAAACCCTTCCAAGCCATTTCGGGCAGTCACTACGTTAAATCGGGCGTTGCGGAGAATGGACGTGAGATAAGCCCGTAGATCTGGGTTATCATCTACCACCAGAATGCAGTTTTGTCGAAGGTCGGGAGGAGGCTCAGAGGTATTGATCAGATTTAAGGCTGAGATTGCACCGTTTTGATCCATCACCAGCGGCTCTTCTGAGGATTCAACTTCAATATCGGCAAATTCAACGGCAGCCCGCTGAGTATTCAGCTCCGCCGGAGTTTCTAAAACTTGATCTGGAGGCAAATGGGCACTCCCCAGGGGCAGTTGAATTGTAAATGCTGTGCCTTCTCCGTAGACGGAATCCACCTGAATCTTGCCTTGATGCAGATCCACCAGTTCCTTGACTAGGGCCAATCCCAGTCCTGTTCCCTCATAGGAACGGTTGGTAGACCCTTCAGCCTGACGGAATCGCTCGAATAAGTGAGGGATTTGATCGGCCCGAATCCCAATGCCAGAGTCTTTAACCTGAAGCAAGCAATAATCTTCAGTTTCTTCGAGCAGAACCTGAATTGTGCCTCCCTCTGAGGTAAATTTCATCGCGTTGGAAAGCAAATTATACAGAACCTTATCAAATCGCTCCAGATCCAGATACAGGGCTGGACATTCCTGTAGTTGGGCTTCCAGATTAATTCCCTTCTTGTCACAGTAGGCTTGAAACGACTCTACGGTTTGCTGGCAGAACGTCACCAGATCACAGGGACGAAAGCGGGGCTGCATTCGCCCCGCATCGAATTTTTGTAGATCAAGTAACTGGTTGACCAACCGTAAGAGCCGCCGGGCATTACGCAGAGCAATTTTAGACTGATCGTAGGGGAGACCTTGGGATTGAGCGATGGCGGACTCCAAAGGCCCGATCATTAAAGTCAAGGGAGTCCGGAACTCATGGGAAATATTCTGAAAGAACTCAGTCTTGAGGCGGTCGGCTTCTAGGAGCCGTTGTGCTTGTTGACGGGTTTGCTGGTAAAGCCGGGCTTGCTGAACCGCCAAAGCAGCCTGAGCGGCCACAATCTGCACCAGATTGATCTCGGCTTCCTGCCAACTCCGAGTGGCATGGTTTTGACGTAGGGAAATGCTACCGATGATCTTGTCGTGTTCGAGCAGGAGGGGAACCACCAATAGCGCCTTTGCCTGCGATCGCAGGGGTAGATCGGGAAAATTAAAATCAGGCTGCTGATTTAGATTATCAATGACGACAGGCTGAAGGGTTTCCAGTAGCCGTTGCAGTACTGGATTCCCCCGGATTGGGGCCGCAGACTGGGGTAAAATTTCGGAATTGATGGGGATCTGATCCCAGGGAACAGACTCTGAATCGTTTAAATCTAGACTTGAATCGGTAACGCTTGAATCTGCCCAATCACTAGCTACCGCAGTTTGCCGCTGACTTGAATCATACAGCCCCACGCATTGAACAAATTCATCCTCCCGAGTCCAGAGGGAGAGGGCACAACCATCCACATGCAGCGCTTGACCGAGTTGTTGGGTGATCGCCGCAAAAATTTTCTGGGGTTCCAGGCTAGAGCGAATTGCCGATGTAATCGTATTCACCAGGGTTTCCCGACGGGCCAGCTCTTGCACCTGTTCATAGGCCCGGGCCTGAGATAGGGCCAGAGCAGCTTGATCGGCAACTGTCGCACTCAGTTGGACTTCATAATCAAACCAAATCCGAGGTTCTCCAACTTGATGGAGGGCTAGAACGGCCATCAGTTCCTGACGGTAAAATAGGGGAACAACTAGGCTAGAGCAAATGTTCATGGCCTTGTAAGCCTTCTGGCGCTGGGGATACTGCTGGATTTGAGGATCTATTTGAGCGTCTTGGATCACCTGAACTTCGGCAGTTTCCCAGATCAATTGCCGAATCTCAGCTTCGGGAATTTGGGCCAGTTGAGTTTCGGAGTGAGGGGCCTGATAGACAAACCGTTCATCTATTAGTTTGCCATCTTGAAAGGGCTGGAGAATACAATAGCTGACATTAAAAGTCTGTCCAACGGTTTCGACAATCCGCTGTAGCATTTCCCGGTAGTTCAGGGCTGAGCGGATCGTACTGGTAACGGCATAGAGCAGGGTTTCTTGCTGGAGAGCTCTCTGGAGTTCCTCAGTGCGAGTCTTGAGAACGTTATGGGTTTCTAGAGCCTGATCGACGATTACTGAAAGCTCTTCAGCCTCCCAGGGCTTGGTGACATATTTGAAAACTTTGCCTGAGTTGATCGCTTCAACTAGATCTTCGACATCCGTGTAGCCCGTCAATAAGATCCGAATCGCATTGGGATATTTTTCGGCAGAGAAGCTGAGAAGCTCTGTCCCTGTCATGCTGGGCATCCGCTGATCGGAAATAATGACTGAAACATCTTTTTCCTGATCCAGAATATCCAGCGCCTCTCGACCACTGTCTGCCCTGAGTACCTTGTATTTGCGGTAAAACGTCCGATAAAGCAAGTCCAGGTTGTCAGGTTCATCATCGACAACTAGAATCTTGGATTTTGGCTTCTTAAGGGAGTTCATGCACTTTTATCGGTATATTGGCGACCCTTGGAATCAGTCCTGAGAATCAGTTCTGGGAATCAGCTCTTGGAATTACCTTCGGGAGCGGTTTTGAGAGTTGGTTTTGGGAATCAATTGCAAAAATCAGTCTTCAGAGATGCTCCTGCCTACTTCAATAATATTCCTAAATAATATTCCCACCTAATTCAGGCTCAGAAGTTAGCAAGGATAACAGGATCCTAAATCAGAATAACCTGAGATCCGGGGTGTGACCAATTCCAGGTCAGAGGTATCAATTATTATATATATCCACAGAATTTCCACAGAATTGTTTCCTGGCTTAAAGGACAGTAACGGCTGGCTTTGGTTGTCTCAAGAAAAAAACCAGGACAACCATTGAAGTCGGCTTCCCTCAAGAACTGCCGTGGCTAATTTACTCCATTGGAGTATCATAAGTAAAAAACTTATAATTGCGAATACCCCTTGGTTTCAATATTCCCACTCTCGGAGCAAATTGATCACCCAAATGGTGCTTTTAGGTTTGGAATTAGAGTTGCGGTTGTTTCTGACCTGAAATATTTGGCTGAGCTGCTGACTGAAAGCTTCATCCGGGAGATACCTGGGCTGCGTGGTTTCACCCTATTTTGCGCTTGGGAATCCATGAGGATTTGAGGCAGCGGTTTGTAGCAGAATCCAAATGTTATGTCTGTCTGGCGGCAGTCTTTCAACATTCGGCTGGCTCCTCTGGAATTGGATCAGCATCTAATCCTGAAACCTTAGTCGGGACTGTTGAACTGGGATTGCGATCTCGCTACCCCTGGCAAACCTCCAGTGCTCACAAATATCTCTACATTTCTAACCTGGCCGTTCATCCCCAGTTTCGCAATCGAGGAATCGCTCAAGAACTACTACGACAATGTGAGCAGATTGCCCTGAACTGGAACTTCCCCAGCATCTATCTTCATGTTCTGGAGGATAATGCGATCGCCCGAAGACTTTATCGCAGAATGGGATATCAAATTCGAGCCATTGATTGGAATTGGAACTCGGCGTTATTGGGCCAGCCTCGGCAGCTTCTTCTCCATAAGCCCGTGACATCCTCCCAACGCTCACCCTAATGGGTAGAGCGCGGGCTTCCCTCCAGCCCGACGCTTTGAAGACGACCCGAACTTGCTTGACCTCAAGCCCGTCTGAGATAGGTCGATGCAAATTGATGGGTATCGCTCCAACTTTCGGCAATTTGATCTCAAATCCGTTGAATGGATTCGATTTGAATTGCGGAAAGACAAACGAGCGGTAAAGTTAACGGAGTTGATAAGTAGCTTGACGCAATTAATTAGAAGATTGATGGGGGGTGAAGGGGCAGTGCCCCCTTCCTGCAC
>JAAURB010000085.1 GCA_012033335.1 Oscillatoriales cyanobacterium RM2_1_1
GGGATCTATTCGCTGACGTTCGTTCCATTGTCAATACCGGAAAGCGTCAGGGTCTCTCCGCTTTTCAAGCCATTTCGGCTGCTTTGAATCCTGCCAAATCCCTATTCTCTCTAAGTTGAGCAATTACCAAAAACACTAGCATACGGTCGGGTGCAGTGATTTGTTATGCTGATCGATACAATTCACTCAGAGAGTCTATTTTTGAGAAGTTACTGCATCGTTCACTATTCTGCCATCAGCTTGGCTATTGCAGGACGCTCATAGCATCGTTTTAACCATGCTGTAACATTTGGGAAAGATTCCAGATTCATCCCTAAAGAACCGATCCAACCAACAATCCCTTGAAGATGGGTGTCCGCGAGGCAATATTCCCCAATTAAAAACAACCTTCCTTCCAACCCATCGTTCAGAATTCTGAGACAGTCGCCAAGATCTGCCTTTGCTTTCTCCATTGTAACCGTGTTTTTCATCTCAGGGGCTAATGCTTCCTGGGAGTTAGTTTCAGCATCTCCCTGTTCTTCAGGTGGAAGAGATGCGAATAATCGGCTAGCTGGCTCGGCAAGGGTGACATTGCTCCAAGCAATCCACTTCATCGCTTCACCACGCTTGTTTCCTGGAGCGGGATACAGCTTCTTGTCCACACCAAAAACTTCGCCAAGGTACATCGTAATCGCGGAAGACTCCCAGATCGATACTCCTTCATGTACGATCACTGGAACTCTTCCATTTGGGTTGATCTTTAAAAATTCTGGTTTTTTGGTCTCTCCAACACTGATATTGAGTTTTACGAGATTGAAGGGAATACCAAGTTCAGCGAGAACAGCTTCGGTGATACTTGCAGTGGACATGGGAGCAAAATAGAATGTAAGGCTCATCGATCACTTCTCCTCATAGTTGAGTTTCAATTGTAAAGCCAAAGCAGAATTGAATTTACTCACATCTTGCACCAAGTAGTTGACTTGCTTGTCATTAGTACCAAGAGATGAGAGAAAGGGCGTGGTACCTTGTAAATCTCTCAAGAATAGTGGAAACCATTCTCGTACACGCCCAAGCTCTAGTCTACAGCTTACTCGACCTGATGCTGAGCCCTTACCAACGCGATAGCCTGCAAGCACTGCTAGGACTATTTTGGGAAGCCAAAGGACATCCGTTACCGCAGCAGAGCCAGATTAAGTCGGCAGCAGTGTTGAAGTGAAAGCCTTTCGAGTCATCATTTTGGCCGATACCGCCTTCGGTAGCGTTGAGTTTCTGACAGCCATGCGGGCCCGTCGTCACCCCATCATTGTTGGGGTGCGCTACGACCGTAAACTCACAGATGGACGTCTAGTCTCTCACTTGGTCAACAAAGGACAACAAGTCAGACTTAAGGGGTTGTCATTCCCTGTCACCATCTCCTGGTTCTACCTCAAACGCGATGGCAAGTCGGAAAAGCGTTTTGTCCTTTCTACCCGTCCGCTCAAAGCCAGTACTATCAATTGGTGGGGACGACGTCGCTGGGCGATTGCAGGCTTCTTCAAAACCATCAAACATCGCTTTGGCTTACACCGTTTTGCTCAACAGACATTGCTTGGTGTCTATCGATGGCTCAAAGCTAGCCCCTCTACCTCAAATAGAAGGCAAAGCCTTTGCCCAGAAAGACTTTGCCTTTACCTTCTCCGGAGAAACTGAAATTGAGCCCAAACCCTAAACCAGGGTGAAATCCTCAGCGGATAGATCATCAACATTGATCTGCTGCAGAACGGCCAGGGTTTCGTCTCCCAAACGAATCAAAGCGTTTTGTCCCTGTTGATCCAGTTCCAGGTCAGGGAAGGCCAAGCCATTGGCTAAGCCGATCAGGTCAAGGCCAACTTCAAAGTCGAAGATGGTATCAGTCCCTTCTGCCGCCGCCAGAATAAACAAGTCAGCGCCGCCGCTGATATTCCCCGAATCTCCATAGAGCTTGTCATTGCCCAAACCTCCCCGCAGGCTATCATCCCCTTGATCGCCCCAGATCCGGTCATTGCCAGAGTCGCCGTAGAGCAGGTCGTTTTCAGCTTTTCCGCCAATCCGGTCATTGCCTTGGCCACCGAAGATGGTATCGTTGCCGCCTTCGTCCTGGGAGAATCGTTCGTTCAAGTCTCCTCTGAGCAAATCGTTACCCGCGTCACCGTAGATCAGATCATCAGCTAAACCCCCCGCAATGGTATCTGAACCACCGGCTCCATTGAAAATATCATCGGCTTCGGTGCCGAGTAACTCTTCGGCTACAGTGGTTCCGGCAATTAATCCCTGGGCCGGATTGCGGGGATCGTAGCTTGTAATGTCAATTTGTAAGGGATTCGGGAAGGCATTGGCCACACTATCCCAGGGGACGAACTTAAAGTTGGTGCTGTTGTTTTCCAACTGCTCGTCATCTTCGACTACGGATTGTGGGTCATTCGCCCCATCATGGACAACAAATAAACCGCTGGGATATGTGGAACCCAGGGCCACATTGGTGAGGTCAAAGCCGTCGGTTTCATTCACTTGGTCAATCTCGCCGTTGCCCGCGATCACGAATTGACCTAGGAATTCATTGCTTCCAGCCCGGTTAAACACTCCATAGGTAGAATCTCCCTGACTAGAGGCGATCAGATAGCCAGAACCATTGTCGCCGTAATACAGGATTAATCCTTCCAGGTCAGGAACTAGAATATCCTGATCAACACTGTAAATCACCTCAAAGTCATCTCCTGCCGTCGGTTCAGCTTGGAACTTGAGAATCCCAACTTCGTTTTCCATGGCCAGATAAACAAAGCCTAATTCCTGATCCACCACAATCGCCTCAGATTGGGAATCTGCGACATCTCCCGTGGGCACAGGCAACTCAATGGTTCGTACTAGATTGGCCGCAACCTGACCGGAGCCATCGTCTATCAACTCCAACTGAGCAAATTGGTTGCTATCAGCCTGGGTAACAAAGGCATAGGACTGGCCAGTCACAGGACTTTTATAAGTTGCCAAACCGTAGGCGGTCTGCTCCCCATCATCTATCCCAAAGATGGTTTCGAGAATGTCATCCGAGGTGATATCCGTGAGTTGTAAGGTCTCGAGATCAATCGTCCAGATCGCCAGGGTATCATTTTCGCGATCGCTCGCCACTGCTAAATCAACGGTTTCGCCACCCAGTTCAAAATCATAAACTAGGTCAACATTGTTGTAGCGGATCTCACCAAAGGGAGCCGGGAGAATCTGTTCAACGATTCCTCCATTCAGATCAAAAGTGACTAAACCGCCATCTTTTAGGGTGGCGATCACTAGACTTTGGTCAGGATTATTGGGGTTGATCCAGATGGCAGGGTCGTCAGAATCTCCGGCTAAAACTCCGGCTGGAGCGTCTTTATCATCCACAGTATAGGGAGTTTCCAAAACGGGTTGGGCCGCTGGCAAACTATCAAATTCAAGGCCGAGGGCAATAAATTGTGTCTTTTGAGTGGAGCTAAAGTTATTATCACTAACCACGATCAAACTTTGCTGACCATTGGCCAGTTTAGGGCCAAAAGCAATGCCTTCCAGGTTATCAGGCTCGATCCCAAAATCTGCCTCAAAATCAACTAGGAGTTCCTTACTGACGGTTGGATCAATCTCAAAGGAAATTCCCTCTGACTCCCAGAATAAATCCTCTAAACTGCTGACATCTAAAGCGCCTTGAGATTTTACTTCATAGAGCCTAACGATATTGCCAACTCCAGCAGAAAAAGCTCGTTCCAAAGCCAGGAAAGAACCATTATTATCAATTGCCAATAGCTCAACCAAACCATTTGTCCGGAAGCCATCGGCAGGAATGGGTTCATCAGCAACAGCATCAACAGGATAGACAAACTCTTGAACCACCTCACGGGTTGCCAGATCATATTTTAGAATTCTCGATAGGCTTTCTTGATCGAGATTGGCAGCTAAACCATCTTGAAACAGGGCATTTTCGGTGGCAGTGTAAAGAAACTGACCATCGGGAGAAACATTCAAACTTTCAAAGGCTAAGTTATTCCGAATTCCAGCACTTTGATCTGCGGTTGGCAAGAATTTTTCAGGGATGGGCAGTTCATCTAATAACTCTCCGGTTAAGGAAAATTCATTGACAAACGGATTAATTAAGGCATTCGCGTCTCCCTCAGAAGCAATGAACAAGTTGCCATTAGAATTCAGGGCAATTCCTTCTGGATCAAGGCTACTGGCTGGAAAAGGATTTCCCGTTTCATCGAATAGGGTGATCACGTCTATAAAGGTAATATCACCTTCGTCCAAACTGCCATCCTTCAGGTCAATTTCTAGGGTATAAAACCGGGCCGGATTAATTTGGGAGCGATCATCGGAGATGCTGTAATAAATCTGGTTAGCCGCATCATAGACAATCCCAGAGAGCCCGCCCACCTGGGTCTCTTGAAAGGTGAGTCCGGTGGGAAAATCAACTTCTCCTAATAGTTCAATATGGGTCACAGTCTTTCGACTCAGATCGGTAGATGAATTGAATAACATAAAAATTTCCTTGTGATCAAAGTGGATTGTGCCGATTGGGGCCGAGCTGGGGAGACCCAATATTTTGGGATATTGAGTCTCCTTGCTGTCAACCTAACCTATGAGCTGAACCCGGAGGATTAGGGGCTCGAATTAAATCAACGTGAAATCGTCGGCAGTCAGAGCCTCGGTGCGGATTCCCTTGAGAATAGCCAGAGTTTCAGACCCAAAGGCGATCGCCTCACCCGAGAGTGACAAATCAGGGAAGGTCAAGCCATTGGCCAGACCGATCAAGTCAATCCCCACCTCAAAGTCGAAGATGGTATCAGTTCCCTCACCCACCGCCAGAACGAAGGTATCAGAACCCTGCCCAACGGAGTCGGCATCGCCCCAGAGTCGGTCGTTTCCTAATCCGCCGCGAATCAGGTCATCCCCGTCATCGCCCCAGATCCGATCATTGCCGTCGTCGCCGTAGAGTTCATCATTTCCAGCCTTGCCGCCAATCCGGTCATTGCCCTGACCGCCAAAAATCCGATCATTGCCTCCGATTGTTGGGCTAGAGGCGCGGCTGTTGTTGTCTCCCCGGAGAACATCATTGCCCTCGCCCCCAAAAATGGCATCGTCTCCCTCACCGCCAGCAACGGTATCGTTACCGCCATTGGCCAGAATCAGGTCGTTGGCATCGTCGGTTCCAGCCAGGGATTCCCCCCTAGCATCCCCTGTAATTGCCCCCACACCAAAGTCATAAACGGTTGTGGAACCGCTGACTTCATTACTCACAATCAAAAAGGGTCGTCCGGTTGGGCTTGCTGCTGCGCTGATGAATTCTAACCCTTCAGGGCCGAGATCCCCGGCGGTTCCGGCTTCTGGATCCCCGGCAAAGTCACGGTTGTTCAAGTACTGAATCAACTCTGCATTAGCCGGGTGGGTGACGTTATAAACCATCACGCCACCCACCCGCTCTAGACCAATAAAGGCATAGATATTGCCATCAACTTCGCCGACAGTAATCCCTTCCGGCTCAGGGCCTTTGTTATCGCTACGACCGTCAAAGTCGTCATTTTCGTCGTTGCTGGAGTTGAAGTCGTTGGGGAAATCGGCGGCTGTAATCTGTTCAAAATCATCTCCGCTGTCGAAGACCAGGTTTCCATTGGCATCGAAGATAGAAAAGGAACGAGCCCCGTAGGTGAACAGTTGATCAAAATCACCATCACCGTCAATGTCCCCATCAATGGCGGAAACCCCTAACCGTCCCAGATTCTCATCCTGCTGGAGGTTTTCAGCATTGGGGAAGGCCGTTGGATCGAGATCAATATCCTTAACCCGTTCATCTTCTCCTCGGTCATCCCCTTCATTGGCAATCACATAGAAGGTTTCGCCGTTAGCCTCAAAACTAGCAATGCTATCGGGCATGAACAAACCGAAAACAGGCCAATTCTGGATATTAATCCCATCATCCCGGTCGCTGGCATCCAAACCGTTGCTGCCGGAGAAATCGATCAAGCCCAGTTGAACGGCTGTTGCTTCAGGAACCAGACCGAAATCGTTGTCATTTAAAACAGCGAGACGGTCACCCACAAGTGTTAACCCTTCTGGTTTATCAGACGGGATATAACCCAGGGACGGCAAGTTCGTCACCTTGACCGTGTTAACGGGAGTGATACCCAGGGCAGCCAGATCGTCGGCGGTTTGCTGCTCCAGGGTTTCAGAACCAAAGTCCATCCCCAGAACGTTAGTGGCTCCGGTCAGATTCGCTTCAAACACGAACTTCTGGGAGTCAGGATCAAAGGAGGAATCCCGCTCCGTTACGAAGAACTTACCGTTGCCTGCGTAGACCGCATCAGCAATCTTATCGACGTTGTTGCCAATTTCAGGCTTTTCTAACAGGTAAACGTATTCTGCCACAGGTTCCCCGGTTTCAGGATTGATGCCCAGCATTCGAATCACGCTGGAAGCGTCTCCCGTAGCCCGATCAGGGTTGTTCAGTGGAGTCTGGATAAAGCTATAGACAATGTTCTCGTCGGAATCAAACGCAACGGCCTCAAAGCCCCGATTGGCTCGACGGTTCAGGTACTCTGAAGGCAGAGTTTCAGCACCGAAGGTGCCTTCCGGGAAGTTAGCGCCAGGATTGGCTGTATTTGCCAGATCCAGCGTTCCTGCTGGAACAAAACGATTGATCAAACTACCATCGGCGTTGAAGTGGTAAATCGCAGGCCGATACTCATCGACTGACCACAAACTGCCATCCTCAACCCGAACAATACCCTCCAAGTCAGCACCCAGGGGATCATAGTCTGAACCAAATTCGCTCGCGTCCAGTTGGGTCAATTCTTCCAAGTCAACTGCATTTCCACTGGCATCAAGGGGGCGCAGATCAACATTAGGAATATTGGTCAATCCGGTAATTGGAGTGATCCCATCCGCTTGAGTCAGGAACAGCTTGTCGGTAATAGTAATTTCCCCGGTGGCCTCGTTCAGTTCAAAGGAAATCACCTGGGCTTGCAGATCAGGAACCAGGAAAGACTCATCCACATTGTTGCTGTCTCCAGTGGGGCCCCGATCTGGAACCGTAAGGAACTTGAGGTTGCCGTTGGCGGCCACCCCATCAAACCAGAGACCTGAAAATCCACCCAGTCCAATGGTTTCACCCGTTGCACTGACGAGATCTTCCCCTTCGCGACTGGTCAGATTGCCCCGATTCTCAAAATCAAAGGTAGTGAGTTCAGGCAAACCCCGGCTGAAATCCTTAGCGCCCAAGGGTTGAATCCCTAAAACAGTGGCAGAGGCGAGATCAATAACCGCAACCGCATTGTTTTCCTGTAGGGTCACGAAGGCTTGAGAACCGGCGGAATTCACGGCAATATATTCAGGTTCGGCATCCTGAGCAAAGCTAACTCCAGGGAAGATTCGCACCCCTTGGCTGCGTAGAGTTTCTTCCTGACCATTGAACTGGGTGAACCCGGCATGGGCAACAGTGAGATTCTCAACCCCATTAGACAGATCGACCACGCTGACGGAACCTTCGGGATCGTTCTGATCGCCAGGTTCATCAACCGGTTCCCCTTCGTTTGCAGTTAACACCCGGGTGCCATCAGGGGTAAACGTAATCATGTCTGGCAAAACGCCGACCATGATGGCATTCAAGAAATTACCATCCGTGTCAAAGAAGACCGCTTGGCCAGGTTCCGTGCCGTCCTCAGCCTCAACAGCTACAGCAACCAGGCCATTTTTCACGGCCACACTGTTGGCCCCAGCTCCAAAGGCGGTAACATCAATTTCACCGATTCTGATGGGGTTAGTGGGGTTGGTTAAATCCAGAACATCAATGGCATTGCTGTCCCCATTCACAACAAAAGCGCGTCTTGATTCCGGATCGTAGGCGGGAATTTCTGCGGCACTCTCTCCGAAAATTCCGGTGGTGTAAGTGCTGAGTAGGGTGAGTTGGATTGAATCAGTCATAAGGATCAGTTTTTGAGATAAGTGTTCATGGATGAGACCAAAAATTTGTAGATGCTCCAATGGGTTGCTGACCGTGAAGTTGGATCCTAGGTTAGGTTAATCGCCATCCCCAGGGAGGCTGACGGAAATCAATACCAATAGCACCAATTGCCAGTTTAAAAACTTGGTATTAAAAACTACACAAAGCTAGAGGGGTTTCTGTTAACCTCAATAGATATTCAATGCTTCATGTCATTTTCCACATTGAGTTTGATCTGGAAGATGACTTTAAATTGATGACTTCAAGTCAGCGTTGCTCAAGGCCAATTAAGCCTTGAAAACCCTACTCGATTTAGCACATTTTGGCCTATTTCAGCCCGTTGCTAAAAGCGCTTCAACAAAAAATCTTCCAGGTCTTTCTGGAAAAAAGACCGGAATGAAAAGCATTCTTTGAACCCGACGAAACTTATGGACTTTAATTAAAACGGCGACCCTGCAAACTTGAGTGAGTCTATAAAGCTCAGTCTTGACTTTATAAACCAAAGGTTAATAGGGAGTTAAGCTTCCGATAAGATATGAGAACTTTTACAGAAGCTTCACATTCCCTGCTCAGCCAAGAAATTTCAGGGCTTCTTCCGAGGGCTTTTACAGCCTGTAAGATTCATAGTTAAGATTCGTGAAAGTCTTATCTTCTAATCTGAGCTGCAAATCCAGGTTCCCAGGGATTACTGTGAGCTATTAATGATGACTCTGTAATCCATAATTTCGTAATCCATCATGGCTAGAAACGTGCAGTTTTCGTATACAGAGTGAGAACTGGGTCAAACTATAGCAAGTTGGTTATCTCTCTATGGTCTGCTCGGATTCTATGGAAACCCCACTAATTCATGTAAGGTTTTGTTGTGAAGACTTTTAGCCTGTTGGGGTAAGAGACCTGACCTGTATTCATGGTTCAAATATAGTTGCTATATTGGATCGAAAAAGTTCAATTCATTCTGATGTTATTTTTGCTATCTCCATTCATTAAAACCAGAACTAAATGGCTAATTGCAGGTGGATCAGCCATTAGCTTTTGTTTGATTGGATGGGTCGATTATTGGGTAGGACTGGAGATTCAGATTTCTCTGCTTTATTTTTTCCCCCTGATGATCAATGTCTTGTATATCGGTCGAGTCAGCCTATTCCAAGTGCAATCTTTGCCGTAATTGTCTGGAACACCGTTGCAGCGTTCCAGGAAGAATCCCATTCATATTCCTACATTTGGGCCATTAATTTTTTGATTCAATCTATCACTTTTATAGGGATTTCTCTTCTCGTTAGCCAGTTTCGATCCAGACTGTTCAAAGAATATCAACTGGGTCGAATTGACCCCCTCACCGGATTAGCAAACATGCGTTCATTTTATGAACAGGCTAATACTACTCTGGCCCTATGCCGCCGTCATCAACGTCCTGCAAGTCTGGCTTATATTGATCTGGATAATTTTAAAATTGCTAATGATAGATTTGGCCATAAGCAGGGAGATATGTTGTTACGAGAGGTTGCCCAACTACTGGATTCCTACCTCCGAAAAAGTGATATTTCTGCCCGAATTGGCGGGGATGAGTTTGTGATTTTTTTACCTGAAACTGATCCAGATGGTGTATTTAATGCCTTGGAGAGATTTCGCGCCCATTTATCCCAGTCTCCTCAATTTCAAGTCTGTTCTGTCACTGCCAGTATTGGAGTGGTTTCCTATTGGCGATCGCCCGACAGTATTTATGAGCTGATCAATGCGGCTGATGATCTGATGTATACCGTCAAGTCATCCACCAAGAATCGCGTATATTTACAAGTGATCAAACCCGAAATTGGGGAAGCGTAATTGATTAAATCCGTTTAGACTGATAGAGGAAATCTGCTCACATTCCACTGGTTGTAGTGTTCCTGCCCTATGCAAGCATTCTATCGCTGGTATCAGCTTCTACTTCGCAATCCCAAATATCGCTGGTGGATCATTCTGGGAACGATCTTCTACCTGTTCAGTCCTTTGGATATCTCCCCCGATCTGCTACCGATTATCGGACAGATTGATGATGTTATTCTAGTGACGCTGCTATTTTCAGGACTCTATGAAATGGTCGGGGACTATATGCGATCCCTCACCGGCCAAGGGGCATCAGATAGCGTTATCCCTGACGAAGACCCTAACCCTAAAACCAGTTCAAACCCTGGTGAAGTCATAGACGTGGATGCTAGAACTATTGAATAAAACGTCAAAGTGGTCAGGGAACCCTGCGGCTGTAAATTTCTAATGGTAAGCCATCAGGATCTTTAAAGAAGGTAAATTGCTTCCCGGTCAATTCATCAATCCGAATGGGTTCAACTTCAACGCCCTGGGTTTGCAGTTGGGTGACTGACCCGGGCAAATCCTCCACTTCAAAGGCTAGATGTCTCAATCCACAGGCTTCCGGATGGCTCGGGCGCTGGGGTGGATCCGGAAATGAAAACAGTTCAATTTGATCGCGATCGCCTACCTTTAGATCGAGCTTATAGGAATTGCGGGGGGCTCGAAAGGTTTCTTGAATCACCGGAAACCCTAGAATTACGGTATAGAAATGCTTAGAAACCGCGTAGTTTGAGCAAATAATGGCAACATGGTGAATTCTGCGGATCTGCATAGAACAGCTAGCCATTGGTCAGGTGTAAAGATTCCAGGTCAGAGAGTTGCACCTCGAATCTGCCCGGACGTTCAATGGGTTCCTGGTAAACCGCTAGGTCAAACCAGAAGGTCGTGCCCACCCCCAACTCACTCACCAGATGCACCTGGCTGTGATGCCGCTCTACAATATTGCGGACAATTGATAAGCCCAGACCCGTGCCCTCCAGGGTATGCACCCGATTCTCAACTCGGAAAAACCGGGTGAAGATAGCAGCTTGATCCTCAAGGGCAATACCACTTCCAGTATCAGAGACCTCAATCCGCACCAATTGAGCTCTAGCCAGGTTCAATCCCAACTCAGAGCTAGAAATTGAGCCTGAATCGGACAAATGGATTTCACTTAGATGGATCTCACCGGACAGGGCATGGCCCTCAGCATGAATTGGATCAGAGTCAAGGGCATAGGCCCTGATCATAATCCGCCCTCCCGTTGTCGTAAATTTCAAGGAATTGCCCACCAGGTTGGCGAAGACCTGTAACAACAAATCATAGTGCCCCAAAACAGCCGGCAAATCGGGTTGAATTTCGTAGTTTAACTCAATCCCCTTATCCCTGGCATTCAGCTTATAAGTCCTCAAGGTCTGCTCAATCGGCAGGAAAATATCCATCGCTTCAAAATGATAAATCCGACAGGATTCTAACCGGGATAGATCCAGGACATCATTCACTAAACGAGTTAACCGATCCGTTTCGCTATTGGCGGTCTCTAAAAATTCCCGTCGCTGCTCTTCGGTAAGATCCTCGCCGTAATCGTGGAGGGTTTCGATGAACGATTTGATATTAAACAGGGGTGTCCGGAGTTCGTGGGAAACATTACTAATAAATTGGCTTTTGGCCTCATTCAGCTCGGCTTCTCGGGTAATATCCTGAACTGTCATAGCAATTCCCTTCAGCACATCTCGATGGGCTTCTGTCGGTTTCTGGATTTTATCCTGTTGATAGAGACTGCATTCTTTAACATTAGGGCGCTCTTCAACCGTGCAACTGTCATCCCGATGATACTGACAGGTTTGACATAGAGGCTCCAAACTCTGGGCCTTATGCAAGGCAACAGTATTGATCAGAATTCGCAGGGTGCGATTATGGGGTTCGGCCAGGGAACAGCGAAATTCTCCCCGATCCAGACGGCCTAGGGCAACCTGTTGGAGGGGTTGAGCAATCTCCTGAAAAATCGATGAGGGTAAATGCTCCATAACACTGGCACCGCTCAAGTCCTGATCTTCCCAATTGAACAAGCGTTGGGCAGTTGGGTTCACTAGGATCACCTTTAGTTGAGCATCTAGTAATACGGCCCCGTCGGCAATCGTAGACACCAGGGTTTCTAACTTGGCTTTTTCTGCTGTTAGCTCTTCAATGTTTTGTGCTTCATAGCGTTCGAGCCGTTCAGCCATGTCGTTGAAGCTGATAATCAGTTCCCCTAGTTCTCCCCCAAAGGGCAGATCAATCCGCTGCTTAAAGTTACCCTCAGCAATATTTCGCACTCCCTGAGACAGTTCCTTGATGGGCTGAGTAATGGTCAATGCATTGAACACCGCCCCCAGGATCACCATGACCCAAATCGATACAAAAACTGCCAGGGTGACATCCCGGGTGAGGTTAGAGGAAATTACTACGGTCGGATTGGGATTGATCCCAATGGCTAGAATCCCCAAATACCGACCGTCATGGATCAGGGGCACAAACACATCCGTCACCTGCCCCGCTGGGGTAAGGTGTTGCCTGACCATGGGAATCGGCTCAAAGTTACCTGCCTCCACACTGGCAATAAAATTTTCCGGCAATTGCATCCGTCGGCGCAGAGTCAGGGAGTTCTGTACGGCTGAATCAGAAAAAGGAAGCCCCAGGTAGATTTCTCCCTCTGGATCGGCGTAGAGCATGTAACGCACACTGGAGGTGCTGGTATAGAACTGACGAGAAAATCGGGCCACTTCATCCCTGCGATCTTCGGCCACTAGGGGAGCTACATTCGCCGCCAGTAATAACCCCAGATCTCGACCATAACGGGTGTCATTCATCCGGGCATCGTCTTGAATGGTGTTGACGGCCCAAAACGTCAATCCACTCATCAGCAGGGATACCACTAGGGTTGCCCCCGCCATCAGGCGAGTTTGCAGAGTAAATTCAGACCACCAACTCTCAATAACTTTATGAATTCTCTTGAAAAATTCCAGCATTCAGCAATACCATGAGCGCAACGTCATGGGCCCAGATTCACCAATAACCCGCCGTCAAACTTGAGGGAGAACCTGACCAGCCCAATCACTAAAAACCTAATCTTCGATTACCTGAAAACCCTCACAACTTCCAGTCCTAAAAGGTTAAGTTTTATTAAATATACTTAACTTATACCCGATTTCTGACAGTTTACCCAAGGGTGATTATTAACTCGTAACAATCCCAGCCACCCGAAAGCCAATATCCCGGCGGCAGTAGGCCCCTTCAAACTGAATACAATCCACCGCATCATAGGCGGCGGCGATCGCCTGATCAAAGGTCTCTCGAACCGCCGTCACCCCCAGTACCCGTCCCCCAGCGGTAATCACCAGGCCATCATGGGTTTTAGTTCCAGCATGAAACACCATGGCCCCCTGGGCTTCAGCCTGGGCTAATCCAGTAATCACTTTGCCGGTTTGATAGGTTCCCGGATATCCCCCAGAGGCGATCACCACACAGACTGCAACGCCTGGTTTCCAGGTGATCGAGACCTCCGCAAGTCGTTGCTCACAACAGGCCAGTAATAACTCCTCCAAGGGAGTAGCTAGCAGTGCCAGCATCGCTTGGGTTTCAGGGTCGCCCAATCGACAGTTAAACTCGAGTACCTGGGGTTCCCCGGCGGGAGTCACCATCAATCCGGCATAGATCACCCCCCGATAGTCAATCCCCCAGGCTTGCAGGGTTTTCAAAGTAGGTTCAAGCACCTGGGTCTGGATGCGCTCCATTAACTCTGGAGTAATCACTGGAGTTGGGGCATAGGCTCCCATTCCTCCGGTATTCGGCCCGGTATCCCCTTCGCCGATTGGTTTGTGATCCTGGGCTGGCACCAGGGCCCGAATGGTTAAGCCATCGGTCAAGGCCAGCACCGAAACTTCCTGGCCCACCAGGTATTCCTCCACTACAATTTTCAGGTTGTCTGCCCCAAATTCCCCTGAAAAAATCCCGTCAATCGCCTGATGGGCTTCCTCTAGGTTACTGGCCACCACAACCCCTTTGCCAGCAGCCAATCCATTGGCCTTGATCACAATGGGAAGCGTTTCGATAGAGGCTTTGGCTAGGCTGGGATCGGTAAATGTTGTGGATTGAGCCGTCGGAATTCCGGCCTGATGCATCAAGGTTTTGGCCCAGGATTTGCTGGCTTCTAACCGGGCTCCAGCCTGTGTTGGGCCAAAGACTGTTAATCCCTGGGCCTGTAAATGGTCTGTGATCCCCAGACTCAAGGGTAACTCTGGCCCAATCACTACCAGATCAACCTGCTCTGCCAGGGCAAGCTGGCCAATTCCCTCAAAGTCGTCTATTGCTAGAGGCACATTCTGGCAACTGATTAAACTGGCCGTACCACCATTTCCCGGGGTACAGATCACTTGCTTGACCTGGGGCGATCGCAGCAACTTCCAGGCTAGGGCATGTTCACGACCACCGTTGCCAACGATTAAAACTTTCATCACACTTTGCCTCACTCAACCAGGGGAGCGTTGAACCGGAGTCCAATGCCCATCAAGCCCCAGCGCAAAACCCAGGGCTTAAAGCTTCTATCCTATACCAACCTATACCAATAGGATCAAATACCAACCAAGGCAAAGCCTCTAAATCAGAATCCCCAAGAATTATGGATGAGATTAGATTAGCTTAAATTAAGCCAAACTAAATCAAACCAAATCCAACCAAACCAGGTGGAACAGCCAAGACGGCTGTTTCCCAGCAGGTAAGCTGCCACAAGATTTGTATCTAATTTGAGAGATGGCTATTTCTCAATCAGAACATGGGGATTCAGATAGTAGATCAGAAGATCAAGATACTGGGATCACCCTAATCCAGCAACGGTTTCATCAAGCCTTGAACATTAATTTTCAAAGTTTGGCCCAGATGCAGGAGATGGGACAGATGGGATAGTTCCCAAGGAGAGCCACTAGCCGTTTTATGGATTTGAGCTGATTCAGGCTGAAATTCAGCGGGCTGTAATGGCAACTCCTCTGAAGGTTCTTCCGGCAAAGTACTCTGGCGCTGGAGTAACCCTAAATACAGGGGCAGAATTTGACTGGTTAAATGGTGGAAATAAATCTCTTGGGCCTGTTCCAGGGAGAGATTCAATCCCAACCCTTGACCGACCTGAATCAACCGCTCTAAATTTTCCACATCGATAGCCAGGGTTTCTGGCTCCCCGTCCATCAGTACCTTAGCCAGCGATCGCGACAATAATCGTTTCAGGGTATCTCGGATTTCCCAATGCTGAATCCGACAGTGCAAATCCTGGGCCTCCGTCACCAGGATCTCCAGATCCATCAAATGATTCGGGCTCAGGGATGCCTCATGGCTCTCCAAGTCTAAGGCCCGAAGCACTTCCAGACAACGGTGACTCAGGGTAACTTCAGCCGCGAGTTGAAGCTCCTGGGGCACTGACAGGCCCTCTCGATGGAAGGCGATTAACATCCTGTAATTGTCCCGGTAAACCTGGGTGTAAAGCTGATTGAGCCGGGTCAACGTTTCCTGGGACAACAGCCCCATCAGCCGTTGACGTTCTTCTACAAAAATATCCTGTAAACCAAAGCAACAATCTCCCAGGGTCTCAATCATGACTTTAATCATGTGGGCAGCACTGGCCTGGGGCAAAGCTTCGAACAGTTTTTGCTTGGCCTCCCCATAGCCCCGCCGTCCTTTGAAATTCTGCACCCCACAATGAAAATCCCAACCCCCCAGGTGTAGTACCCCAAACATCAAATGGTTTTGCTCTCGGGTAATTTCTGAGGTCAGGACAATCTGACCCACCGCCAAAGCTAGAGTCCCAACCTGACGCATCTGATAGTCGAGTTGCTGAACGTCATAGCAGTAGAGCCGTTGCTCTTGGGGATGGGCTGTAAACAGAGAATTAATCCCATACTGGGTGGCAAACTGTTCTGGGGTGATCTGGGACGAAAGCACCAACTGACGATAGACCTGATCCCCAGTCTTGAATAGCTCCACATTACTCGGAGCCAGGGCAAGCTGTTGAAGAAACTCAGGCTCTAGATTGACTCCAGTAACCTCTGCCGCGAGCTCAATGGCCCGGTTGGCATAGCGCAAAATCTGAGTGCCTTCCGGGCGGGACAGTTCCTCAAAAAACCAACCACAACTAGTAAACATCAGCAGGCTATGGCGCTGCATTTCCAACAACCGTAGGGCATCGACCCGTTCAATTTCGCTGAGTTCGTGGGTTTGATGGGCTCTGAGGAATGCATTCACATTGGCCAGATCGCGATCGCCGATCACCTGAATATAGCCATCTCGGGCGGCCCAGGGATCTATAAATAGCTCTGCTCCCACCTCGGCATAAATTTGAGCGAGTTGATCCCGGAGCCAGTTCAGGGTATTTCGCAGGGGTTTACGCCATTGTTGATGCCATGACCCTCCCCCTGCACAACCACAATCATCCTGCCATCGATCCACTCCATGGCTACAGCTCCAGGCCGTTACTGGCTTCAACTCTACTTCCCAGGTGGGAGGATGCAAACTCAAATAATGGGCAAAGTTTGTCACTGTCCAACCCCGACGGGAAAATTCCTCAGCAAAGGCGTAGGCTAAACATTTCTCAGTGCCCTGTTTGTGATGCCCAAAGGTTTCCCCATCCGTAGCCACAGAAATCAATTGAGCAGGGTGTTGATCCGGCTTGACGGCTTGCGCTAACCGACCGATTAGATGACCGGAGTGGTTCAGCAGATCGTCAAACCCAATGTCCCCTGAAATCGGCCCATCGTAGAAGAAGATATCCAGATAACGGGATAGATCGCGATTTCCTTCAGGGTCTCGTAGATAACACCGATAGGCTTGGGTGGGGTCAATTTGTCCCTCCCCAACCTCGATCCAGACGGGATCAGGATCAGTGTCCGTGGGGCAGGGGCGGCAGCGTTGAGCCTGGGTAGGGGCCAGAACTGTAAATTGAATGCCCTCATGGATCAGGGCTGCTACGGTGGGGTAATCAATGGCGGTTTCCGCCAGCCACATGCCCTCAGGCTCTCGACCAAAACGATGGCGAAAGTCTGCTTTGCCCCAACGAATCTGGGTGTATTTGTCCCGTTCATTGGCCAGGGGCAGAATCATGTGGTTGTAAACCTGAGCTATAGCGTTGCCGTGGCTATTGAGCCGCTGACAGCTCTTGCGATCCGCCTCTAGAATTCTCTGGTAAACCTCTGTATCATGGCGCTCTAACCAGCTCATCAGGGTAGGGCCAATATTGAAGCTGAGGTATTCAAAGTTGTTGATGATCCCAATCACTTCGGCCTGATCATTGAGGATTCTGGCAAAGGCGTTGGGTCGATAGCACTCATAGTAAATCCGTTCATTCCAGTTGTGAAATGGTTCGGCTCCGGGTTGGCGCTCGATGGCATCCAGGTATGGATTTTCTCGGGGAGGTTGATAGAAATGCCCATGAATTGCAATATAAACTCCGGTGTAAACCGACTGGGGATCAAAGAGTTTTTGTACTTTAACTTCGGGATCAGGTTGAGATCCAGAAACGGCAAAATTAGTCAGGGATTCTAATGCTCCCCGATCAGACATAGAAGTCGAAGAAATCATAGTAATAATAAATCCTTAGCGTGACCAAAGCAGCTTAGAAATCTTCCCAACCCCCAACTTGGAAACCGACTGAACCCATTCAAATAGACAAACTTTAAACCCCTCCAGGTCACCCTTCGGGCCGTTCTTAACAACTGCTGTCTGACTTCGGTAAACTTCAGAAAAACTTTTTGTAGTGAATGTGCTGGTTGCTGAAAACTGCAGTCATCTATTTCCGATATATTTTAAAGGTTGCTGCTTTTTTCTGCAAGTTGGTGGTCTTAAACTTCAAGTTAACTTAAGTGTTTGATCCGGTATGATCAGGATAACTTCGCCAGACATTAGCTGGAAATATGAGTTCCTCTCTGTAGTAGCCGTGATAGCAATGGCCGTGATCATCCGAGCTGCTTTTGCCCAAGAATTTGATGATGTTGCGCTTCTGGCGATCGCTGCATATCGAGAGTATTCCAAGGTCTTGACCCTAGACAATTGGGGGATCATGGAAACCAATCTATCTAAGGTGGCAAAGGTGGCGCAGGGAGGACAATTACTGGTGGCTCAATCTGGCCGTGAGTTGGTGGGGTTGGTGGTTTACCATCCTCCTGGAGTATCAGACAGTCGCTTGTTTCCCCCGGAGTGGGCATCATTGCGGATGTTAGGAGTATCACCCCAGCACCGGGGTCGAGGAGTCGGGCAGCAACTGAGTTTGGAGTGCGTTGATCGAGCCCGACAAGACAAAGCGGAGTGGATTGGGCTGCATACCAGTGAGTTGATGCTGGGGGCCCGGCGGATGTATGAACGGCTCGGATTCAAACAGGATATTGAGTTGCCCAGCCATTTCGGCATCCGATATTGGCGGTATGGATTGAAATTGGCTGAGGCATCATCAGAGAGATAGTCAGGGATCAAGAGATCCTTGGATTGAATTCGCTGGATGAATTCAAGTTAACTGAACTGAATAACCTGTCCGGATGTAGCTTGACCATATTCCACCGCCGCAATCAGTTCTGAATCTGCATTGTACAAGGCGATCAATCCAGAACGATTGGTCATCTGCATCGAATAGGCACTAGAACGACTAACTCTAAACTGCTGAGTTTCGCCTGGTTGCAAGGTTCCTCTTAGGGGTTCAGGACGGCCTAGTTTATCCCGCAATTCCCACCCGGCTAGATCAATCGGCTCCTCGGAGCGATTTTGTAATTCGACCCATTCGTGCCCCTCATCCTGGCCGCTGGGATTGGGTAGGGCAGCCACAACCGCAATGAGGCCATCTGTTTTGAGAATTTGTTCAATCGGAATCAGCACCGGTCGATCTATCGGCGGTTCCTCGAACTGTTGTTCTCCTTTCCCCAAAAATACGGGGTAAAAAGATCGGATAAATTCTCCTCGACTCCCATTGGGATTGATATTGCGATAGACTACCAGGTTGTAATCTGCACCATTAATGTTGGTACGCTTTTCATCTCGGATTCTGTTATAAACACTTTCATAATACACTACAGTTCCTATGGCGATTTCTGCCTCAGGACTTGGCCCGACAAAAAATCCTCCTTTCTTTTTGAACAGCTCAACAACTAGCTTCCCTCGCATATCTGTAATAGTTTGCAACATCTGCAAAGTGACAATATCAGGATTATTTTCTCCTTCATTTCCCTTGAGATCATACTTATAACCCAGGAAATTAACTCGATCATTTTTCTCATCCAAATAAAATTTCACCCAGGAATGATAACCGGAAATTTCTCCTAAGGTTTCTCGCTTATCTTCATAGCGGGCGTTGTATTTGGCTTCCCCAACAAATACATGCTCAAATCCCGAACAGAAAGTTGTGGATTTGCCTTTATAGTAGTTGGTATAGAGCTCAAACCAAACGCGCTTTAGCTTGTGGCGAAACTGCTCTTCCGAAAGATTTTCACCAAATTCCTGATTAATATAATCCCAGGCGATTTGAATCGGTTTTGTTTTCAGGATCAGGTCAATAAACTGAAGCTGTTCTTTTTCCTCTGCTTCTAGGGTGAGTTCCTCATCTAGGAAGTAAACGGCGTAGTTATCCAGCAAATTAATGAAGGCATTGTAGGTGCGATTGGGGTCGAATAACTTCTCCTCATTCACTCGATGAAATAGAGGATTGGTCGCCAGATCAATGTTGCGTTTTCCACTGGCTTTAGCTTGTTCGTCTAATAAGATGTCTGCGTTTTCATCTTCCCATTCTCCTGACGCTTTTCGGGCACTAACTGAGAAACGGTTTTCGTCACTGTTCCAAATGGTCTGATAGATATTGTTGTCCGTCATGAAAAATGATCAACGATTTTAGAGTTAAACTCTGATCTTAATTGAGAATGTCCTAGTCAATGACCAGATTGCAAAATCTTTATATTCCATTCAATAAAAATAAGGGTTTTCCACATGTCCTTTGAAATCTTCTTGTCAAGAGGGGTGACAGCCATCAACCTGAGTAATTAGGATTTTTACTGAAGAAGTTGCTAGCAATAATTATCTGTAAAAATCTTGCTTGAGCAGGGCTTTACAATTTCTGGGTTGCGATCGCCCCCTGAATTGATTACCGTAAGGGAAGGCGTTGTAAGGACTATTTATATTATAAATACATCTGTAAAGAGATGCTAGATCTGGCGTTAATCAGCCTTCTGGGTTTCCTGGGAAGTTTTGGTCACTGTGTCGGTATGTGTGGCCCCTTGACCATAGCCTTTTCCCTATCGGAGGTTTCGGATCAATCCCAAGGATTTCCCCTACGATTTCATGTTCTACTAAACCTGGGTCGGATTCTGAGCTATGTACTGGTGGGGGCTGCCATTGGTGGATTAGGTTCTGTATTGATTGCCGGGGGTCAGATGGCTGGAATCGGCAGCATGATTCGTCGGGGCATTGGGATGCTGACGGGCCTGATGTTGATTGGATTGGGATTGACTCAAATTCAACCCGACCTTCTACAGCAAGTGCCGCTGTTGCGTCCTTTATCGCCTCAAACCTGGCATCATCATTTGAGTCAAACGATGATGCGTTTGTCTTTTAAGAAAAATGGGACGACTCCTCTGGTGCTGGGATTGCTCTGGGGATTAATTCCCTGTGGGTTTCTCTACACCGCTCAAATCAAGGCAGCAGAGACTGGAAGTTTAGGTTGGGGCATGGCAACGATGCTAGCCTTCGGGCTAGGCACCCTGCCGACGATGCTGGGGATAGGGTTATTCACCAGCAAACTCAGCGCTGACCGCCGCAGTCAGTTATTTCACCTGGGGGGGTGGCTGACTTTGACCATTGGTGTTTTGACAGTGCTGCGCACCGGAAGTCATGTGGATTACACAGGCCATGGAGCTCTGATCTGTCTAATGCTGGCCCTGGCGGCTCGTCCAATTAGCCGTTTCTGGCCTCAACCCCTGCGCTATCGACGAATTTTGGGGGTCAGTGCTTTTGTTTTGAGTCTGGCCCACATGGGTCAAATGGTTGATCACACCTTTGGTTGGGATCTGCAAGGGTTCTGGTTTATGCTACCTCAACATCAATGGGGCATTGCTTTGGGAATTCTGGCCCTGTTGCTGATGACTCCAGCAGCGATTACCAGTTTTGATTGGATGCAGTCCCGCTTGGGAAATACCTGGAGGCGGATTCATCTGTTGACAGTTCCTGCCTTGGGGTTAGGGGTAGTGCATGTAATGTTAAATGGTTCCCATTATTTGGGGGGCTTTGAAATATCCCTAGCCAGTCAAATCCGGGTGGGAATTTTAGGGGTTGTCACCCTGGGAATTTTGTTGGGGCGATCTCTCGCCCGTAAACCTTCGGCAACCCCTTAGATTGGCCTTAATTTTCTAGTAAAGTTTGATCAGCACTTCACAACAAAGATGAAAAAAATCAGCAGTTTGAGGGTATGTCTTGTCGGTTTAGGGTTGCTGGGATCAGTCACCATGGTAAGAATAGATAAACTTCTATTCCAATCTGCCGTTGCTCATGAAATTGAGGTTTCTGGGGATGTAGCCGCGACCTTCCATCTAGAACCCAATCACAACCCCAAGGCTGGGGAAACAGCCCAGGTTTGGTTTGCCCTGACTCGACGGGGTGGCCAGATCATTCCCCTTGGGGAATGCAACTGCAAGTTGGCGATCTATACAGAACCCCGTTCTCCCCAGGCAAAACCTATCTTAACCCCTACCCTGAAAGCAATTTCCGCTGAGAAGTATCAAGGAATTCCGGGAACCAATGTAATTTTTCCCAGGGTTGGCAATTATTCTCTGGTTTTGAGTGGAACTCCACAAGCCGGGGCGGATTTTGAACCGTTTCAGTTTGTTTATGGGGTGACGGTGCGATAACCGTTAAGTTTCCCTGAACAAGTTTTTCTAAAAACGAATGAATCCTGGAGTTTTTGGCCCAGATGGAGTATTGCCTTCCCCCAGAGGAAAAATTTGAAGTTGGGGACGGCGATCGCCCGCTTCAGGGTTGGCGTTTAGGGGACGAAAGAACTGATCAAGATAGTCCTGACTATATTCAAATGACTCACCCAGATCCGGCCCTCCCAAGGGCAAGACCAGATATCTTAGATCACGGCTGATACTCAATTCGCTCTCGGTCAAATTTCGAGCTGACCCTCGGGGGGGTTGGGGTATTTCTTCTAGGGGTCGAGCAATCAGAGTTGATCCCTCCAGGTTGGCATTGGTTAAATCCGCACCGGATAGTCGAGCCTGAACTAGATTAGCATCAGTCAGATTGGCCAGGGTCAGGTTAGCCTCATTGAGCTCTGCACTATTGAGAAATGTGCCAGCCAGATTGGTATTTCTCAAGTTTGCCCCCTTCAGATCAGCTCCCTCTAGATTGGCATTCTCCAGATTGGCTTCAGAAAGGTCAGCTTCCCGCAAGTCGGCTCCAATCAAGTGAGCCTCCTGTAAATCAAACCCGGATAAATCACATCCTGGACAGGCTCCTGTTTCCAAAAGCTGCTTTAAATGTTCCGGATTGCCGGCATGAACTGGAGTAGAAGCAAAACAAGCTAGAGTAATAAATGCTGCGCCTGCGGCGACTTTAGATAAGGTAGTGAATAATACTTTTAGTTTTATTTTCATCTTTCCATCCTCCAGAAGGCAACGGTAGGGGACTGCTTCTCATGCCTACAATTCTAGGTTAAACGATTCCAGAGGCGGTGAGCTTCTTTCGATTGGAAGAGATACAAAAGCTAGCTTGAACAGTAACGAAAGATGAAAAATTGAAAAGTTTTATGCCTTTAGTAAGTAGATGGTTGTAATTAATTATCAAACGAGAAGGGGGTCTGGGGCTTTGCCCCAGGA
>JAAURB010000086.1 GCA_012033335.1 Oscillatoriales cyanobacterium RM2_1_1
AAGGGGGCACTGCCCCCTTCAACCCCCTACATGTATCTTCTAATTAATTGTGCCTGGCTACTTAGCACTTCTAGATGATTTGTAAAATGGGTGAAGGGGAGTAGTCAACCCTTGTCAGGGACATAGCCCCAAACCCTCTCTCGCTTTATTTATGACCGCGTTTCATGATTGATTGAGGACTGCTCTAGAGGCGTGGTACGCTTACCCTGATTGATTGATAAATCTTTTGTGTGACTGCCCGAACCACCCTCACCTTAGCCCTCTCCCAAGTGGGGAGAGCTAAGGTGAGGGCGAGAGGGTTTTGTCAGTTAACCAGACGCTTACCAGACTGTCCACAGGACTCTAGCCAGTTGATACACGGAAGCCCGGCCTAAAACTTGATACTGATCGGGTTTGAGTCCCAATTTTTCAAAGTCCTGAGGATAAGCCACCAGGAGAAACGTTTCTGGCTTTAACTTCGGAATTGATGCTTGGAATTCAGCAGAACGAAAAGCGGCGATCGCATCTGCCGGATATTCATAATAACTTACAGGATTCTGAGTATAAAAAACCAAGCTGGGTTTATTAAAACCTACGGCGATCAATTTTTCCTGGGGTTGTCTTTGCGCTAAAACTGTTTGGGAAATTTCCCGCAGGGGTAATTGCCTTTGTTGATCGAGCAGGTTATAGGTCGGCACAACCGTAACCCCGAAGCAAATCAAAAAGCCTAAAAGATTGATGGGCAAAATCCAGGAAATTCGTCGCTGCCAGATCAAAACAGTGATAATTCCAGCCGTTAATAGCCATGTTAATCCAGCCTTGATGACAAATCCTGACTGTCCCAAAGCCCTGGAAAAATCAGGCATATCTGGATCATTACCCAGCCAGTTCACCGTATAAAAACTAGCAAAAGCAAGTAAAAGTAAAAAGATAATATTGAGGATCAGAGAAGCTTTTAACAAAATTGTCAGGGCTTTTTGAGACGATGAAAGTACTCTAGGAACTTTTCCAGAACCTCTTCTAGAAGCTCCATCAACCTGGAGTATCGTCTCACTCCAGAACAAGGCAATTAAAATGGCACAGGCCGGAATCAGAGGAATAATATAACTGGGCAGTTTAGTCACAGAAATCGTAAAAAAACTGAAGGTTCCCAGGAACCATACCAAGGCAAATAGCTTTAATTGTTGCCAGCGAGGTTGACGGCTCCAGCCTCGACGTTGCCAGAACTTAGTGTGTAGAAGCGCCACAGGCAAGTAAATAGAATTAGGGGCGCAGGCTAATAAGACAACGATAAAGTAAAAATACCAGGGGGCACTGTGATGATTGACTACTTGAGTAAATCGTTGAAAATTGTGGTACCCAAAAAAAGTATTAAGGAAGGCTTTGCCATTGGCCAGAGTGACTAAGATATACCAGGGCAACGTCATGAATGTAATGAATCCCAGTCCTAAAATCGGATTCATTTCCTGCCAAACCTGTCGCCAACTGCCTACATAAACAATAAAACTACCCACAATTAAACCGGGTAAAACTAATCCAATCGGCCCTTTTGTTAAAATCGCTAGGGCAATCAACCAATAAAATAATAAATACCAAAAGCTGGAAATATGACATCGTCTTAAAGTTTTCAGGGCAATCAGATTTTTGTCAGGATAACCTTGAGATCCCTGAGGATCTGACTCCAGATAACCCAAAAAAAAGGCCAATAAAGCACTTCCCAAACAGCTCGTCAACAGCATATCAGAAACACCAACCCTTCCCCAGGCAATCATTTGAGGGCTAAGAGCGATCAAAGCTGCCCCCATCCAGGGCAAGGGATGGAATAATCGGCTTTGATCAGAACGTCGCTGATTGGTCTGTTCATGCAGCTCGGGATCGCTCAAAAACCTCTGCTGAAAGTTTTCTCTAGCCTGAACATAGCGCCACAGGGTGTAAAAGCTTAGACTGGTCAAGGCAGAAGCGGCGATCGCCGAGGGCAATCGCACGCCCCAAGAATTTACCCCAACAATTTGGTAAGTAACGGCCATCAGCCAGTAAATCAACGGCGGCTTATCAAACCGGGTAGTCTCGTTGTAGTAGGGCGTGATCCAGTCCCCTGTGACTAACATCTGCCGGGCGGCTTCAGCGAATAGGGGTTCAGTCTCATCCACCAAACCACTATAGCCCAGTTGCCAGAAGAAGGCGATTCCGCTTAGCCCCATCAATCCGATCAAGGGCAGTATCCAGTTAAATTTAGCAGCCTGAAGAGATTGAAGCCATCGATGCAGAACAGATTTAGATTTCATTCACTCGCTGAGATAATTGCCCAATCAAGACTTTACACCTTTCCTGACGAAGGTGTTGATTCCCGTGAATCCATCACGCTGGAGAGGACTCAAACAGCTCTGGCTAGGGTTGAATAGTTAACTCCCAGGTCTGAGTAGAGTTATCCCATCGCGGCAGGGAGGTTTCATCGACGATATAGGGCCCCCAGTAACGCCGGGAACCATCCTGGGCAAACACCACCAAAATATCTCCGGATGCCAGAACCAAATTTTCATCGGGTAAGCTCAAGGTCAATCCCTTCGTTCTACCTTCTTGAGGGGCAAAATCCCAGTGAACGGGCTCAGCCTGGGCAGAGGTTCCGGAGCGTCGTTGCAAAACAACTCGCACTGGATGTTGAGTTTGATTGCCTGCCTGCAATTTACCCACTGGGTTCCCGGCTGAATCAGATGCTAAATTGGAGTCTGAATTGGACGGGGGTTCAGCCGCTAGCGGAACTGAACTTTCTGGATTCTTAATATTCGCAATATTTGAAGTGTTCTCGATTTTAGCAACATCTTCAACCTTTTCAATGAGCTCTTGAGGCATAGCTCCGGTGTTGAGATTAGAGGACGCTGGAGAAGGCAGCGCCCTGATGATTGAAGGTTCTCCATTCAGCCTGGTTTCATCCGCAGATCCGTGGGGAGGTTCGAGGGGAAATTCACTCACCGATTCACTTGAGCTTCCCTGCCACCAGGAATGAGACGTTGGCCACAAAATTTTTAACGATACACTCGCTACCAGAACAACTGCAACAATCCATGCTGTTGAGTAAAATTTGGGTTTAATCATCTGAAATCAGCAAATATTAGATAGGAACACCCCTTAAACCCCTAAACTTATGCAAAGTACTCGTCTTAACCAATTAGTCGGCGTTACCAATAATCGCCTGGGACAATGGTTACAAAATCCCTGGCGACGGATTTCTGTGATCGCAATGAGTTTGCTGTTCGGTACTTTTTTAGGACTTGCGATCGCTTCGGTCTCTGGGCAGGAATCACGATGGGACATCGTTGTCTCTACTCTCGTGGTTCTGATCACTGAAGTGATTAGCTGGCTCAGCTATCGTCGGCAGTCCCAAACCCGGCGACCTTTGTGGTTAGAGATTCTGAACTCGCTCAAGATCGGCGTTGTTTACAGTTTATACTTACTCGCGTTTATACTGGGGTCTTGAACCCGATTCGGGAAAAATTAAGGAATTCCTTAAGTATGAATCGGTAAGTATGGATCGCTAAGTATGAATCGCAATCACGGGCTATAATCATGGACTGTCTCAAAGCTTGGGCCCAGGGCGCAAAGCCCCAGACCCGGGAATTGCGATTCCTGGCCAATTTAGAGCTGGCTGACCCTAAACGGCGATCGCCTTTGGTATTACCCCGGAGAATGCCTTAACCCAGATAGAAACCCGGGCCCATTGGTTCAGTCGGGCCTGTGAACAGCAAGAAACCCTGCCTCAAGTTCCGGGCTGGGAACTGCTCCTGTGGCAACTCTGGCTACCTCTGGCCCGCCAGTTGATTGACTGTCATCAGCATCAAGGTCGGCCCATAATTCAAGGCATTTTAGGGGGCCAGGGAACCGGAAAAACCACCCTGGGGACTGGGCTAACTCAGGTTTTGCAGGTTCAGGGCTATCGTACCCTGAGTTTTTCCCTGGACGATTTATATAAAAGTTATGCTGAGCGGGAACAGTTGCGTCAACAAGATCCTCGCCTGATCTGGCGTGGCCCCCCCGGTACCCATGAGATTGAAGCAGGTCTGGAGGTTTTAACTCAGTTACGTCATCCTCAGCCGGGTCAGTCTGTTGCGATTCCACAGTTTGATAAGTCCCTGTGGCAGGGGGAGGGCGATCGCATTGCCCCGAAAATCGTTGAAGCTGTTGACATTGTGCTGTTTGAGGGATGGTTTGTCGGCTGTCGCCCGGTTGATCCGGCTGTTTTTGTCACGGCTCCAGAGCCGATCAACACCCCTGAAGATCGGCAGTTTGCCCAGGATATGAATGAAAGATTGATAGCGTATGGGCCTCTATGGGAAAAATTGGATCGGTTAATGGTGCTCAATCCGGTGGATTATCATCTCTCTAAACAATGGCGCAAGCAAGCCGAACAGGAGATGATTGCCCAGGGAAAATCGGGGATGCAGGCGGCAGATGTAGAAGAGTTTGTGGATTATTTCTGGCGATCGCTCCATCCGGAGTTATTTATTCTTCCGTTAGTTCAGTGTGCTGATTTCGTTGATCTGGTAGTTGAAATCAATCCTGACCATGGCATTGGCAAGATTTACCGACCTCAAGCCCAAGCCCATACTCAGGTCAACAAATGTTGAGTTCGCCAGGATATTAAACTTGGGGGATTACTCCTCAAGAAGCCTTTCAGTCTATCACAGGCCAGGGGAGAACCGGGGGGATTTCTCAGGCATTCTCCCAGCCGTGGTACGATAAATTAATCAGAGTTCTGCCAGAATCCTGTAATGAAATCTGGCTCCGCTAATAGATGAAATTAATGGGTTGAATTAATGAACAAAATTAATCGATAAAATACTCTGTAGAAGACTATTTTTAAGCGTCGGGTAAGCGACCTTGAGAGTCCCGAAGAGATGAGATTAGAATCTCAGAATATTAGTTTGTTTTGCCGAGAAAATGGAAATTCAGACCCAGGAACACGTCCAGTTTAAAGCCACTATTACTCATTATCAAAATCAACTAAAAGCCGATCCAGGAAATCTGGAAATTTATCGTCAGCTTGCCAGAACCTATATTTTAAGTGGCGCATTTCAGGATGCTGTTTCAACAGTTCAGACCGCTATTAATCTGCGACCCAACTTTGCTTCAATTTACCTCACCGTTGGGAATTCATTTCAGGAAACTGAGGAAATCGATCTAGCCATCTGGGCCTATACTCAAGCCCTGGAAATCCGTCCTGATTTTGCTGAAGCCCATGCCAACCTCGGCAGTATGTTCTATCAGAAAGACCGCTGGAAAGATGCTATTTCTAGTTATAAAGCGGCCTTAAAAATTCAACCTCAAAAAGCTGAAATTCATTGGATGCTTGGCAACACTTTGATGCAACTGGATCGGATGGATGAAGCAGGGTTCTGTTACCAAACTGCGGTTCAACTTCAACCTCAAACGGTAAAATTTCACCTTAAATCTGGTCAGAATTTGTTAAAACGAGGCCGGATTGAGGAGGCATTAACCTGTTACCAAACCGTTTTAACCCTGGATCCTCAAAATCAAATTGTCCTGGAAATTTTGCCGCAGTTGGGGATAATCCCGTCTTCATTGTCAGGGAACCCGTTAATGCAACTCAGTTTTATTTCAGAGGCTAGTGAACGATTCGAGGAGGGGGGCATTGATTTCTCGGGTCAACTGGATCGGCCTAGTTCTGAGGGGTATGACACAGACGGGAAAAGCTTCATTGTTGAAGCCCCCATTGAAGCCCCTGTTGAAGCCCCAGAAAATCTTGTAACTGATCCGCTGATTAACTCAGAGGTTTTTGCAGAAATCCAAGCGTATCAACACCAGATCGAAACCTGTTTCAAACAGAAGAATTTCCAGCAGGTGATTCAGTTATGTTCGCAGATTCTCAAACTTCAACCCGATGAATTCTTAGCCTATGTCAACCTAGGAAATGCTTATACCGCTCAAGGCAAAGTTGATGCAGCAATTCAGGCTTATCAAACTGCAATTACCTGCCAGGCTCACCTCCCTGAAGTCCATACCAATTTAGGGACACTCTACACTAAGAAAGGGCAAATTCAATCGGCTATTTCCGCCTATCAAACTGCCATTCAGTTACAACCCGATCTGGCTCCAGCTTACTGGAATTTAGGCAAGGTTTATCAACAGCTCAAACAGGAAGATGAAGCCATCAATTACTGGCAAAAAGCTCTGGAACTCCAACCGGATCTGGTAGAACCTCAATTCAATTTTGAGTTTGGCAATGCCTTGGCTCGCCGGGGAAAATGGCAGGCCGCCATTGAGAGCTATCAACGAGTTATTATGCTCCAGCCAAAGTGGGCAGAAGCCCATGCCAATATGGGGTGTGTGCGATCGCAGCAGGGCAATTATTTAGAGGCAATTTCTGACTTCCAAAATGCAATTGAAATCAAACCAGATCGGCCAGAGTTTTATCTACATTATGGGGTTGCATTGGTCAAGCTAAAACGCTATCCAGAAGCGATCGCCCAATATCAAAACTTGATTAAATTAAAACCTGATTCTTCAGATACTTATCATAATATTGCCAATATCTATTCAACCCTGGGCCAGGTAGAAAAAGCCATTAGAAGTTTTGAATATGCCCTGGAATTTCGTCCAGATTGGCCGGAAGTTCATTGCCGTCTAGCCCATATTCAGAAGCAAGATCAGCCTCAAGCCGCAGTCATTCATCTCGAAAAAGCAGTCAAACTCAAGCCAGATTATATCGAAGCCCATCAACAGCTTTGTGATCTCCTGAGCCATTCAACTCGTCTGGGAAAAGCCCGAGAAGCCACCGATCAATACTGTAAAACCTGTGGCCATTTAGCCCCCGTTTTATCCAGGATTGCCTATGTTTTTGCCTATACCCAATCGGGGGCCTGTGAAGCGGCCCTAAAGAAGCTTTTAGAACTCGAAGAAATCTGCTTCACCCGACTCAATACCCTTTCCCTGACCGAGATTAATATTCTCTATGAAATTCTGCTATTTACCCTTTCCCATCTCCGGGATGATCGGGCTCGAAATGCTCAGTTTTACCAATTAATGGCTGAAGCATATTATCAGAAACGGCAGACTAAAGCTTTAGAAATTCAGGCCAATTGGAAAGCCCAAATACAAACTCGACTCCTGAGAATTGGGTTTATTTCCAAGCATTTTCGCCGACATTCTGTAGGTTGGTGCAGTCAAGCCCTAATTCGAGAATTGACCCGGCTGACTCCCCATGTTCATCTCTATGTCACCGGACGCTTAGCCTCCGATGAATTGACCCAAAGCTTTGAGCAAACCGTGAGTCAGTTTTACTGGCCGAAAGCCTATCCCAATGGCTTTGCCTCCGCTGAAGAAATCACCCAGCAAATTATCCAGGATCACCTGGATGTTTTAGTGGACTTAGACTCGATTACTGTGCCTGTCAATGCTCAGATTCTCCACTATTCTCCCGCTCCGATTTGTGCGACCTGGCTGGGATTTGATGCGCCCTATCTATCCGATCAACATTACTTTCTCTGCGATCAATATACCCATCCGGCAACCATGGATGAATTCTATCTAGAACAGTTAATTCGACTGCCCCAAACTCTGTTGCCATTGATGGGTTTCCCAGGGCCAAGATGGAGCGCCATAGTATTCGCCAACAGCTTGGCATTGATCGGGATCAGATGGTTTATCTGTGCATTGCTCCCGGTCGCAAAACCAACCAAGCCATGGTAGAAGCCCAGGTGAAAATTCTCAAATATAGCCCCAATGCTATCCTGTTGCGCAAAGGTCAGGGGGATCATCAATTGATCCGTGAAATGTATGCCCAGGTCTGTGAGAAACTGGGGGTTGAGATCAGTCGGATTCTGTTTATTGGGCTGACCAAAACTGAAGAAGAACATCGAGCCATCTATGGGGTGGCGGATGTCTTGCTGGATTCCTATCCTTACAATGGGGGAACCCACAACCTGGAAGCCCTCTGGGAAAATTTACCGGTCTTAACTCGTTCCGGGGAGCAATATCTCTCCCGCATGGGCTACGGCTTTCTCAAGGCTGCTAATCTGGATAGGGGGATTGCTTGGAGTTGGGAGGAATACATTGAACTTGGGGTAAGGTTTGGTCAGGATCCCAATCTCAGGGCCGAAATCCGTGACCATCTGATTCGCTCCAAACACCCTGAACATCTTGCGCCCCTGTGGAATCCTCGGCAACTCGCCCAGGACATGTACACCACCTTCAGAACCCTACTGATCCAAAAACTGAACCTGGCAAACGCCTCAAGGTAATAAGTAGCTTGACGCAATTAATTAGAAGATTGATGGGGGGTCAGTGCCCCCTTCCATTTAACAATTTCCATAACCGGATTTGGATATTACGTCTTAATCAAGTTAATTAAGTTTGGCAGCCACGGTTATTCATCGAGGTTGACCCAGAGCTTGTTTGACTAGGCCAGGGATTTGAGCCGGACGTTGGGCAATGGGAATTTTAGCCCCTTTGAACTGGGCTATTTTGGTTTGATATTCCTTCTGGGAACTCATGGAGGTCATGATCCTGGAGGTCATCACATTACTTACCTGACTGACCATCTGAGTTTTAGTGGCAAATTGACCCGCAATATAGGCTACAACAGGCTTATCAATCGCTTCAGCAATATAGGAAGCCGCTTCAATCTCATCTCCTCCGTCAACCTCCCCCACTAAGACAATCACGTCTGTCGTATCATCCTCATCTAGAATTTGTAGCCATTGCAATAGGGAAGAACCTATCACCACATCACTGCCCACGGTGACACAAATGGATTGTCCCTGGTTGGCTTGAGTCAGTTGCATGACCACTTCATAGGTCAGAGTACTGCTGCGACCAATTACCCCGACATTGCCCGGAGTATAGAGTTCGGGGGGATGAGTCCCCAAGAGTAGCTTTCCAGGAACAATAATTCCTGAGGAGTTTGGCCCCAGTAGCAACGTTTCGGTCATTTCAGCCACACGAATCAACTTCACCATATCCAGGGGAGGCATCCCCTCTGTAATAATAATCAGTTGCCGAATTCCAGCGGCGATCGCCTCTAGAGCAGCATCCAAAGCCTGGTAAGGATGGGTAAAAATAATACTGATATCAATTGTCCCTACTGCCCTCTGGGCTTGTTTTACCAGATCAAAGGTCGGAATATTCAGAACGGGCTGAGGATCTTGTCCCGGATGAACACAGGCAACCACCCGGGTTCCATATTCCTTCATTTTCAGGCCAGCATAGAGAGCAGAACAGGATGCAGTAATTCCCTGAATTAATATAGTGCTGTCTGAAGTCAAGTTCATAAAGTGGTCTCAAGGAGCAGGAATAGAACTGGAATATTGGCCCGACAGAGAGACTTTGACCTGGAGTTCTACTTGGCCAATGCGATCGCACTGGCCACCGCATCCTCCAGGCTACCAGCAATTTTAACGGGAAGCTCAGCAAACTCAGCTTCTAATAATTCAGTAGGGTAAGTAGCAAAACGGAGAACATGCCAGGGTACTGATCCCAGAGTCAGACGCTCCCGCAGGTAATCTGCAACTTCTGTAGCCAACTCTTGAATATTACCGAGATTTCCCAAAAAATGAATCAGGATCACTTTAATTCCCGGAGCCTGACCCACGATGGCTAAGCTCTGATGCAGACGATCTCTCAGAATATCAGTCATCTGGAAATAATCTTCCTCGCCAAAATTCGCAAACAGGGCCGGTTTTCCCCGAGCTTGAACAATGGCATCAATGGTTGCCAGGGTCAGCCCTTTCCCATTACACAAAACTCCGATATTGCCCTCGAGTTCAATCAAGTTTGGGGTACAGACCAGGGTTTGATTGGCAATTGGCGTAAAGGAACTAGCCCTGACAGGCTGAGGATCCTCTGACGTGTGAGACGTTAAAGTTTGTGCTGCTGGGTGGCAGGTATCAATCGCCTGTATCAGCTCTGGATGGCGATTCAAGGCTCCGCTGTTGACCACTACCTTGCCATCTAAAGCCATCACCTCCCCCGTGGGACTAATACCCAGGGGGTTAATTTCAATCAAGTCCAGATCCTTACTGACAAATAAATAATACATCTTCTCAATCAGGGTACTCACCTTGAGCAATAACTCCTCCGTCAAACCCATACTGACGGCCAGATGGCGAGCATAAAAGGCAGAAAATTCTTGCTTGACGATGACCCGCCGCACCTGAGCCAAAATTTCCTCATCCATGCCCTCGCCGCCGTAAGGAGATCCCAGAAGAATGGGACGACGGGACTGGGGATCAAGGGTAATGGCGAGATAAAACTCCCGACTAGCATTGTATTTGGCTTCAGCTAGCAGGACTTGAGGATACTCATCTAGAATTGGCAAATTAAATATTGCCTGGGCCGCCGCCACCGCATCAATTGTATTCTCAACAAACCGAATACCCCCAGCCTTCCCTCGACCTCCAGCCCGAACTTGGGACTTCAAGACCACCGGGTAGGGGATCTTTAGCCTTTTCAAGTCCTGAGGCCGATCAATCCGTTGGGAGGGGAGAACCGGAATTCCCACCTCACTAAACAGGGTTTTGGCTTGATACTCTAGCAAATCCATCGGATTTCCTCTTCAGACTCAGTAATTATCGCCGCTCAATCAGCAAAACTTTTCAGAGGGTTATGGGAAAAGTCAGATTGATGAACCGACGGAGTATAACCGATCATGCTTTCGTCGGGAGTTCAGTTATTTGGCCCCCTGAAACCCTCTTCAAACCCTCTCCCAGGTCAGCTTTAGCTTGAGGTTCCCTGATGAATCGTCTTAACCCATCTCAAACGCTTAGGCCGAATGGACATCCGTAGTGTAGTACTTCCAATCACCACAAACCAGTGCAGTAGATACAAAGTACTTTGCAAACTCTGCAGCAACACCACAAATGCGGCAGGGCGGATCCTGGTCTCCCCGGACTGAAGTAAGTTGGCTCCAGGCTGTAGACGTTCAGTTTGCCGCAAACTGACAAATATGCCGATGCAGGAAAACAGCACTGTCACACAGGTCAGGGGTAGTGTCAGGGCATCCGGCGCAAAATCAAGGACATCAAATAATCGGGGAGGGTGGCTGTAGGCAAAAGATACTGCACAAAGAGAAAGCCCAAAGCATCCAGACTTTTGCGGGTACCCATCCGATTCCGGATCAAGGGTTGCCAATAGTCAAGATAGCGCTGGTATCCACCCTCAGCCCAACGACTGCGTTGATGCCACAGGGGTTTGAGTCGGGTGACTCCCTCTTCTTTCACTGGCGGAAACATCAGCAATTCGATATCCCAACGGTGCAAATGCAGCCGGAAAGTCAAGTCCAGATCATCAGTAATGGTTTCCTCATTCCAGCCCTGACAGTGGTTCAAGGCAATCCGGCGGACAAATTGGCCATTGCCTCGCAGTTCTCCCAACCCCCCATCAAAAATTCGGTATTCCTGAACGAACGCATCGAACATCATCTCGGAAGCTTGTCCTTGAGTCCAGAAGTTGAAATCCTGATTGGAAACTGCTTTGCGAACCTGAACTGCCCCGATATTCTTCAGGCTGAATAAGGGAACAACCTGACGCAGGAGATCGGGAGGCACCTGGGCATCGGCATCAAATACCCCGAGCACTTCCCCCCGAGTCAGGGGTAAGACTTGATTGAGTGCCCCTGACTTTCCGCCCCTGGATAATTCTCCCCGATGAAGGACTTTTAGTTGAGGATGGGTTTGGGTTAGCCGATCTAGCACTTCAGCCGTCCGATCAGTGCTATTGTCATCAATAATCCAGAGCTCGTAGCGATCGCCGGGGTAGTCAATTTGACATAGGTTTTTAACGAGATCTTCGATGACGGCCTCTTCGTTTTTAGCAGCGACCAGGAGAGAAATAAACGGCCACTGGTCTAAGAGAGCCTGGGTCGTTTGATTGGAAGGGTTCGGTCGGACGAAAAATAGTCTGACCAGGGGAATGGAGATCAGCCCACTTAAGCCCAGTACAGCCCAAATTCCCCAGGAAACCAGATGTAAGGTAATAGTTCCCCCCCAAACGGCAATCAGAACGGCTGCCGCCTTGCGCCTGCGGTTCCGATAAGAGCCTCGAGGAATTAAACTAGATTTAGATAAATCAGATAAATCGCCGTGAGAGATATCTTCCTCAGAAAACTCAATATCTGATGTTATTGAGTTTTCAGGTTTTAGAGGGGGAAGAAATTTTGAATTCATGGGATTGTTTCGGTATTCTCAGCAATTTTAGGCGAACCCAGATTTTGCTCAACATTAACAAATTCTAGTTCAGCCATCTAGTAAGGAGTATGGCATTTTGCTGGTCATTTTGGCGGACAGAGTTTGAGAGGTGTGCGGATTTAAATCCTATATCCCCCGTAGGGGGCTGGGTGACCTAGCCCTCAATTGAGTTCAATTAGGGAGCAGACTGTAGACTTTTAATTCAAGGGAGCTGAAAGCAGAAGAGTTCAGTTAAATTGGAGATGAACGTTCTTGGAGGAGACCTGAGGAATGCCAGATTCGTCAGCGATAATTCGTCAATTGAAAGCGGCTGATCGACGGGAAGTCGGTGTTTACTTGCCTTATTACGATGAGAAACTTCGTAAGTATCTCCCCCCTTCCATCAGTCTTTATAAGGAAAAAAGTCTAGAGGGCGCTCGCAAAATTGATGGGGGCGAGGATATTCCCTTTGTAGCCAGTTGGAGTGTTTCTTCTCTCCCGGCTGACCCGACCCACTGTCGGGTTCAATTTGATGGGAATGCAGACTTGAGTTATGCTGTAACCTTACCCAATTATGAATTTGTCCGGTATCTCATTGAGGTGCTGCAGAACTTTGGGAGAAATCATATCATCGATTTCTCCCAGGATTTTTACAAAAAACTTCTGCATATTGCCTGAATCAGGCTTTATGAGTCAGGTGCTGAAATTTGAAGGCTTTAATCAAAGCCAGATCAGCAAAGGGGTGGGCAGGGCTAAAAATAGCTTGAGGTTTGGGTGTTATTGTCGCTGACCGGGACAGTAGTTGAAAAGATTGAGGAGCTAAATGGGTGGCTAAGTCTGCAAAATGTTTGTTAATTGGTTCAACAAAGCCCCACAGCGGCAAGTCCGCGATCGCCCTTGGTATCGCCCATCACTTAAAGCATCAAGGTCTAGAAGTCGCCTATGGCAAACCATTGGGGACAGATGTTAATCCTCATCAGCATCAGACCACTGACGCTGATGTCAGTTTTATTGCTCAAACGCTCGGTCTATCGGCAGCCCAGGTACGGTCTCCATTGCTGATGCTGACAGAAACCCGGGTTCACCAATGGCTCCAAGGCAAAGATCAGACCAACTATCCCCAATCCTTGGCCCAGTGGGGAGAACCTCAAGCCGCAGAGTTGATGCTGTTTGAAGGCGCAGGAACCCTACAGCAGGGGCAACTTTTTGGCCTATCTCTACCCCAGGTAGCTGAGATCCTAGACGCTGCCGTGATTTTGGTTGAGCGTCTGGCGTTTCCCCTGAATCTCGATGATCTGATGTTTGCCCAGGGTCAACTCGGGGATCGGTTGGTGGGTGTAGTACTCAATGACCTGATTGAAGAACAACAGGTAGAAATTGTCAGTTTAGTTGAGCCATTTCTGGAGCGCCATCAGATTCCCCTTTTAGGTTTTGTTACCTCGGAATGCTTTACTACGCAGCGTGAGTGTGCAGGAATTGGCTCAGCAACTTGATGCTCAGGTTCTCTGCGGAGCCAGACATCTAGATATCATGGTGGAAAGCCTCACCGTTGGGGCAATGAATGTCAGTGCGGCCATGAAATATTTTGATCGCTCTCGCAATATGGCAGTAGTCACCGGGGGCGATCGCACCGATATCCAACTGACAGCCCTGGAAAAGTCCACCCACTGCCTAATTCTCACCGGGCAAATCACCCCTGATCCGATGATTTTGAGTCGGGCTGAGGATTTAGAAGTTCCAGTTTTATCCGTTGATCTGGATACCTTGACAACCGTTGAAATCATTGACCGTACCTTTGGTCAGGTGCGCTTGCATGAGGCTAGCAAGTTTAAGTGTGTCACTCAACTGATGGCTGATCACTTCAATCTGGGTCGTCTACTGGACATTTTAGAGTTGAAATTGCCCCTGGCTCAATCCAACTAGTTTGATCAATTCCCTTGCTGCAAATATCGGTCGTTGTTACTGGAATTGGCTTGAGGTCGGCTTTGGGAACCCTGGGCCAAACCTGGCAGAAATTAATCAGAGGTGAATCTGGTATTGATATCCAGCAACCCTTTGCAGAAATATTACCCCGACCCCTTGCCTTAATTGATGCTGTGCCTGCGGATCTCGATAGGCTGGCACAAAGTGCTGTGAACGAGGCGATCGCAGATGCCGGGTTAGCCCTGCCGCTGCCTGATGCGGGGGTTGTAATCGGTTCTAGTCGGGCCTATCAGGGCAAGCTGGAAAGTCTGGCATCCGACCGCTATTTCAGGAGATTGTCAGGGAATTCAAACTCAATCAACCCTATTAATTCAGCACCCCAGCAATCCCTGAACCAGAACTTACAAGTTTCAAACTGGCCCGGTTTAAATTCACAGGCTTTAAGCCCGCAAACTTCAAATTTACCCGCTTCAACCTCCCAAACCTTAAGCTCACCATCTTTAAACTTACAATCCTTAAACTTACAGTTCCTCCAGGCGCTTCCCTGTCAACTCTCAACGGCGATCGCCCTTCAAATTGGTTCCTCGGGGCCAGTGCTGGCTCCGATGGCTGCCTGCGCCACCGGACTCTGGGCTGTAGCTCAAGCCTATGAATTGATTCAAACCGGCCAATGTCAACAGGCGATCGCCGGAGCCGCAGAAGCACCGATTACGCCCTTGACCCTGGCTGGGTTTCAACGGATGGGAGCCCTGGCTACCACTGGAGCCTATCCCTTTGATCGAGGGCGAGAAGGTTTGGTGTTGGGGGAAGGAGCCGCTGTGTTTGTCCTGGAGTCAGCAGAGTCAGCCCATCAGCGGGGGGTGATTCCCTATGGCCAGATCTTGGGATTTGGATTGGGGGCTGATGGTTGTTTGAGCAATCGCCCGGAACCTGCTGGAAAAAGCGCGATTTCCACGATTACAGCCTGCTTGCAACGGAGTGGGTTGACCTCGGAACAGATTGATTACATTCATGGCCACGGAACCGCTACTCCGGTAAATGATGCCCATGAAGCGCGGCTGATTCACCGGCTATTTCCTGAAAACGTTCCAGTCAGTTCTACAAAAGGAGCTACAGGCCATACCCTGGGAGCATCCGGGGCTATTGGGATTGCTTTAAGTTGCATGGCTCTGAAGCAGCAAATCTTGCCCCCCTGTGTGGGTTTAAGAGATTTAGAATTCGACCTGGATATAGTTCGGACTCCTCGTTCTGGAAAGGTTACCAGGGTGCTCTGCCTGAGCTTCGGTTTTGGCGGGCAAAATGGCGCAATAATCTTGGGGACAGCTCCTTAACCGCCGGGAAGTCGAGCATATTCAGCCCTCAATTCATGTTGATCAAGTACTCTGAAAATTAATTGTCAATAATCAAAACAACATAGCGTTGCTGACGCAGCTGGAGTCCAGGAGTGGTTAGGGCGGTGCGTCCTACTCTTAAATCCCTACCCTACGGGATGGCAAATTACTATAGTTCAGATCAGCAAATATTTATTGTTTTTGTTTTTGTTTTTATTTTTATTTTTATTTTTTATGTTGTGGCAACCTATAGCAGATTTACCATCAAACTGGCAGGAATTGACAAGTTCTGAGTTGCCACCCTTGGTCACCGTCTGGAATGAGCAACCCGAGTTCAGCTTTTCTGTCCTAATTTTTGAACAGTTTGAACAGTCTGTAAATCCTTCCAGGCTCGAATGAAATGACCCTGCATCAAATAGGCAATTCCCCGCAGGGCTTGAAACTCTATCTGATCAGGTTTGAGGGTCAATGCAGTTTGAATCTCCCGTTCGGCTGCTCGCGGTTGCCAGCGGTAGAGATGAATAAAGGCCAGGTAACCGTGGGCAAAGGGATTCTCGGTATCAAGCTGGGTAATGTGTTGTAAGGTTTGGGTGGCTCCGGGAGCATCCTGTTGTAAAACCTGGGCCAGGGCCAGACCGTAGGCCCAATCCACCTGTTCCGGGTGCTGTTGCAACCGATAGGCCAGACTTTGCTCCGCCTGAACGGTATAGTTCTGGGTGGGATCATACTGATTCACCCGACCGACTTCAGCAAACACCTGCTCCAATCCTACCACACCCTCGGGCAACTCCTGGGCCCATTGCCGCAGTTGGGTCACTAAATCTAGCTCTGGGGCAGGCAACGCCCTTGCATTGGGATTCAGGTTCACCGTCACCGGTGGAACGGGAATGCCATAGGTTTCCCCCGTGTTGCGATTCAGATAGGTCGCCTCTAATTGATAGTTACCGGGTGGCAGATCTGCTGGGGGCAACATCCCCATCCGTTCAATCACCTGAACTTGAGCCGGGACAGGCTCAAGGGTGGCCGGGTGGGACGGTAGGGTTCCCATGGCAAAGCTATGATCATGGATCCATGCCGGTACAGAATCCTGAGTAGTCTTTCCAGACTGTTTCCAGGTGAGCAATACCAATCCCGATTGTAGTTGTTCCCAGGGGCCAACCCAGGTGTAGGTGACAGGCATGGGCTTTCCGGGCGGCGATTGTTCGGGCACCATCACCCCAGTTAACTGAACTTGAGATCCTGGAGACAAAGGCGAGGTTTGAGGGGTGACCTCAAGGTAGGGCAGTTGACGATGATAGAGATTCAACCCGCTGCCATCTGGCAAAGGCCATTGTTTCAACCGCTGAAACTGAGGGCTTTGCTCTACCGCCTGCACCATGGCCGCTTGAGCCGCAGCAATTCGTCCCACTGACCCCTGAGTCTCAGTTTTGCTGACAAACCAGGAAAGGGACAAAGCATCCTGGGGAACTTGCCCCAGTTGGGTTCCCACCTGACGACCAAACACCTGTTGCTGTCGCAAAGCCCCGAAGTAACTGAAGTTGTGTTGATTGATTTCAGCCGTTGAAGGCAAAACCCCCAGAGTAGACTGGAGCCAGGGTTCCGTTTGAATCATGGTGTCAATCACCGCTTGATGGGGCCAGGGTTGAGCCAGATAAACCCGATATTTGCCCTCAGGACTCAAGCTACGGGCCAGGGCTTTTCCCCAACTCCCCCCCACTGGCCAGAGGTGGATCAGGGCAATCCCTAACGCCAGCCCTACTGTTCCCCAGCGGATAATCCGCCCCCAATCCTTGGGCCAGAGGGTGAGGCCATGGGCTAGAACCATGGCAAAGACCGGCAACAGCGGCAGGCTATACCGGGGATCTTTATTGATATTCAGCGAACAGAGGAAATAGCCCCCCAGCCAGAAGATGGCTAGCCAAGTGAGTCCAGGGGTACAGAAGGGTTGCCCCAGATGAATCGGATGCAGTTTGAATCTGAGGCGACCCCACCCAAACCATAGCAATCCCACCAGGGGAACCAGCAGCAATGGCCAGGAAATCTGCTCTGGCAGACGATTCCAATAATAGACCCAGGCTTGCCAACTCGTGAGATCCGGATCCCCTTCGGCCAAGGCTGAGTCAAGGGTGGCCCGTTTCCCGGAAGTGACTATCAGTAACCAATTCGTCCGTACCCAGGGACTGATTAAAACCAGGGCAATCAACCCACTCAACCCCAACTGAGCTAACCGTTTCCAGGCCCGCCGCCCCAGACTCTCCCCCACCACCCACAGAATCGGCACCCCGAGAAAAAACACCGCCGTTTGTTTAGTCAAGATCCCCAACCCCAGGGAAATCCCAAATGCTACAGCCCATAACCAGGAAGACTTTGCATCCACTTGATGTTGTCGAGATTCAGCCTGGGGTGTGAGCGGAATCCCAGAACCAGTCAAGCGCCAGCAGGTCAGGCAAGCGAAACTTAATGTCACCATCGCCGTCAAGGGATAGTCCAGTAAATATTGCAGGCGATAGACATAAAGCCCTGGCATCAGGGCGCAAAGCCCAGCCCCCCACAGTCCTGCCCTGGGACTCAGGAGCCTCATCCCCAACCCATAAACTGAGCTCAGGAGAATACCACTAAAGGCTAAATGCACTAGATTGGCCTGATCCGCTCCCAGACCAAACCCGGTTAACCAGGGGCCGGTGAACAAATAGGTGAAGGGAGGGATTTTGGGGGACAATTGCCAGAATTGCCGCCACCAATCCTCCGATCCCCACTGGGGGGACTGTAAGATATACCAGTAATTGAGGGAGCCCGTGAGATAATCAGCCTGATCCCAGGCTGGAACATTGTGATCAGCGGCAAACCAGAGGCGATCGCTCACCGCTATTAGAATCCAGATCAATCCGAGTATTCCCAGCCTCTTACCCTCAGGGGTCAGACTAGGGGTCAGACGTTTCACCACAAGCTCCTGTCCCTTACCAACTGTTTCCCATTAGTTTAGGGGATTCTCATAGGTTGATTGAACAAATTAGGGGTTCTGGACAATTCTCATCGGAAAAGTCGGATGAAAAAACTCCTACGGGAGCGGAAAACTTGCAGAATTACCTTGCATAAACTTGATCTAACCTGCTAGACTGATTAATCGTGATGAAAAACATGCCGGGATAGCTCAGTTGGTAGAGCAGAGGACTGAAAATCCTTGTGTCGGGAGTTCAAATCTCCCTCCTGGCATTCAGATAAATCAAGCAAAAAGCCCCGAAGCCAAAGGTTTTGGGGCTTTCTCTGTTCAAGGCTTCGGCGAAGGTCGCTCATTTGTTGGGGGAATTTAGAACAGGTTGGGGGAATTATTGGGGTAAGGATTTTAGTACAAGGGTTTTATCCCTGGAGGTTGGCTATGTACTTCTCTTCCCTGTCTCGTAAGGCTTCCAAGGGTTCAGTCCAGATCAAGACATCGAATGGACGCTTACAGCTTGTCTTTAGCTATCAAGGTAAGCGCCGCTACATTTCGCTGGGTTTTGATGATACGGTTCAGAACCGTAAGCTAGCGGAGCTGAAAGCTCGTCAGATAGAGTTGGATATTCTCTCTGGAAATTTCGACTCGACGTTGCTCAAGTACCGGATCCAGTCAGCCGATAGTGCCAAACCGCCTACCCCAGTTCTTACCCCAACCACGGCGGTCCATCCCTCGCTAGCTGAGCTGTGGGAGAAGTACACTAATTTCAAACGTCCAGGGTTGTCTCCTAGCACGCTGGCTAAGGATTTTAACAAGGTTTCTCGCTGTATCAATCTCCATTTACCTACTCGGTCTCTCAAAGACTCTGTTGCAATTCGAGACTGGCTAGTCGCAAATAAGACTCCCAACGCGGTAAAGCGCTATCTGACTCAGTTCTCCGCCTGCTGCGATTGGGCCACAAAATCTCAGCTCATATCTCACAACCCATTCAAGGGGATGGCAGCGGATATTAAAGTCCCTAAAGGGGATTTAGAAGATACGGATATTGACCCCTTCAGTCTCGAAGAGAGAGATCGAATCATCCAGGCATTTAAGAGCGATCGCTACTTTAAGTTTTATGCCCCATTCATAGAATTTCTGTTTATGACGGGGTGTAGGCCCTCAGAAGCCGTTGCGCTGCAATGGCAGTACATTGCGGAGGATTTTAGTTCCGTTCGATTTGAGCAGGCAGTTGTCGTGTCGGAGAATGGGTTGGTTTGTAAAAAAGGACTGAAGACCCAAAAAAAGCGTACCTTCCCTGTAAATTCTCGACTGGCTGGGCTACTGTCTGCAATCAAACCTGAAGCAGTGACCAGTGACATGAAGGTCTTCCCCTCACCAGAAGGGACTTGGATTGATGTCCACAATTTAACTAATCTAGCATGGCGATCCGTACTTTCAAAGCTGAATGGGATTGAATATCGAAAGCTATATCAGGCAAGACACACTTTCATCACAGCAGCGCTCGAAACTGCTGTGACAATGCCTGACGGAAGAATCAAAATGCTTGATGCGAAAGACGTTGCAAAGTTAGTCGGAACAAGCCCCAAAATGATTTATGAGCATTACGCCGGTAAATCCAGAGAGCTTTTTGTCCCTGAATTTTAGTTGAGAGGAGTATCTTGGGTTTTCTTGGAAGCTAAAGACTCTTCGACGAGGAGATGGCATTTGTAGCATAGGTTCTGCCTGACCTCTTCTGACAACTCATGAGGCTAGCTTTGTACACTTCAATGGCGCGCATGTGGCTAATGGGATCATTCCGATTAGAGCACCAATCCTGAATGAGTTCTAGGTTATATCTCACGCAGCGACTGTTGATTCTAACCCAGTGAATGCCCTCAATCCATTCACCATGAAGTCGGTAACGCTTCAATGTTTCACCGCTTAAATCAAGCGCTTCTATAGCTTTTCTTTTGCTGACAAACAACATTGTTTCCAACATCCTTATGACTGGAGAATAGGAACACCTCTGGCCGTTGGCATCCAGCAGAAATTTCCCAAAACTAGATTTGGCAAGGTTTCCAACGATAAACCGCTTAGCGTATCCAGAAACGCTAAGCGAAAGCGGAGACGATTTTTGAGCGTGAAACCACAGATGAGACATGACACAACAGGGCTAGTGGGTGTAGCAGGCACCGGTAGAGCGCTGTCGGTCAGTCATGCTTTTGGTTTGTGAGCCCACTCTAGGTCGCGATTATGACCAGATTGTGGATGACCTCAGTCAATTTGATGACCCACAGATCTGATTTAACCATCTCAAAATTTCCGTATTGAGGCCATATCGTCTCCCTAGAATCGGATCATCACGGTCGTATCTGCTGTATCTAAGGGCGGGGCAGATGTAGTTATTCCTATGAGAGGTCTTATGAGTCACGCTTTGAATTTGGAGGACTGGTCGCTGTCGAGTTCAGCTATAGCACTCCTCACCCAAGAACTCGAAATTATCTCTGAACTAGCGATCGCTCGCCAGAGGTCCCCTTTCCCAGCCGGTTACACCCCAGCCGTGATCGATGTGCTCTTTGATGACGTGCTGTTCATCCGTAGCGATCGCGGCCAAATCACTTTTCTCAGACCCTGTTCGCCGAACTATCAGCCGCCGTTCGTGAAAGTTCGTTTCGATGACCAGATGGCGCTGTTCTTAATACAGGGCGAAATCGTGGTGAATCGTATCCAGGCCATGGCTGAGTTGGATCAGTTGCTGGGCCGGTTGACTCCATCCCCACGCTCTCAATCTTTACTTACTTCCATCACTTCAGGAGATTCATCCCATGGAAATGGTTAGTCCGTCCACCGATACGATTCAGTCGATCGCTGGCCCAGTTCAAGAGAGACTGATTCAAACGCTGGCCGACTCCGCTGCAAGCGAAGAATCCCTCAGGATCTATCTGGGCCGACGGATTGTGTTTGGGGAGCTAGCATCTGGAGAACAGCGGCGCGAATTGAGCGAAGACCGGGCCGAGATGATTCTGGCAGCGATCGCCGAACCCTCAGCCCCTAATATTTCAGCAGCTTTAGACAAAGTGCCCGCGATCGAGATTCGACAAGGAGATGAGATCTTCTTTCGTCAGGAGCGGGATGGGGGAGTCTCTATAAATGCTTTTCAGCACGAGCAAGTGGCTGAGGCCGCTGTGCCTATGGAGCTGATACCTGACCCCGAAAGCCCAATTACCGATCCTTGGATAGGGCTAGATGAGGTTGTTGACTTAGATGCAATCTCGCAAGTCGCCCAGAGCCTGATCGACCTGTTTGGAGAACAGGCTCCCCTCACCGAAGCCAGCTTGGGTGACCTTGACCTTCGTCAGGAAGGGAGATCCCTGAGCTTAGTGCAGGATGAAACCGTACTTTTGACAGCAATCAATGGTCACGTTGAGGCACCAGAGCAGATTTCATCTGAAGCAGCTGAAACCCTTCAGGGCTGGGTTAAAGAACATGTCTGGACATGGCGTGAGGTGCCGATTGCAGCAGCCATCCCAGAGAATAATCTTGATCTGAAGCCAACGGTCGAGGAAATCCCGAAAGTCAATACGGCCTCACCGTCGAGGGAACACCCTATTCAAGCTGGTCAGTCAAACGAAACCTCTATAAAGTCCCAGCTAGAACTTTCCGAGCCCAAAGCGAAGCAGCCTTTAGAGGCAATTCAGGTGGTTTAGATGCAGTTTGCGGCGATTACGGAGGGACCTGCCCGCCAGTTTTTTCAGCGATTGGCCGAGGATTTGGGAGAGCAAGCCACTAAATCTGTGGACCAGCTACGCAGGGAATTGGAGAGTGATGAGTTTAAGGCTCTGCCGCAAAGCCTTTCTTATGCGGCTCAAGAGGGGCTGACCAAGACATTTGAATCGATGGGGCATGGATTAGAGAAAGGAGGGCAGTGGATTGCCTCAAGACCGGATGCCCTGAAAGAAACCATCGAAACCTTTGGTCATCGGCTCGAAAGAACAGGGCAGTGGCTATCGTCAAGACCCCAGGCAATTCAGGAGCAGCGGATGGCCCGAGCGGCACTGGAAGTTTTCGATCAGGGCTTTGCCCGCACTCAGGAAACAGCCTATGAGTATCAAGGCTTCAAAGTTGAGGCGCAGGGACAGAATCGCTTCACCCTCTCCGATGCCCAAACCCAGACAGCTTTGCGGCGTTGCTGAATGATGCAATGAATCATTGCGGAATCGGGACATCCCAGAATTTGAGGTAATGAAGTAGCAACCGAATCGAGTGCTTCAGCATTTCTACGGATTTGGAATAACAGAGCGTCTTGCG